>NZ_JBHIRY010000003.1:0-309287 GCF_042138635.1 Paenibacillus medicaginis | reverse complement strand
GATGGATCGGTGCATACGGACGGATTTAACAAGGATACAGACCCGACCATACCAGCCGGGGGTTATGCCATTGTGACCGTCTTTTCGATCGTAAACGATGTGCCGATTACGTTCGATTATACCGACGACTTCTCGGTGGAAGAAAGCAGCGAACCAGCCTACATACGTATCGTACTTGGACGGGGCGAGAGCTACGAGTTCGTGAATATCAGCGGGGAGAGCGAGCGTCTGGATAGTGACGCCAAAACATCCAACCCTGCCCGAACTTTTGATTATGTCACCTACTACGAAGACGGCACTGAGCGTTCACGTGGAGAGAACAGAACGATGGAGCCGCTTGTATATCCGAACAATAAAGTATCTGTTACGGGCGCATCGGATACTCCAGTGAGCATCGGGGCTATTTATACGTCCTTTAAGGGACTGGGACGTCCGAATGAGTCGATCAGCAAAATTACGATACAGCCGGGTGAATCATATATTTTCAACAATAACGGTTCCCTGAACAACCCGATTAACAATAATGCCAAAGAAGCTGGCAGCTTGTTTGATTATGTCATGTACAAGGCGGACGGTAGTCTGGGTACGGACGGAATGAACAAGTCCACGAATCCCATGGTGCCTGCAGGTGGAGAAGCAGTTGTCACGGTCACCGGAAGTCAGCCGGTCGTGTTCGACTACACGGACGATTTCACGGTCCAGCCAAGTACAGAGCCTGCTTATCTGCGTGTAATACTTCAGCAGGGAGAGAGCTTCGCTTATACCAACATAAGCGTGGAATCCGAGAGTCTGGATAGTGACGCGACACCATCCTCGGGCCGCAGATTCAGCTATGTCACCTATGACGTGGACGGCAATGTACGCACGCAAAATCCGGATACCCTCACCGAACCTCTGGTCAGAGCCGGAGAAAGAACGGTAGTCACTGCGGTTTCCACCAATCCGGTTACCTTCGGAGGCATTTACCGGGTGTTCAAGGGAGATGGAAGTCCGGGTGACGGAATTCAGAAGCTGACCATACAGCCGGGTGAATCCTACCGGTTTATCAATACCGGGTCCGACACGGCCGGACCTGATCATAATGGAGCCGAACTGGATGCGGAAATTGATTATGCCACTTATAAGGCGGACGGTTCACGTTTCTTTGACGGCTTTGCGACCACCTCTAGCCCGAACATTCCGGCTGGTGGGGAAAGCATCGTTACGAACATATCCGATTCACCGATAACGTTTACGTATGCTGCCAATCTGAAGCCGGAGCCGAGCACCGAGCCTGCTTTTCACCGGATTATATTGAACCCGGGAGAAAGCTATCAATTTACGAATATCAGCGTAGCAGCCAATGCGCTGGAACGCGGGGAGATGGCGTCCGGGGCACGCTGGAGCTATGTCAATTACCGTGCGGACGGTTCCGAGTACAGCAGCGGTACGGATTCGACACAGCTTCCGTTAGTACAGGCTGGCGGCAAAGCCGTCATGACGAACACCTCGGATGTGCCGGTGTCCTTCGGTGCAGTCTACCGTCTGTTCCAGGTTGGACCTGTTGAATCAGGCGAGACGACACAAGTCACGGTAAACCAGGGCGAAAGCTATAAATTCACGCTAACCGGCACTGCGGCGGCTGCAGTGACCATGAACGGGGCAACGGGAGAGCGGTATTTTGATTTTGCAACCTACGGGACGAACACGGGAGGGGCTGAGCAAGCTGACCTTGCGCAGTTGGATGCGGCTCAGACTAGCATTTCTCTTGCTGTGGGACAGGTTCTGATCGTAACGGTAACGTCTTCTTCAGCAGTTACTTTCAGCTTTAATCAACAGGTAACAGCCGAACCGAGCACGGAGCCTGCGTTGCTGAAAGCCTCTCTGTCTCAAGGTGGACAGGCGATCTATACAAGCAAAAGCGAGCAGCCTGCACCGCTTGTGAACAATGCGGCAGCAACCGGTGGTCTGTACCAATATGTGTTGAAGGATACCGCCGGGCAGGTGATCCGCGAGGAAAGCGGCGTCAGTGCGGAGCAGGCCATTCCGGGAAAAGCGTCCATCCAGCTGGCGGTTGCCGGAACAGGCATTACGTTTGGCGCTCCATATCGTGTCTTTACGCTGCAGGAAGTGATCGGCGGGGATTGGGAAGAGCTGATTGAACAGGTGGAGAAGGTGGCCGATTTCCCTGCTGGCGAAAAAGGTCTGTACAGATTTACAGCTCAGGCTACTGGAAAATACCGCTTCACGGTCAAGGAAAGCGCCAATTATGATCAGGTGCCCGTATTGTCCCTCTACTCCAATGCGGACATGACGGAGCTGCTTGTCACTTCGTCCGCTGTAGAACAGATTTACGGCTGGGATTATACCGTGGTTGAACAGGAGCTTACAGCCGGGCAGACCATCTATGTGAAGCTCGAAGAACTGAACGGAAAAGCTCTGCAAACGGTGATTAAAGCGGCACTGATGCCGACAGGGACCGATACTTCCTACGAATATGGCAAAGGCAATCAGCTCCTGAAAACCATTTTGTACACAGGTGATGAAATCTGGTTTGAGTACGACAGGAACGGCAATGTCAGCAAACGGACGAAGAAGGTCTTTCCTTTTGTCAACTAAACATGGTTGTTGTGGATGTTTACTTAGCGGCTTAAAAATATAGTTTGAGGTGATTCTGTGTTGAAACGAAGTCTAATGGTACTTCTGTGCATGGCTGTGCTGCTCGGTAATTTTGGAGCATTGGCCTATGCAGACAATGAGCGGGAGGAAGCTGCGGCTTCTTCTCCGCAGATTATTACGCTGTCCTGGCTTAAGGAGCAGACCGGTAAGGATGACGCCTGGCTGAACAAGCAGTTGGATAAAGGCTATACCTTGTATGAAATTTACAAGGCAGTACAAAGCGGCAGCGCCGATTCGGCACTGGCTGACGATCTGAACGCAGCACGGGTCATGGTGGCTGAACCGGCAGAAGACACTGGGGCAGCTATAGCGGCGGAAGAGGCTGCGACAGCACCAGCAGCCACAGAGGAAGCTTCGGGCGGGAAAGTACCAGTAGAGAAGGCTTCGGGTGAGGAAATACCTGTAGAGAAAGGCACTTCCCCGGTGGTCGGCGCTACGGAAGGGAACACTTCAAAAGAGGAAGCTTTGAAAGAGGGAATGAATGTAAGTAATCCCCCAACGGATACTGTTAAAGAAGAAGCGCCTATCGGCGATTCAGTAACAGATGTGGTATACAGCCCGCAGGCCGGGGCAGGCCCGCTTCCCGGGCAGTCTCTGGCGGTGCTGGATGCCGTCTACAGTCCGGCGGATTTGGCGGGTGTAACACACAGCCGTTTGCGGGATGAGTCAGGTCTGTATACGCAGAACTACGGAGATAACGGAGTGTCGGCATCCGCAGGCAGCCTGTTTGTGCAAAGCACTGATTTTGTGCTGCCTGGCTCGTTGCCCTTTGCCTTGACACGTGTGTATGACAGCGGCAGCGCCGGCGGCCAGCCAGGGGTTGTCCAGCAGGCGGACGGCACATACATCAATGCGGCAAGCGAACGCCGGGAAAGTGCCTCCTCCGGTCTCGGCCGTGGCTGGAGCTGGGATCTGCCTTACATTCAGGAGCAGGATGGACAGCGGTATATCTATTTTCCGGGTACAGGCACCTATGAATTAACAGAAGATAACGAGCTTGCCGGTTATGTCTGGAATGACCTGAAGGTATCCGACGATTCCAGCGAAACAGTCAATGGTGTGAACAGCGCCTATCTGGTGCAGGAATTAAACGGATATCACTATTTTCTGGATGGGCAGGGCTTCCTGATCCTGATTACGGACAATTACGGCAACCGGGTGGAATTTAGCTATACAGGTGCGGAATCAGACAAAAAAATCAGCTCCATCCGCAACAACGACGGACGTGAACTGTCCTTTACCTACGGCAGCGACCGGGTAACGGTGCAGGAGACGGGGACAGAGCATGTATACACATATGTGTCGGTCGGCGCAGCTGAGGAGAAGGTGCTTTCCCAGGTTATGGATCCGCTGTCCCGCAGTACGCGTTACTCCTACAACATCATTACAGCGCCATTTCATCTGGTTGCAGATGCGGAAGGCAATTTGGGGGACGCGGGAGCCAACACAACTGCGCTCTTAACCCGGATCGTGCGGCCGACTTCTTCCATGACGGATATCCAGTACCAGTCTGATGTGAAGCAGGCAGGGGAATACGGTACCGCGACGGTGTATAAAGTCAGCTCACGGGCGGATTTGTACAGCACAACCGCCGGGGACAGAACCCTGAATCAGGTGAACTACACGTATTCCGGCGAGGATCTGAACAGTTATGGCACCGACACAGGATGGACAACCACCGCAGCCGGAGCGCAGGTGACGGAGACCTTCCGTTTTGAGCAAACCTTCGCAGCAGACAACATCCCGGATCGGGTATATCTGTCTTCCTATAGCCAGCAGGGCGGTTCAACCAGCTACAAAGTTAACTATACCTATGCTGCGGATGCAGCATGGAACCTGCCGGTACAGATTGATGAAACCCAAAGCGGGAACGGAGCATCCGGCGGGACGCTTACGACAGGTTATACTTACAATGAATACGGCATGCCTTTAAGCCAGACGCTCAGTACGGGGCAAAGAATCGAATATGCCTATGAACCATCCAGCGGCGGGCATTTCTGGGTGCTGCCGGAACGGATGACGACGAAGGTCAGCGACAGCCAGTCTCTCGCCACCGTGAACCGCTATAATACACAAGGAAGTCTGACCGATGTCAGCCAATATGAGGGCTCCGGCGGCGGCAAACTGCTGTCTGATGTGAACTACCTGTATAACAGCCAGGGCAATATGTCAGGTCAGCAAATCAAAATGGATGAGTTTACAACTTCGTATATTACGAACAAATTCGGTTCCTCCTACGGCTCCCAGCTCGTTACGAGCCAGACGCTGGCAGAGGATGTGTCCTATACCTATGATTATTATCCTACAGGGGAATTGAAGTCGAAAAAGGACGCTTCCGGCCGGGTTGAATCGTATGTTTATGATGCCCTTGGACGAATCACAAACATCACGCACAGCGATGGAACTCAAACGAAGGTCACGTATCACGACGCCACGAATGACGTAACGATGATCGGACCAGACGGTATCCGTACGGAAAGACTGTACAACCCGCTCGGCCAGCTTGTCCAGGAACAGACAGCGGATGCCATCTACGGCTACAGTTACGACGAGTACGGCAATCTTGCGGAAAGCATCGACGCCGAGCACGCGGTCACCCGCTACAGCTACGACGCTTTTGGCCGTCAGATCAAGAGCAGCTATCCGGATGGCACCAGCGACAGCACGGTGTACGACGATGCCGGGCGTAACGTGACCTACACGGACCCGGCAGGCAACCGCCAGCGCCAGGTCGCGGACCTGCTTGGACAGGTCACGTCGATACAGGAGTACAGAGACGGTTCATTCCAGCCACTGGAATCTGTAACCTATAACCTTGCGGGCATGGTGACGAGCCGGGCGGATGGCAATGGCCAGCGCACCTCGTATCAATATGATGCGCTCGGCCAGGTGACTTCCGTTACCGATCCGGCCAGTCAGACCACCCGTTATGAATACAACCTGGGCGGCAATCTGACGATGGTGACCTATGCGGATGGCCAGCAAAGCCTGTACAACTATGACGATTTGGGCCGCCGCACGTATAACCGCAAGGCTTCCGGCACATCAACGACGAATTCTTATGATACGCGCGGTAACGTCACAAGCATGTATACAAGTAATTCGCAGAACATCCGGTTTGAGTATAACGATGACAACATGCTGACGAAGATGACCGGACCGGACTTCACGACAAGCTATACGTATGACAGCGCAGGCCACCGGACCAGCATGGCCGACGCTCATGGAACGACTGCATATTCGTACAATGAAGACAACGGCTTCCTGACCGGCTTAACGTATCCGGACGGAACGGAGATCAGCTACACGTATAACACCCAGTCCCGGACCGGCTACACGCTGACCGATCCGCAAGGCGGTTCGACTACCGTGCAGGCAGAACTGGACAGCATGAACCGTGTTACGGAGATGGAGGTCAGCACGGGTGGAGGCGGGATGAGCCTGCAGGCCGCGTCAGGCCCGCTTGACCGTATGACCTTTGATTATACGCCGAACAGCTTGCTGAAGCGCCAGACAAACGGCAGCGGACTGAGCACCAGCTTTAACTATGACGGCTACGATCTATCCGGCGTATCGGTGGAGCAGAATGGCTCGGCACTGCAGCAATTCGGCTACGAATACGACGCGAGCAAAAACATGATTGAACGCACCCAGAACGGCAGTACAGATCAGTTCGGCTACGATCCGCTGAACCGGGTAGCAAGCGAAATGGCGGCAGAGGAAAGTAAAATCTACAACTACGACGCCAACGGCAACCGGGGCAGGATGGGCAGCGGCAAAATTTTCGGCATGAAGAACGCCGAGTACACCTATGACTCCATCAATCGCCTGACCAAGGTAAGCGGCGAAGGTAAGGAAGTCACGTACTCGTATAACGGAGACGGCCTGCTGTACGAACGCACAGCAGACGGCAAAACGACCCGCTACTACTATGACGAAGAAGCGAAGCTGATGGCCGAAGCGGACGTCACAGGCGGCACTCCAACGCTGACGTATGTATACATCTACGATCTGTCCGGCCAAATCTGGGCAAGACAGGACAAGGCGACGGATGCGCTGCAGTACTACCAGCTGAACGGCCACGGCGATGTGGTGGGTCTGAATGACAGCGAAGGCAATGTGCTGAACAGCTACAGCTACGACATCTGGGGCGGACCACTGACGGAGCAGGAGACCGTGCCAAACGTGCTGCGTTACTCCGGCGAGTATTGGGATGACACGACAGGTCTGCAATACCTGCGCGCCCGCTGGTACGACCCAGGCGTAGGCCGCTTTATGGGCGAGGATACGTATCAGGGAGAGGTTGTAGATCCGCTAAGCTTGAACTTGTATACGTATGTGGGGAACAATCCGTTGATTTATACAGACCCATCGGGACACAGACATGAAATGGGTGCTGGTTGGGGAGGTTTTGCAGGCAACGCTTATTCAGCAACAGACCCTTGGAAAGGCTGGAGTGGACCTGTAGGAAGCGTGGCAAACTTCCTCATTTTGGATGACATTAATACGCTCCGTGATCCTAATTCATCGGGATTAGCCAAAGGGTTAGCAACCGCAGGCTTCTTGCCTATCGGCAAAGTTGTAAAAGGCGGCAAATTAATTCTAAAACTCAAAGACAAAGCAGGAAAAGTCGTTGAGAAAGAATTTAAGCTGGTAGATGATGCACTGGATTATGCGAAGGCATGTAATTGTTTCACCGCAGGTACGAAGGTGCAAACAGACGAAGGAGAGAAACCTATCGAGGAAATTGTAATAGGAGATAAGGTGCTCGCTAAGTCTGATAAAGATGGAGAAGTGGCGTATAAAGAGGTCGTAGGGCTTTTCCAAAAACAAGCTGACAAAATTTATTATGTCCACATCGGGGATGAAATCATCGAGGTTACAGGTGAGCATCCGTTCTGGTTGGATGGCAAGGGATGGACGCTTGTTAAAGACCTGAACGTTGGAGACTTGCTTGTTTCGAGTGACGGAACTAAACTTGCAATAGACAAGATTGAGAAAGAGCCACGCGAAGCAACGGTCTATAACTTTGAAGTTGAGGATTTCAATTCTTACTTTGTTTCCAATCTAGGCATTTGGGTGCATAACTGTGAGATTCTTAAAGCTAACAACATGTCAGAGTTTTTCAAACTCGATTTTGGTACTTCATTAAAAAATCTCTCGCAAAAAACAAGTACAGTTGTTAAAGGTGCTACGGTTTATAAGGTTACTAGAAAAACAGGGAATGATTATTTGAAGAAGGGTGACCAATATTATTTAGACACCTTACACCATGACCATATGGAGGTATTTGATAGTCGTGGTAAGGTTAAAGCAGTATTAAATTTGGATGGTTCTTTTAACGCCAAAAAGACGGAAGCAGCATTAAAAGAAGGTCGAATAATTCCTTAAAAAGGAGAAAAATGTATGCAAGAAGAATTATTGAGGACGTATAATGTTCTTTCCCGTTTGAATGATTCTTGCCAAAAAAAGGTTATCTCTCAGGAAGAATTAGACGAACAAGACTCGAATTTTGATGATTTACGAAAAATGGTAGTTGAACTTAGGGATATCTTATCCAAACTTGAGAGTAGTGACATGCAGTCAATAGATGAAACGGTCGGAACCCTGCTGCAACTGCATTTGAAATTCTCGGACTATATTTGGCATATTGACCAAATTCATGATTTAGTGAAGAAGCTTGCAGGTAACTATCGAGATTCATATTAGTTATGTAAGAGATCTTGGAGGTTAAATCCTTCAAGATCTTTTTTAACCTTTACCCAGCGTCAAAAAAAGTGAGCGGCTAAACAATTTGTTTTCTTTGAGGACCACTCTCTGTTCTCGTAGTACCTTTAGAATCACCAGATACCATCATGTTTTGTTCAAATATTTTATCTTCATTTTCTCTCTGTTATCCTGGATAAATGAAAATGCAAATAATCGTAATAAGCCTTTGACCCAAGCCGCGACAGTGAAGGCAATGTGCTGAACAGCTACAGCTACGACATCTGGGGCGGACCACTGACGAAGCAGGAGACGGTACCAAACATGCTGCGCTACTCCGGCGAATACTGGGACGACACGACAGGTCTGCAATACCTGCGCGCCCGCTGGTACGACCCAGGCGTAGGCCGCTTTATGGGGGAAGATACGTATCAGGGAGAGGTTACGGATCCGCTGAGTTTGAACTTGTATACGTATGTGGGTAATAACCCTCTAATTTATGTGGACCCGAGTGGACATTCTTTTGAAACGCTTGATTATCAAGAACTTAGGATCTTATTGAATGAAGCCAGTGTTCAATCGAACTCCACCAAAAATAAGGATTATCAGGTATATAAGGATTTCATACGTAACCGCTACGACTTTGTATCTATCTTTGGTGGCGCAAACCAGTACAATTATCTATATGACTTGGTAACGGGAACGAGTGCCTATAATAATAGTGCTGGCAAATCTGATTGGGCTAGAGAACAGCTGTTAAGTGCTTATCAGAGTTGGACAGATGCAGAAGTACTTGCCTTGGCTGCAGGTTCACTTGTTGGTGGAGGAACTGGAAAGTCTGCTGGTTTTGGGAAAAAACCAAACAAAACAACAAAATGGGATATAAAAACAAATGCGAAAGCAAAAGTGAATTATAATTTTAATGGACAAAAGGTCACAGCTTATCAAGATAATACGAAGAAAGGTTATTGGTGGGCAAAAGATACAATTGGACACGGTGGTTCAGCATTTAAGGTATTTGAAAAGAGAGGTAATGAACTGCATTGGGTCGCTGATGCAGACGAATACGGGAATTTTATAACCGGAAAACATAAGAGTCAAACTGGTACAGTCATTAAGTTAAAATAAATATAAAATTAGATACAGCCGTAGAGCAAACAATATGTTTTCTTTACGGCTATATACTAAAGAGGTGACGGTATGGGAAATGGATATTTGGATGATTTACTTTTGAACAATTTTGGAGGAATTGAGTTAAAAAGCCCTCTGTTTTATAATGCTCCAGTTGGTATTAGATTTGAAATGGGTGGAGATATTGATGTATCCGAAAAAAGAATACAGCAGGTAAAGCAAAGGGCTGTTACTCTATTTAATGCGGTCAATCAGGACAATGATAGTATTTATTTTGTGTTGTTTATGGATAGTTGGGACGAACATCAAGTTGTTGACTTTGAAAACGATGTCTTAAAAGTCTTCGAAAATTTCATCGACGGAATAGATCTAAAGCAAATCTTTAAGAAAGAACAGGAATACAGGTACAAGGATACAGGTGAAGACGATGATACAGTAACCATTCGATATTGTGCTAAGTTGAAAGTCAGAAATTTGAATATTGATAATCTTATATGGGCAATTGCAAATCGAACAATAGAAATTGAAGTCAGTAGTATTGTTGGGGACATATTTTTAGTTAATGAGACTAAAAAGATCATTTTTTATCTGTATGATGACAGGGGATTGGACATTGTAGTTGAAAATAAGAAGATATTAAAGCCGATCTACGAACAGTATAATGATTGGATACTAGATTATGATCGTGAAAAAATTAAAATGATATTTGGCCAATAGCCCGAAAAATCTTAAAAAAGCTGTCCTTCAACTTTATCGAAGGACGGCTTTGATGTTTTGAAAAAATGCTGTAATTATTGGTCTGCCTCACTATGGGAAGGATGCAACTTAAACCGTGCAACCAGCTGTTGAAGCTGCTCGGCCATCCGGGTCAAATCTGCGGCGGAGCTGCCGATCTCCTCCATGGAAGCAAGCTGCTGCTGTGCCGCAGCGGATACGGTTTCCGAATTGCCCGCCGTTTCCTGGGAAAGCCGGCCGACCTCCTCCATGGCATGAACGACAGTGACTGTATTCTGTGCGAGCTCGGAAGCGGCTGCGGCGATGGAATCGATTTGCTGCGCCGACTTGCCGATTGACTTGCGGATACGGGAGAAGGAGCGTCCGGAAAGATCCACGGCCGTAATACCTTCGCCGACGCGCTCCTTCGCTGTATTCATCCGGTCAGTGGCGGTTGCCACACCGGATTGGATATCGTGAATCAGTTCGGTAATCTGCTGCGCAGACTGTGCGGACAGCTCGGCCAATTTGCGCACCTCTGTCGCCACAACGCTGAAGCCGCGGCCATGCTCCCCTGCCCGGGCAGCCTCGATGGATGCGTTCAAGGACAGCAGGTTGGTTTGCTTGGCAATTTCGGATATGGTGCTTACGATACTGCCGATGTGTGACGAACGTGTATTCAAATCTTCAATCACGCTGTCCAGCTCCGATACGGTCGTCTGGATGCTGTCCATTTTCATGACAGCATCCCCTATTGATTCGCTTCCGGAGTCTGCAAGTGTAATGGAGGAAGCGGCCATCTCGGACATTTGCTGCATGGAAGTTGAAATATGATCCACTTCGGCGGACATCTCCTGCATCCGCTCATCCCCTTCATGAATCGTCATCAGCTGTTTCTCCGTGCCTGTGGCCACCTCCTGCATGGCGAGCGTCACATGTTCAATGGCTAAAGTCGTCTGTTCAGCGCCAGCCGCAAGCTGCTGGGAGGAGGAGGACAGGCTGTCGGTCATCTCCTGCACCTGCAGGATCATGGAGCGCAGGTTATCGACCATCCCCTGGAAATGCCGGGACAGCTCCCCGATTTCGTCATTTCGGGCGGTAGCCACCTGTACGGTCAGATCTCCCCCGCTGATTTGCTCCGTATTCTGCTGCAGCCGCTTCAGAGGCTGCAGCAGCGAATGAATAAGCAGCGTAGCCAACACGCCAATGACAAGAATGGCAGCGATAATAACGATCAGGGTTGTATTGCGGATCGGCTTGACGGCATCGGTGATTTCGGAGCTCATTATGGCTCCGGCCACCTTCCAGCCGGTAAGCTCATTGGTAGAGAAGGCTAGCTGCTTCTTCTGCCCGCCATAATTGTATGTAAATGTATCCTCGTCAGCAGTAAACATTTTATCTACATAATCGGCATTGATGACCTTGCCCAGCTCTTCGGTCGGATGCGTGACATACTGCTTGCTCTGATCCATGATGAGGATATATCCGCTCTTTCCTACCTGAATATCGGTCATCTCCTGCAGCTTGCTCAGATTAAGAGACAAGCCCAATACCCCTTGTCCGTCGGCAATGGTGCGGGAGATAAACACCACCGGAATATTGTCCGAATTCATGGAAACAGCAGAAATCACGGTCTGCCCGGGCTTCGCTGCAGCCTGTTGGTACCATGGCCGCTCGCGCGGGTCGCTTTTGCTGTCAGAAGCATCCTCGCGGGCGCGTACAATATCCTGATTTTCCGTTCCTATAAAGAAATTCTGCACCTCCGAATGGGTGGCCAGATAAAGCTCCAGCTTGTCGCGCAGGCCGGATGCTTCCGGATCAGCGGCATCCTGAGCGTTAAACAGCTGCGCATAATGCTCAATATCCGCCATTTTGCTTCCGATCTGCTGTGACACTATCTTGTTGGCAATGTCAACATTGGCTTGCGCGTTATGCAGCATCTGCTGCTCAAAGTTGCGTGCCGAGGAATTATAGGATAAAGCACCCACTGCCACGGCTGGGATCAGCATGACGATAATAAAGGTGATCATCAGTTTCTTATGCAGTGTCATTCTCGTTATTGATTTCATACCTATAGACCCCTTTTACCTGTTTGTAATAACACAATGTGTAAGTAATATCGGCTTGAAGGCCTCAAATATGTATATTTGAAATCCAGCCATTTTTCTACAATTTACTTGATCAAGGATTGTTGTCGCGTTTTGAAGTTGAAGTTTCTGCAATTCTTGTCGGCCTGTGTTTTTGCAAAGGATCGGTTATACTGGATATCCAGGAAAAAAATGTGATGGATTCGCGGGTAATCTGTATGATGATCTATTAACCTGTAGGAGGTTATGAGATTGGGAGAAGGACGTATTTTGGGGATCGCTTATGCGGTCATTCCGGTAGCAGACATTCAAAGATCCGCAGCATGGTTTATGAAGCATTTTGGGTTTAACCTCTGCCATGAGCGGCAGGGCTATGCCAGCCTCTTTCGGGGAAACCGGCCAATTCTCGATTTAATGGAAACGGATCACGGGACAAGGGCAGTCTTTGAGGCCCACGGCAGAAAACGATGGGTCATTACATTTTTTACGGATGATATTGCAGTCCTCCACGCAAACCTGTTGTTAGAGGGTGTGAAGGTGGGGGATATTGTTGACGAAGGGAAGTACGGGAAATTTTTTACGCTTGAAGATCCTGATGGCAATTTGTTCGATGTGTGGGAGCACCATGATTGCGAGTTGGTATTTTAAGCTGATTACTGCGAATGAGGAGGACAAGATCATGAATCAAGCATCAGATGAGCTTCGGTATCCTGTCGGAAAGTTTGAATACGTGCCTGTGGCCGGGAAAGAGCAGCGGGAGCGGTATATCCGGGAAATCGCAGAGCAGCCGCAAATTTTGCGGGAGCTTGTGAAGGAGTGGACGCCTGAGCAGCTGCGAACGCCTTACCGTCCAGGTGGCTGGACGGTGCTGCAGGTCATCCATCATCTGGCGGACAACAACATGAATGCGTATGTTCGTTTCAGACGCGGATTGACGGAGGACAATCCCGTCATCCCCGGATACCGTCAGGATGCATGGGCTGAGTGCGGGGATTATAATTCAGCGGAGGCGGAAGCTTCGCTGCTGCTTATCGAAGCGGTGCATGCCCGTTATGCAGCGCTGCTGTATACGCTGGGTGAGGAAGATTATCAAAGAACTTTCAGAAACGAGCAGCTTGGCGGCATGACGCTGGATGCTGCTCTTCAAAGATTCGCCTGGCATGTAAGGCATCATACGGCGCAAATTCAAAGCTTGGCGGACCGTGAAGGTTGGAAGATCAAATCATAAGCCTTTTAACTGTTTTACACAATTATAATGAGGAGGTTTACTTATGGAACTTTTAACCAGAAGTGAATTTGAGCGGGCTGCGGCATTTATGAAGCATGAGGCCAGAAGCCTGGAGCGTGCCTTGTTTGAGTATGAATTTGAGTCAGGTTCTTTTCATGCCGTACTTACAGAACTGAAGATATATCAGAATGAAGATGGCGGATTCGGGAACGGTCTGGAACCGGACCTCCGCTGCCCGGAGTCTTCCGCACTGGCCTTGAGATATTGCAGATAGGAGAACTATCGGAACTGCGCACAGAAATGATTCTGAATGCGCTGGATTTTCTTGAAGATACATATCAACCGGAGTTAAAAGGCTGGGACATAATCCCGAAGGAAGCTGAAAACTATCCGAGAGCCGTTTGGTGGAATTATGGGGTGTTCAGAGACCATTGGGGCAATCCCAATGCAGATATCCTTGCTTTTTTGATTGATTATCGCTCTGTTTTTAAATTTGCGAGTTTGAATCCATTGATCGATCATGCCATGGAGTACCTGCTGAATCAGTGCGATCTGTCCGAAATGCATGAATTGTTCTGCTATCTGCATTTGGCGGAAAGATTGGATAGTGAACAGGGAAGCAAGATAGCTGATAAACTTGGGCAATTCCTGGATCGGTGCGTAGACAGCCGTACCGGAGAACGGACAGGATACGTTGCAAATCCCCTGCAGGTGGTGCATTCTCCAGCTTCTCCTTACTATAAAAAGTATGCGGAAGTCATTCCCGCCGAATTGGACCTGCTTGTTCATCAGCAGGCTGATGATGGTTCGTGGGAGCCGAACTGGACTTGGCATCAATTTGAAAAGGAATGGGTGGAGGCCCGGAGAGAGTGGCAAGGCGTGCTTACACTGCAGGCGCTCAGAACGCTACGGAACTTTAACATGTTTCCGTGAGAAGTCCCCTTCCTCTGAGCCTATACTTCCGAAGCGAGTTTTGTTCGAAGCTTATTCAGGAAGCAGCGCTCACAAAACTTTGAGTAGGGGATGAATCTCGGTTAGGCGAAGCCTAAAAGCACTTGTCTATGGTATGAGGCGCGTACTTTCCTAGTCGAATGTTTATGTGGTATGATGGGAATATATGTTCTTATTCTTATTAAGGCGGTGAACCTTCGTGCAAATCACATATCAGTTTCGTCTCTACCCGACCCCCGAACAGGAAGAACGCATGATTCGAACATTGATCTTATGCCGGAAGCTGTACAATCGGGCGAAGGAGCAACGGGATACCGCCTACAACCAAGAGGGCAAAACCGTCACCTACGCCAAGCAGCAAAATGAATTGCCCGCCTTCAAGAAGGAATTTCCCGAATACAAAGAAGTTCATTCACAGGTGTTACAAGATTGCCTGCGGCGTTTGGATGATGCCTATCAGCGGTTCTTCCGCGGTGAAGCAGGTTTTCCTCACTATAAGTCAGCCGACCGTTATCTCTCCTTTACGTACCCTCAGCCTGGTGCGGTAGGCAAGACGTTCGCCCGGGATGGGTACGTCTATCTGTCCAAAATCGGCTTTGTCCGTATGCGTGCACACCGTCCGTTCGACCGGGCGAATGTGACCCAAATCAATGTGAAACGGCATGCAGACGGGTGGATGGTGGGGATCGGCGTGAAAATAGAGGAAGCGGAAGCCGGCCAGACGGCGGAAACCGCCGTGGGCATCGACGTCGGGCTACGCACGTTTGCGGCGCTGTCCGATGAGACGAAGGTGGACAGCCCACGGTATCTGCGAAGAGCGGAGAAGCGGCTTAGACGCGCCCAGCGGCGATTATCCCGCAAAGCGCGCGGTTCCCGCAACCGGCAGAAGGCCAAACAGAAAGTCGCAAACATCCACCAGAAAGTGGCCCGGCAGCGCAAAGATTTCTTACACAAACAATCGCATCGCATCGTTCAGGGACATGATCTGATTGCGGTGGAGCAGCTGAACGTGAAGAACATGATCCGTAACCGCCGGCTGTCCAAAAGCATCTCGGATGCCGGATGGCGAAGGTTCATCACGTATCTGTCGTATAAAGCGGCAAGACAGGGGAAGCGACTCGTAGAAGTGCCCGCCCACGGCACATCGCAAACCTGCATATGCGGTGCGGAAGTGCCAAAAACGTTGGCAATCCGGCTTCATGAATGCAAAGAATGCGGGCTGGTGCAGGACAGGGACATCGTTTCGGCCCAGGTCATTTTGCAGCGGGCTTTGAACATCGTAGCGTGATGGACTGGATACCGTAGGGAGGGTTTGCCCCAAACGGGATGCGTGCCGCATCGAACGCTTGTGGAGATCCAGTCAGACCTTTCCTACAGAGAGGCAGCGATCGTCGAAACAAGAAGCCCCCGCCTCTTTAGGCGGTGGGAACATTCACCCGAATCGAAGGCTGAACATAGGCTCAATCCCCGGGTTCAAGCAGCGATGTACAACCGCAGGCGGTACAGAAATGTGCCGCTTGCGGCCATAGGGGGCAACCCCTTACTTTTTTGACAGGATAGCTTACTTTTCTTTATGTCATCAAGGATGGAATCCCGCTACAATATTTTTGTAAGCGATTACAAAAGAAGAGGGGAGAAAATTCATTGATGATGCACATGAAAAAGTGGGTCGCTCTGTGCTGCATGTCCCTGTTATTGCTCGCTACAGCCTGTTCGGGAGGAACCTCCGGCTCATCGTCTTCTTCCGATGGCAATAGCCAGGGGAAATCCGCCGATCAAATTGAGCTGCGCATGACGTGGTGGGGCTCGCAGACCCGCCACGATCTGACGACCAAAGTCATCAAGCTGTTTGAAGAGAAGCACCCTGGCATTACGATCAAACCGGAATACTCCGGTTGGGATGGTTATTTTGACAAGCTGACCACTCAGGTCGCCGGCTCCAACGCCCCGGACATTGTGCAGATGGATTATGCTTTTTTGACCGACTTTGCCCGGCGCGGAGCGCTGTTGGATCTGACCCCTTACTCGGAGAGCAAGGAGCTGCGCACCGGGGAGCATGACAAGAGCATGCTCAAAGCTGGAACAATTGACGATAAGCTGTATGCCATCACGCTTGGCGTGAACGCACCTGGTGTGATATATGATGCCACGCTGTTCAAGGAACTGGGCATCGAGGACCCGCAGGAAAGCTGGACGTGGGAGGACTTTGGCGAGATCGCTGCCAAAATTGCGGCTGCCAAGGGGGAAGGCTTCTACGGCTCGGTGGACACCTCAGGAACGACCAACATGTTCGAAATTTTTATCCGCCAAAAGGGCAAGGGGCTGTTCGATGGAGGAACGCTGACGGCAACGGACGAGGACCTGCAGCAGTGGTTTGACATGTGGGCTGCGCTCCGCAAGAACGGTGGCGCCACCCCTGCCGAAGTAACGGCCTCCACGACCAGCGCGCTGGAGACACGGCCGATCTCTCTCGGGACGGCTGCCATGGAATTTACCTGGTCGAACCAACTGCTCACATTCCAGCAGGTCAACAAAAATCAGGACCACAAGCTGGCGATCCAGGTCATTCCGCACGGAGCGGGCGAGCAGCAGATTGGTGAATACCTGAAGCCAGGCCAGTTTATCTCCGGATATGCAAAAACGAAGCACCCCAAAGAGGTGGCCATGTTTATCGACTTCATGGTCAATGATCCGGAAGCAACAGCCATTCTGGGCTCGGAGCGCGGCGTGCCTGTCAACTCCAGCGTACGTGAGCAGCTGCAGCCTTCGCTGTCAGACGCGGAGCAGGAGATTTTCAAATTTATCGACATTGTGTCACAAAACTCCAGCGAGATTGATCCTCCATACCCGCAAGGATATTCGGAAGTGGATTCAAGCTTCAAGACCGCAAGCGAACAGATTGCGTTTGGTCAGGGCAGCGCCCGTGAAGTCATCGCGCAGTTCATTGACGACGCCAAGGCAGCCCTTGCTTCAGGTCAGTAACAGCTTGTACGTGTCCGGATTTCAATTGAGCGGGGAGGTTATAACATGAGTACAACACAGGCCAGCCATGCGCAGGCAAAGCGTGTGGCGGCCCGGACGATGAAGCGGAGATATGCCCACAACCGGGTAGCTCTCCTGTTCCTGGCTCCGTGGCTGGTAGGTTTGCTGCTGCTGACACTTGGTCCCATGGTTGCTTCGTTATACATTTCGTTTACTGATTACAGCATCCTGAACCCTCCTGTATGGGTTGGTATGGATAACTATATTATGATGTTTACTTCGGATAAATTGTTCATCCAGTCCCTGAAGGTTACGTTTACCTATGTTGCCGTCTCCGTCCCGGTCAAACTGATCTTCGCGCTGCTGGTGGCGCTGCTGCTGAACAAGGGCATTCGTGGGCTTGGCATTTACCGTACCGTATATTACATTCCTACACTGCTCGGCGGCAGCGTGGCCATCGCCATGCTGTGGCGCAAAATGCTGGGTGGCGACGGCTTGCTGAACGGGTTGCTGGCGATGATCGGCATCCAGGCGCCGGATTGGGTCGCCAACCCGAAATATGCCCTGTTTTCCATCGTGCTGCTGTCCGTATGGCAGTTCGGTTCATCCATGATTATTTTCCTGGCAGGCCTGAAGCAGATTCCGCCGGAATATGACGAAGCTTCTGCCGTGGACGGGGCTGGTCCGGTTCGGCGCTTTTTCAGCATTACCCTGCCGATTCTGTCACCTGTCATCTTCTTCAATCTGGTCATGCAACTGATCACGTCGTTCCAATCGTTTACGCAGGCTTTCGTCGTCAGCAATGGCAGCGGCGGCCCGGTCAATTCAACGCTGATGTACTCCCTGTACCTTTACAAAAAGGGATTTTCGTTCTACCAGATGGGCTATGCGTCCGCCATGGCATGGATACTCGTGCTTCTGATCGGCGTGTTTACATTGCTCGTGTTCCGCAGCAGCAGGCTGTGGGTGCACTATGAGGATGGTGGAAAATCATGATCGGACAACGCAGCTCTGCGGCATGGATCGTCACGAAGCATGTGCTGATTTCGGCTATTGCCTTTGTCATGCTGTACCCGGTGCTCTGGATGCTCGGCAGTTCGTTCAAGCCGGGACATATGATTTTTACGGAAACGTGGTTTTGGCCGCGGGAATGGAACTGGAGCAATTACGTGAATGGCTGGACGGGAGTTCAGGGCAATCCTTTTTCCCGTTTCCTGACCAACTCGGTCATGCTGTCGCTTGGGGCGGTGCTGGGTAATGTCATCTCCTGCTCTATGGCCGCCTACGCCTTTGCGAGACTCAATTTTCGCTTTAAATCGATCTGTTTCGGGCTGATGCTGATGACGATTATGCTGCCGCATCATGTCACGCTCATTCCTCAGTACATCCTGTTCAACCACCTAGAATGGATTAATACGTATCTGCCGCTTGTAGCTCCGAAATGGCTCGCAACGGATGCCTTTTTCATTTTCCTGATGGTGCAGTTCTTCCGCGGGCTGCCCAGGGAGCTGGACGAGGCGGCCACGATCGACGGCTGCGGCCCGGTTCGTATTTATACCAAGGTCATCCTTCCGCTCGCTTTCCCGGCACTGGTGACAACGATGATCTTTACCTTTCTGTGGACATGGGACGATTTCTTCAGCCAGCTGATCTATCTCAGCGATGTGAGCAAATATACGGTGCCGTTAGGTCTGCGCCTTTTTCTTGATTCCAGTTCGCAATCCGACTGGGGGCCGATGTTCGCGATGTCCGTCCTTTCACTCGTGCCTTGCTTTACCGTCTTTATCGTATGTCAGAAATACTTCGTGGAAGGCATCGCGACCTCCGGGCTCAAAGGGTAATTCCAACACGAAGCGAGGGATACTGCATGAGCATACGAAGCTGGTCCATGTTCATCCGCCAAAAGCTGCAGCAAAGCAAGCTCACCACATTGATGGTGACTTGCTTTATTGCGTTTAATCTGCTGCTCGTATCTGTGATCGTATGGCTTGCCTACCAGTCGTTCTCCACGGTGACGTTTACGGAGATCAGCAAGGCGCGTCTGGCGCTCCTTAACGAGAGCACGCGGCGGGGCTTTGATTTCATCACGAACGTGACGGGCACGGCCTATTCCCTGGCAAGCAACCGCGATCTGTCAAACCTGTTGGAAACAACCGGGGCTGGCAGGCTGACGCAGATTCACCAGCGGCGCGAAGTTGCCAAAATACTGGAGCATACCGTGGTGGTAAGCGAGGGCATCACCTCCGTGGAGCTGTACACCGATGCCTTCAACGGTGTGACGGTAACGACGGCAGATGGTATCTATCCTGTGGATATGATCGCCGCCGATTCCTGGTTTGGCACACTGGAGCAGGCGGACGCGGCCTGGGTGCCGCTGAAAGAAAATGCATCGGGCCATTCGCTGATTGGGTATGCCCAGCGCATTTTCGACAGTCGCGGCCGCACGATGGCATTTGTTCTGATCCGGTTAAGCCGCGGGGACATCGTTCGCAGGTTTGCCGATCTGCCCTTTGTGCTGGACGGGCAGGTGCTGCTCGTGGATACGGCGGGCAGCGTTATCATGCAGATGGGCGGAACAGGAAGGGCAGGAACGGCCGGCAGTTCTACCGATTCGCCGTACCCGGAGAAGACAGCCGGCAGGGAGCCGGACCCCGTCATTGATCAGGTCTGGCTTGAGGAACACGCAGCGCGTGGCGAGGACGGGTTCGAGGTGGTGTCCGGTCCGGGCGGCTCGCGGCTTGTTCTCTATTCCCGGCCAGCCATGCTGCAGTGGCGTCTCGTACAGATCATTCCCGTACATACGCTGCTGGCTCCGGTCAAATCGGCGGGGTGGCAGGTTCTGGGGATAGCCGTTCTGGGGCTGATGTGCTCGGCCGTGCTCGCATGGCTGTTCGTGCGTGGCATCGTACGACCCTTGAGGCAGCTGATCAAGCGTATGCGGCAGCTCGAAGGCGGAGACTTCGACACGCGCATCGAGCTGTCCTTTACCGAGGAATATGCCCATCTGGCGAATGGCTTCAACCATATGGCCTCCCGGCTGACCGGGCTGATGGATCAGGTTCGCGAGGAGAGCCGTGCGAAACGGGAAGCCCAGACCGGGCTGCTGGAGGCGCAAATCAAACCGCATTTCCTATACAATACGCTGGACATGATCCACTGGCGTGCCATGGACTATCAGGCCCGCGATATCAGCCGTATGATCGTAAAGCTGAGCAAGCTGCTGCGCATCGGGCTGAGCGGAGGCAGGCTGTTTATCCGCGTAAGGGATGAACTGGAGCATGCCCGCTGTTACGTCAGCATTCAAGAGGAGCGTCTGCCTTTCTCCATCGATTATGAGGAACAGATTGATCCGCGTGTGCGCGGCTGCTACATTCCGAAGATCATTCTGCAGCCCTTCATTGAAAATGCCGTCATGCACGGCCAGCCCGCCGGGGGAGTGCTGCGCATTCGAGTAGAGATGCGGGCAGAATCCGACGGCCCGCAGGCCAAAGTGATTATTCGCATCACGGATAACGGCCAGGGACTGCCGGAGGGATGGAAACTGGAGGAGGCCAGCGGCATTGGTGTGCGCAATGTGCATCAGCGCATTCAGCTGTATTGCGGAGCGGCTTATGGTGTTCTGCTGGGATCTGCTGAATCGGGCGGTGTGCAGGTGACCCTCACGCTGCCGCGTATCGATAATGAGGAGCAGTTGAATCTTTGGCTGGGTGGTGAAAGTGCATGAAGACCATTATGCTGATTGATGATGATCCGCATATGATCCGGGCGCTGACCGACCATATCGGCTGGGCATCTCTTGGATTGCGTATCGCAGGCACGGCTTCGAACGGAGTCGATGCGCTGGAGCTGTTCCGGCACGTGCGGCCTGATCTTGTTATGACAGATGTATATTTGCCCGGTATGACAGGGCTTGAGATTACACAGACGCTGAGGCGTGATTACCCTCATCTGCCGATTATCATCCTGAGCGGTTATGACGAGTTCGAGAATGCCCGCGCGGCGATGCGTTGGGGTGTGAATCATTTTTTGCTGAAGCCTGCCGAAGTGGAGGAGATTGAGGCTGTGCTGCGCGAGGTACTGCTGGAGCAGGACGTGCGCGAGCGGCACGAGAGGCTGGAGCGGACCTACAGGCAGGAGATTGGACGCGTGCTTCCCTATCTGAGAAAGCAATTTCTGCACGAGTTGTTATCCACGCGTTATCAGCCGGAGGAGCTGTCCCTGGAGCGTGTGGATTACGTGGGACTCCGCAGACCCGAGCGCGTGCTTGCAGTCAGCCTGCAGCTCAATCGTCCGGAATTCCTGACACGCTTGAAGGAGCGGGACTGGCAGCTGCTTCGCTATGGAGCGGCGGATATTATCCGGGAGACTGTGCAGGGGTACGCGCAAAAGATGGCAGAGGGGCATATCGAGGTGCTCGATTACTCGGACCGGGTGTTCGTGCTGGTACTGCTTGAGGGCGACTGTCCGCCGGAGCCATTGGAGCCGCTGCTTCAGCACATGATCGACCAGATATTTACGTACCTCAAAATGGAAATGAGCGCTGGCGTCGGAACCAGCAAGGCTCATCTATGCGAGCTGATGGATTCGTATCTGGAGAGCCGGGAGGCCCTGGAAACGGCAGAATTCCAGGGGGGAAGCCGTGTGTACTGCTATGAGGCGTCAGGGTGGACGGAGCCGGCAGCTCCCGATTATTCCATACAGCTGCGGCAGTGGAATGAAGCATGGGCCGAAATGCGGCCTGATCTGGCGAAGGAGGCATGGTGGCGTATTCGTGCTCTGTTGGAGGAAGGGGGCGGCTCCAGCATTCAGGATGTGCAGGTGGTAGCTATGAGTCTGTTCAACACGCTGATCCATAGCTGGAACCGGCGATATCCGCGGCTTGACCCTCCGTTGGCGATGAGTGAATTCCTGAGGGGAATTCAGCTTAAATATGCGCTGCCGGATCTGATTGGCTGGCTGGACGGCATTATCCAATGCTGGCTGGAGCAGACACGGAAAGAGACGGCCGAGAAGAAGGGCAACAAGCTCGTAGCCCAGGTGAAGCAGTATGTGGAGGAGCACTATGCGGAAGAGATCAGCTTCGAGGCCATCGCACGGAGACTGTATGTTCATCCCAAATATTTGAGCCAGTTGTTCAAGCGGGTTACGGGAGAGAACTTCGTGAGCTATCTTAATGGATTCCGGATTCAGAGGGCGATGGAGCTGTTACAATCGGGACATTACATGGTGTATGAGGTGAGCGAGATGACGGGATTTCGGAACGCCACCTATTTCAGCCAGGTGTTCAAGATGCTCACCGGAAAGAGTCCGTCCGAAGTCGGTTAGAGATGGATAATAAGGTGCTTGCGGATGCTCTATAAAAATGGGATTATATGCACATAGGAATCTTAAATGGCATTTATCTTATTCTGGCGAAAGGCAAGCGGTTAGCTGGTGCAATTGCCCTATCAGCTTCCGCTTTTTTCTTCCAGCGCTTCTGTTATCGCTTTCTCCTTGCATTTTCAACCATTTTCAAATGGTATTTTCAAATGTATTGGCAAAACGGCAACCGGGTAGTATATTGTAGGAAAGGAGACATCATATTTAGGAAAATATTAACAGAATATTTCACTCTCCACCAATATAATAGTAAAGAGGATATCCCGGTTTTTTTGAACACCTTTTGTTTGAATCAAGCAGCTTTTGCAGCAAGGGAGCAGAGTGAACATGAAGGTAATTCTTATCGACGATGAACTTCTTGCAATCGAGTTTCTGGAGCGACAACTGATGAAGCTTCCGGACATTGAAATCGTAGGGAAATATTCTGATGTGAAGTCTGGAAGAGCAGAGATATTACATAAAGCTGTTGATGTTATTTTCCTCGATATCAGTATGCCTGAAATGAGCGGAATTGAGTTGGCTGAGGACATTGTGAGAAGCAAGCCGGATGTTTCCATTGTGTTTGTTACAGCTTTTCATGATTATGCGGTGCAGGCGTTTGAATTGGAAGCGCTTGATTATGTTGTGAAGCCGGTAAGCGTACAGCGGTTGGCCAAAACGATTGAAAGAATTCAAAAACGTACCAATAACCAGCTTGCAGTCGAAGAAACCGCTGAGAAGCCTGCGTTACCGTCACACATTCGCATCCATTTATTCCGGCAGTTGATGATCGAACGGCCCTCAGGCGAGCTTAAGCTGTTGCAGTGGCGCACCAACAAGGCCCAGGAGTTATTTCTGTATTTGCTGCAGTACCGTGGACAGCCTGTCCGCAAGTCTATGCTCGTTGAGGTTCTGTGGCCGGACTACGAAATAGACAGAGTGTATGCGCAATTGTATAACACGGTTTATCATGTACGGCAAACGCTGCGTCCGTTCACGGATTACGTAAGGCTCGAAACGGTTGCAGAGGGTTACATTTTACAATTGCAGAACGTTCTGGTCGATGTTGATGAATGGAAGAGCTTGCAAACAGCGCTGACTGCCCCTTCAATGGAAGCTGTAAAAGACTATCTGAGGGTGATCGAAGCCTATACTGGAGATTATCTCGGGGAATATGACTACTGGTGGTTGGAGAGTGAGCGGGAACGTCTGAAAGCATTGTGGCTGAACACGTCATTTGCCCTCGCTGGATGGTATGAGGAGCAGAGATTGATTGGCGAAGCAGAAAAATGTTATCTAAAGATTTGCGACATATTCCCTCAAGAAGAAACAGCCCATTTCGCATTAATGCAAATCTATGCTGGCCAGCAGATGAACAATAAAGTGTTGCTTCAATACAGCAGGCTGGAAAGCGTGATGCAGGAGGAACTGGGGGTAGAACCTAGTATTCATATTGTTGAGTGGTATGAGGCATGGAAAAAGAAAATGAAAATATATATATATAACCAGCCCCTTTAAATCTGGGCCTTCCAGATTAGGAGCTGGTTTTTTTATGCTGTTTTTGTTGATGCAGGTCTTACAATTCTGTAAAGGATATGTAGAGAGTTGGTCCGTACAATGTTCATTGTTCCATTTTGCAGAGGAAGGTGGTTCATTTCAGGAATATGAACAGAAAATTTCTAGCCATGATCATGGCCTGGATGCTCGTTCTTCAAATGATATCCGGGGCCGGAGTGCTGCCGATCAGTGCGGATGACTCCACGAGTGCACCAGCAGCGGCCACTGTAACTGAAAACTCGTTGCCGGTGCAATTGACCGGGCTGGTCATTTTGATTCTGGGCATCTGGTTGAAATTTCGTAAAAGACAATCGAAAGAGTAGTGGTTTATAAGTCAGTAACATTAGACACTAACAAATTCCCCTATCAGTTGTTATAATCGATTGTATGATCCATTGGATTGTTAGTTTATAGTCAAAGGGTTGGATGTTTTTGCAAAAGCTTATTGATTCGTTAACTCCCCCCAAAATGATAGGGCTCCTGCTGCTGTTTATTGCTGTTTTGATTGGTTTAAGGCTGCTTTGGCTCGTTTTTTACATAGAGCCGCCAACACCTTCAGCCAAGCAGGGAGTTCTTGATCTGCGGGGATGGTCCTTTGACGAGAAACGTGTTGTAACGTTAAACGGAGAATGGGAATTTTACCCCGGGAATTTCCTGGCACCTCAAGCTGCCGAGAGAGAAGAAGGCAGAGAGAATAAGCGATGGATTCAGGTTCCCGGTGCCTGGAAGCAGGCGACCGATACGGGCGCCAATACTGGAATAGGAACATATCGGCTGCGGATTTTAATAGATGACCCGAGTATGACTTATGGAATTCGGGTATCGAGCATCCAGACGGCTTCAAGAATATATATTGACGGCAATTTAGCAAGAGAGAATGGCCAACCGTCCGAGGTCCGCGCGCAGAATCATGCGAGAAATATTCCGTACTCGGAATTTTTTCAACCAGATGCAAGAGAAATCGAGCTTGTCGTTCATGTGTCCAATTTCGATTATCCCTATGCTGGAGGCATCACCAAGGCAATCAAACTGGGGACGGCAACAGCAGTATCGTTTCAAACGCTTTTAACGCAGGTTATGCAGCTAATGGTGTCCATAGTCATTCTGATGTTTGTATTTTTTAGCGCCATATTGTTTATTATGGGTTATCGAAAAAAAACAGTGCTTTTTTTCGCAGCACTGCTTGTTTGTGCACTGACAGGCATGCTGATGGACGATGACCGGCTGCTTGTGGAATGGTTCCCCATGGATTTAATGTGGGAAGTTAAAATCAGGCTGATAAGCTATATGGGAATTGGTTTAAGCTTGATTTGGTTCGGACATGCGATGTTCGCTTCGGGGACACACACAAGGTTTATGCGCTGGGTCAATGTCTTCGGTGCGGCAGCACTACTGATTGCGATCATTCTTCCGATAGATTTTATAGTTTATCAGCGCAAGTTTCTATTGGTTTTCGCACTGATGAATATTGTCATGCTTCCCTATTTTGTGATTCGTGCTCTTCGTAGAGGAGAGAAGGATGCTTTCATTTTGCTGCTGTCGGCAGCCGCCGTCTCGGTCAATCAGCTGATCGGCGGAATCATCAAAGCTTACTTATGGCAGGAAATGCCCTACTATCCATTCGATCTGATCGTTGCGTTCCTCGGCTTTGCCGCTTTTTGGTTCAATCGTTTTTACCAGAATACGCTGCGGGTGCAAAAGCTGGCTGCTGATCTGCAAAAGGCGGACAAGCTGAAGGACGACTTTTTGGCGAATACGTCCCATGAGCTACGCAATCCTCTGCACGGCATTATTAACATGGCACAGTCGGTTCTGGATCAAGCCAGGGGTAAGCTGGAGCCTAAAAGCGAGGGGCAACTGGAGCTGCTGATCAATGTCAGCCGGAGAATGTCGCTGCTTCTGAACGATTTGCTGGATGTGACCTTGCTGAAGGAACAAAACTTTCGTTTGAATAAGGGACAGGTAAACCTGCATGGGCTGGCATCCGGTGTAACGGATATGCTGCGCTATTTGTCGGAAGGGAAGCGGCTTAAGCTTGTCATTGATATACCGGCGGATTTTCCGCGTGTAGTCGCGGATGAAAATCGGCTGGTGCAGATTCTGTTTAATCTGGTACATAACGCAATCAAGTATACGGAGGAAGGCTTTATTGTCATCTGCGCCGAACTGAAGAATGGTAAAGCGGTGATCCGTATCAAGGATACCGGGATCGGCATGGATGAAGAGACACAGCAGCGGATATTGAAGCCTTACGAACGCGGCGATTCGGGGATGACCGCAACTGGCGGTGGTATCGGGCTTGGTCTTAGCGTTACAAAGCAACTGGTTGAGCTGCATGGCGGGACCTTGGAAATTCATTCTGTCCCGGGACAAGGATCGGAGTTCGCCTTTACCCTTGAAGTGCAATTCGGCCTTGCGGAGCTGGAAGCGGCGCCGGCGATCGAGATTGAGGCGGGACGGGGGTCTCGTATGCTCCGGGAGGACGGACGTGACGGGAAGCTTTATCCACTGCCGCAAGCAGCGGATTCTGCACCGGCGAACCTGCAAGCATCTTCGGACAAGCGCAGACCCAAAATATTGGTGGTGGATGATGATCCGGTCAATCTGGGAATCCTCGGCGATATGCTCATTTGGGAGCACTATGACATTACCTCCGCAATAAGCGGCAAGGAAGCGCTGGTCCGGCTCCATCAAGGGCAATGGGATCTGGTGATCTCAGATGTGATGATGCCGCACATGTCCGGGTATGAATTGACGAAGTCAATCCGACGCCAATTCTCGATTTCCGAGCTTCCGGTCATTCTCCTGACCGCAAGGAATCAGCCGGAAGACGTGCAGACTGCTTTTGCCGCAGGAGCGAATGACTATGTAACCAAGCCTGTGGGAGCTATGGAGCTGAAGCTGCGCATCCGCGCATGGGTCGATCTGAAGCAATCGGTCGGCGAACGTCTGCGCATGGAGGCCGCTTGGCTGCAAGCGCAAATACAGCCCCATTTTTTACATAACGCGCTTAATACGATTGCTTCCCTCAGTGAGGTGGACACGGATCGAATGGTCGCTCTTCTCAATGAGTTTGGAAATTATTTGCGCCGAAGCTTCGATCCGATCAATATGAGCCAGTTGCTGCCGCTTGACTATGAACTGGAACTGCTGCGATCATATTTGTATATTGAAAAAGAACGCTTTGGCAGCAGAATCAATATACAGTGGGATATTGCCAATAAGGCGCACGGCTCTGTGCGGATTCCGCCGTTATCCGTGCAGACCCTGGTTGAGAACGCATTAAAGCATGGGATTCTGCCCAAGAACAGCGGGGGAACGGTTACCATTGCCGTAACTGATTGGCCGGACTGGACTGAAATTACGATTAAGGACGATGGAGTTGGCATGGACGGCAAGCGGTTGCGGGAAATTTTTCAGCCAGGCTCCGATTCAACCGAAGGAGTCGGGCTGAAAAACACCGATAGACGCCTGCGGCAGCTATACGGCAGAGGACTGCAAATCGACAGCAGTCCGGGAAAAGGGACAATGGTTTCTTTCACGGTCCCTAAGACACCAGAAGAGAGCTAGAGCCGCGATAAGCGGCTCTTTTTTGTAAAAGCGGTAAATGAACGGGGAGGTGGAAGCACTAATTTGAATTACTCATCCATGCAGGAGTCTGACCGTCGTATTCACGCTGCAGCCGCAGTACTTCATCAATCAGCTCTTCTCCGATTGCTGTATTGAACTGTGCATAGAGGGGCGACCAGGTTGTGCGCCATTCCTGTAAAGTCCTTTCATCGGGATGTATGATCTCCATGCCGGAGGATCCCTGAATGCTGTTCCACTGCTTATGGTTAATATCCGTCGCATTGCGGTTGGCCCACGCTTCCGTTTCCTCCATAGCGCTCTGAATTTGCCGCTGCAGGTCCGAGGGAAGCTCTTCCCAAAACTGTTTGTTCATCAATACACCGTACCCCAGATAGCTGTGGTTTGTAATTGTTAAATTCTGTTGTACCTCGTAGAGCCTTTTGGAATAGATGTTGGAAATCGTGTTCTCCTCGGCATCCACCGTGCCATTCTCCACATTTCTGTAGATTTGATTGAAGGGCAGCGGATAGGTTGCGGCACCCAGCGAGCGGTATTGCTCCTGAATGACAAGGCTTGGCTGAATGCGCATCTTCCGATTGCGCACATCCTGCGGATGCACAATAGCCGCATTACTGGAGGTGATTTGGCGGAACCCGTTGCCCCAGAATGCCATGGCGATCATTCCGTGCTGCTCTGCCGACTTTTTCAGCTCCATTCCAATACCTTGTGCACAGCATCGTGGCTGCGGCTGGCGGGACGATAACCATTGATTCGAGTGAAGGAGAAGGTACGAGCATTATGATTACACTGCCGATGCAGCGGGAGGAGGGCAATGATGGGGAGAAACGAGCCGATGAGCGTCGTCCTGATTGAAGACGATTCGATGGTCCTCGAAATTCACAGGCAGTTTATTGAGAAAGCAGGACCCTATAGGGTCCTGGGCACGGCCGCAAACGGACTGGACGGCATGGAACTGCTGCGCAGGCTGAAGCCTGAGCTGGCGATTCTCGATATGTACATGCCTGTGCAGGATGGATTGACGGCACTCCGCCAGCTGCGTCAGGAGCAGTTGAATATCGATGTGATTGCGATCACGGCGGCGAGCGACCCGGAGACGGTTCGCCGGGTGCTGCAGCTCGGGGCCGTGGATTATATTATGAAGCCTTTTCAATTCGAGCGGGTCAAGCAGGCTTTGATGCAGTACACGGCCAAGAGAAGCAGGCTGGCGGGCGGTGCTTCCCTGTCACAGCCTGAGCTGGACCGATTGCTTCACGGCCGGGAACGGCGCGAGCCCACTGGGGCGGCTCAGGAGGAACAGGGGCTGCCAAAGGGACTGCAGGCCATGACGATGCGCCAGATCATCGCTTTTATGGGGAAGCAGAATGGCTCCCGTTCCGCGGAGGAGGTCGCGGAGGGTACAGGCCTCGCGCGAGTAACAGCCCGCCGCTATCTGGAGTATTTGCAGAAACAAGGCGTCCTTTTACTGGATATCCAATACGGCGGAGTCGGCAGGCCTGTTAACCGTTATCAACTGAATGACAGGACAAGGTGAATCCTTACGTGAAACTGTGCGTCCGTTATTTCTTATTTTTCCTAATAAATCGTAAACGGTTCTGATTTCACCCGGATGGACGATTACTTCTTCCCCATGCTCCCCTTGCACCTTAAAACGCCAAGTTTTTTCTTCCATCGGTCCCACTCCCTTGTGTTTATTTCCTTTTGTAATTCCATCATAATCGGGATAGAGGATCATGTATAATGAAGCTATCTGATAGGGAGCCATCATCCTAAGTGATGGCGAGCGAAGAGAGAGGGGAAGTGCCGGACATGGATATCGGTGTTCTGAAGGTGTTTCGGACGGTTGCCGAGGAAGGGAGCATTTCAAAAGCGGCTCATCGGCTCAATTATGTGCAATCGAATGTGACGGCCAGAATTCAGCAGTTGGAGCAGGAACTGAAAACCCCGCTCGTCTATCGGCATAGCCGCGGTATTACGTTGACCTCGGCAGGTCAAACCCTCCTGGAGTACACGGAAAAAATTTTGAATCTGCTGGAGGAGGCGGAAAAAGCGGTTCAGGATACCCCGGTTCCGAAAGGCTCGATAACGATAGGCTCGGATACGACGGCTGCCGTGCGCCTGCCCGCCATTTTGTCTGCTTATCGCGGCAAATTTCCTGAAGTCGAGGTCCATCTGGAAATCGGACGAAACGAGCAGCTGATCGATGCTGTTCTGCGGTATGCCGTTAACGGAGCCTTTGTGGATGGGCCGGTCGGTCATCCGGAAATCGTGCAGGAGCTCGTTATTCACGAGAGCCTGGGACTCATCATCCCGGAGGCGATGGAATTTCGCGGGCTAATCTCGATTCAGGACATGACTTTACTGAGCTTGAACGAGGATTGTATCTACAGTCACCGGCTGAAAGAATGGCTGCGGGACGAGGGGTTCCGATTGGCAAAGGTCATGCAGTTCGGGACGATGGAAGGGCTGTTGGGATGTGTGAAAGCCGGCATTGGCTTTTCCATTTTGCCTATATCCTATTTTGAGAAGATGAATGTAAAGGGCGGCATCCGCTGTTACCCATTTCCGGGACGTTACGGAGAGGTCCCTACAGTTTTTATCAGACGGCGTGATCTGTATATGACGAGCGCCATCCAGAAATTTATAGATGAGCTGAAATCGCAGCTTTTGGGAGCGATGCCATAAGACCTAAATGAACAAAAAGAACAAAACGGCCAAATTATTCACACCAATCAATGTAAGCGGTATCATTTGTCAATGATATAGATCACAGAAGGGGGTGTGCATTTCATGAGGCTATGGAAAAACCTGTCTGTTCAGGTTCTGACAGCGATTGCTTTGGGGATTATCTTTGGCATTCTGTACCCGCAATTTGCTGACCAGATGAAGATTATCAGTGACATTTTCATTAAAATGATCAAAATGGTCATCGCCCCGATTGTGTTTATGACGATCGTTATCGGCTTCGCCAACATGGGTGACATGAAAAAAATCGGCCGGATCGGCGGCAAGGCCTTGCTGTATTTTGAGATTGTGACGACACTGGCGATGGCGATCGGTGTTGCCGTCATGTATCTTGTCCGGCCAGGCGAGGGTATGAGCACCCAGGGCGTGCAGGCGGAAGCGGTTGCCAGGTTTCAGGAGCAGGCAGCGGAATCAAGCCACGGATTTCTTGATTTTATCGTTGGTATCGTTCCGGACAATGCGATAGGCGCTTTTACAGGAGGGGATATGCTGCCAGTGCTGTTCTTCTCCGTCCTGTTTGGTCTCGCCATGGCAGGCTTGGGCGAGAAAGCAAAGCCGGTTACCCATTTTCTTGAAAGCGCTAACGAAATCTTCTTCCGCATTGTCGCCATGATTATGAAGGTATCACCGTTCGCGGCCTTTGGCGCGATGGCTTATACTATTGGCAAATTCGGTGTAGGCTCCCTGTTCTCGATCGGAAAAATGATGGGTTCGGTCTACATCACGATGTTTGTGTTCATCGTGATCGTGCTCGGCCTGATTGCGCGCATGAACGGGTTCAGCCTGTTCAAGCTGCTGCGCTTTATCCGGGAAGAATTGCTGCTTGTACTGGGAACATCATCCTCCGAATCGGCTCTGCCACGTGTCATGAACAAGCTGGAGAACTTCGGCTGCTCCAAACCGGTGGTAGGTTTGGTGGTGCCGACAGGATACTCCTTTAATCTGGACGGCACCTCCATTTACTTGTCCATGGCGGCGATGTTCATTGCCCAAGCCTATGGCGTAGAGCTGACCATTGCACAGGTGCTGGTGCTGCTCGGCGTCCTGATGCTGACCTCGAAGGGAGCAGCGGGTGTTACCGGCTCCGGGTTTGTTACGCTGGCTGCGACGCTCGCGGCCATACCAAACAACGTCATTCCGGTCGAAGGCATGGCGCTGCTGCTGGGGGTGGACCGCTTTATGTCCGAAGCGCGTGCGATTACGAATATCGTCGGCAACAGTGTGGCGACGGTCGTCATTGCGAAGAGCGAGAAGGAATTTACCCCGCCGGAGGAGCAGGGGCTGGAGCTCGGGACCGTCCGTTCCCTGAAAGGGGAAAGAACCGATCCGGTCGTTTAAATTTGTGTGGCTATAACTGTATGGAAGACAGGGAGCCTGTTGGCTAAGCCCTGTCTTTATTTTTTAGCGATGATTCCAGATTGGACAAAAAGAAATGCCTTATTCGTTGAACCCGCCCAGTATGACTATAGCATTTTGCTTTATAATATTGTGCGAATCTGGTTCATCTCGTGCAGAAGGGATTTAACAATTCTATTGTGTGGAATGTCGGGCATATCGTATATGACCAGGATGTCTGGTTTTATTACTTGGTTGCGGATGATGCAGAAATTCCGGTTGCGGATCATTAATCCGGACGTCCGACCAACTCGGAGGGTTTTATGAAAAAAAGGATACATATTCTAGGCGCTTCCGGTTCCGGAACTACTACTTTGGGAAAAGCGTTAAGCCTTATTCTTCCGCATGTTCATTTGGATTCAGATGATTTCTTTTGGGCACAAAAGTACACAGAGAGGAGACCGCCTGAAGAACGCTTACGCCTGCTGAAACAAGAAATGCAACCTTGTCCGCAATGGATGCTCTCCGGGTCCGTGTGCAGATGGGGAGATGCGCTGAAAAGCGAATTCGATCTGGTCATCTTTTTGCGGATACCGCATGAATTGAGAATGGAAAGATTGCGGGCAAGAGAAAGGCAGCGGTATGGTGATGATATTTTGCCAGACGGGAGCCGCTATGAGGATTATTGCAAATTTATGGATTGGGCGGCGCGCTATGATGAAGCAGGTCCGGAGATCAGAAGCAGGACACTGCATGAACAGTGGATATCGGAATTGACCTGTCCGGTTCTGCGGCTGGAGGAGGATCTGACGGTTGAGCAGCGTGTAAAACACAGTATGGACTGCATCATGACATAATTTTCGGTTTGTCTTGATTCCGAGCAGGGAGGATTAACATGCCATTGCCTATGGTTCATTTAAGCATTGCCGTGACATTTGCGGAACGGAAAAATCTGCGGCAGGCTCCGGGGCTTTTCTATCTGGGCAACATCGCGCCGGATGCCATCCATATGAGAGAAGGAAGCACAAGCGAGGACAAGCAGAAGACCCATTTTGAGCACAAAATGCAAGGGGATGACCTGAAGGCCATCATAAATTTGTACACCGAATATACCGCTCATCATCAAGCTGCAGCATGGAAATGGTTCGTTAAAGGTTATTTCATGCATGTGCTTACCGATTTTTATTGGTTCAAGCTGCTTTATCCCGGTTATGTTGTTTATGCTGACAGGCTCGGGTTGTCGGATCAGGAGAAGAGAACCCGTTATTATCGGGAAACGGATCAGGCGGACTTTCATCTGTTCAGGCAGCAGCCCTGGCAGGAGCGGGTCTGGATGGCCATGGACGAAACGGAGGTTTATGACTTCGGGGATCTGCTGAGCGCTGACGAGATCAGCAGATGGAGAGACCGCACATCTGCCTTCTTCGCGGACCCGGCGAAGGAGCCGCGCATCTTGCCGGAATACTTTTCGGACGCGCTGATTCAAGGTTTTGTGACGGATACGGTGGAAAGGCTGCTGCCGCTGTTCGATGAATGGGATGAGTTGGCGGAAAGCGGTTGACGAAACGGTTGCTTCATGAGAAAATGTACGCGCGTACATTCATTCATACTAAAAGGATTGATGAACATCGTAAGACGAATCGAAGTGGCTGAAATGGCCGGTGTCTCGGAAGCTACGGTATCCCGTGTCCTTAATGGAGTAGGCCCCATCAAGGAAGAAACAAGGCAGCGTGTCCTGGCAGCAGCTGACAGGCTGGGGTATACACCGAACGCCATGGCCCGCAGCCTCGCTCGCAGACGGAGTGGCAACCTGGGTGTGGTGATGCCGTATTTGCCCAAGGCACGCCTGTTTTCCGCCCATTATTTCTCCGAAATTTTGAGCGGGATCGGAAGCAGGGCGCGGGAGGAGGGTTATGATCTGCTCATCGTATTCCGAGACTCGGACGGTGCTACGGATGTCGAAGGACTGTTCCGCATGCAGAAGATCGATGCCTGCCTTATTCTGGGGGCCAAGGAGGAAGCAGGGGAGCGGGAAACGCTGCGCCGCATACAGGAGAAGAGATATCCGTTTTGCCTGATCAACCAGCATTTTGCGGGCGAATCCTTTAACGAGGTGGATGCGGATCATAAGGAGGGCAGCTATCAGGCAGTCCGCCATTTGCTGGAACAGGGCTTCCGGCGCATCGCTTTTGTGAACGGCCCCGAGGCCTATTCGAACAGCAGCGACCGCAGGGCAGGCTACGAGCGTGCGCTGCGGGAAGCGGGCATGTTGGTTGAGCCGGATTTACTGTTTGCGGGCAATTTCAGCAGAACCAGCGGACTGAGGGTCGCGGAGGAGCTCGCGGGCTGCATGGACAGGATCGACAGCATCTTTGCGGCCAATGACCGTATGGCCATCGGCATTCAGCAGGGCTTGCGGTTGGCCGGGGTTTTGCCGGAGCATATGCCTGCCATCGTAGGTTATGACGACTCGGATGCGGCGGAAATGACTTCCCCGGGACTAAGCAGCGTAAGAGTTCCATTTTATGAGCTTGGGGAAATGGCGGCGGCACAAGTGCTTCGTCTGCTGGAGGAGCCGGAGAAGGCTGAGGGGAACAGTCCTTTTAAAGTCAAGCTCCCCGTGGAGCTGGTAGTCCGTGCTTCTTCCACCAAAAAGCTGCCGAAAGACTAAGTAGATGAAAAGGAGGACTTCCATGCAACAACTCCGTATCGGAATGATCGGTTACAAGTTTATGGGCAAAGCCCACAGCAATGCTTACCGCAGTCTGCCGATGTTTTTTCCTCAGGCGGTGAAACCGGAAATGTCAGTGATTTGCGGCCGTAATGAAGAGGCGGTCAAGCAGGCGGCACAGCAGCTGGGATGGCAGTCGAGCAGCACGGACTGGAAAGAGCTTGTTGCGCGTGAGGACATCGATCTGATCGATATCAATGCGCCAAGTGACGCTCATAAGGAAATAGCGATCACGGCGGCACAGGCGGGCAAGCATATTTTCTGTGAAAAGCCGCTTGCGCTCTCGCTGAAGGATGCCCGTGAAATGCTTGCTGCGGCTGAAGAGGCGGGGGTCAAGCATATGGTCGGCTTTAACTACCGCTTCTCCCCCGCGGTCAGGTTGGCGAAGAGGCTGATTGACAGCGGTCGTCTCGGCAAAATCTATCATTTCCGCGCTTGGTTCCTGCAGGACTGGATCATGGACCCTGATTTTCCGCTCGTATGGCGGCTGCAAAAGGACGTGGCAGGCTCCGGCTCCCATGGCGACCTTGGCGCGCATTTGATCGATTTGGCGCACTTCCTCGTGGGCGGCATGGATGAGGTGATCGGCATGAGCGAGACCTTTATCAAGGAACGGCCGCTGGCTGCCGAAATGACGGGTTTGAGTGCCAAGGGAAACACGGCCTCCGATGCTCCAAGAGGGGAAGTCACTGTGGATGATGCGACACTGTTTCTGGCCCGGTTTGAAAGTGGCGCGCTCGGCAGCTTTGAAGCAACCCGTTTTGCGGCCGGACACCGGTCCACGAATGCGTTTGAGATCAACGGCAGCCTCGGCAGCGTGAAATTTGATTTTGAGCGTATGAATGAGCTGGAGGTTTATTTCACTTCGGACGCTGAGGACGTGCAGGGCTTCCGCAGGGTACTGGCAACCGATCCGGCTCATGATTATGCTGAGGCCTGGTGGCCGCCGGGTCATACGATCGGCTTTGAGCATACGTTCATCCATGAAATGCTGGAGCTGTCATCCGCGATTGCTGAGGGCCGCCAGCCTGAGCCAAGCTTCCATGACGGGGTGCGCTGTCAGGCGGTGCTGGAAGCGGTGGAGCGTTCCATCGGCGAGCGGCGGTGGGTTAAAATCAGTGAAATGTAAGCGTTATCCGTAAACAATTTGAACTCTGGAGGGTTTAGGATGAAAAAGGCGTTAATCGTATGGGGAGGCTGGGACGGGCATCAGCCTGAGCAGGTTGCCGCTATATTCGCAGACATGCTGCGGCAGGAGCAGTTCGAGGTGGAGGTTTCCGATACGCTGCAGGCTTACGCGGATGGGGAAAAATTGCTGGGTCTGGACCTGATCGTCCCGGTCTGGACGATGGGGGAGATCGAACAGGAGCTGGTGAATAACGTCTCGGCAGCGGTTCAGAACGGAACGGGCCTCGCAGGAATTCACGGGGGCATGTGCGACGCCTTCCGCAAAAATGTGGATTGGCAGTTCATGACCGGGGGACAGTGGGTCGCTCATCCAGGGAATGATGGCGTGGAGTACACCGTCGAGATCAAGCCGGGCTCCAGTCCGCTCGTTGCGGGGCTTGAGGATTTTACGGTCCAGTCTGAGCAGTATTATCTGCATGTGGATCCGGCAGTGGAGGTGCTGGCTACGACCCGCTTTCCGGTAGCCGATGGCCCGCACCGCACGAACAAGGCGGTGGATATGCCTGTTGCGTGGACGAAATATTGGGGAGCAGGCCGTGTCTATTACAACTCGCTTGGCCATCAGGCCAATATTGTGGAAATGCCGCAGGTGAAAGAAATGATGCGTCGAGGCTTCCTGTGGGCGGCGGAAGGCAAAGAGCAGTTGGCAAGCGCTGTGGCCGCAGGGAACAGCAGCGTATATACCGGTATGGGAGACAGCCAATAGGCGGGAAAGGGGAAGCAACATGCATAAAGTGAAGGTCGGAGTCATCGGCTGCGGGAAAATTAGCAGCATTTACATGGAGAACTGCCGCAAGTTCGAGGCGCTCGAGTTGATCGCCTGTGCGGATCTCGATCTGGAACGGGCGAGGGAGCAGGCTGCCAGATACGAAATTCCGCGTGTGTATTCCACTGACGAGCTGCTGGCTGATCCGGATGTTGAGCTGGTCATTAATCTGACGATTCCGGCGGTGCATGCGGAGGTTAGTCTGCGAGCACTGGAGGCGGGCAAGCATGTCTATGTGGAGAAACCGCTGACGGTCAGCCGCGAGGAGGGACGCAGGGTGCTGGAAACGGCTGCGGCCAAAGGACTGCTTGTCGGCTGCGCCCCAGAGACCTTTATGGGTGCGGGCATCCAGACAGCGCTGAAGCTGCTGGAGGACGGCGTGATCGGGAAGCCGGTGGGGGCAACCGCCTTTATGATGTCAGGCGGTCATGAAACATGGCATCCCGATCCTGAATTTTATTATGCGGCTGGCGGCGGTCCGATGTTCGATATGGGGCCGTATTACCTAACGGCCTTGGTCCAGCTGCTCGGCCCGATTCGCAAAATTTCCGGCATGACCGGTAAGGCATTGGAAGAACGCACGATTACTAGCGAGAAGAAATACGGACAGAAAATCCCGGTGGACATTCCGACCCATGTAGCCGGTCTGCTGGAGTTTGAAGAAGGTGCGATCGGAACAATGATCATGAGCTTCGATATCTTCGGGGGCAGCACCCTGCCGAGGATCGAGATTTACGGAACGGAGGGAACGATGCTGGTTCCTGATCCGAACACGTTCGGCGGGCCGGTCAAGTTCCGCAGAAAAGGGGATCAGGAATGGACAGAGCAGCCGCTTCTGCCCGGTTATGATCAGAATACCCGCGGTATTGGTCCGGCCGACATGGCCTATGCGATCAACAGCGGCCGCCCGCACAGGGCGAGCGGCGAGCTTGCCTATCATGTGCTTGAAGCCATGTGGGCGTTCCACGATTCGGCGGAGCAAGGTGCCTTTTACGAAATGCAGAGCACCTTTAAACGTCCTGCTGCGCTTCCGCAAGGCCTGGCTCCTTATACTTTAGATCATTAATACATTCCACATGCTGATTCCGCCCCCGCAAGGGGGCTTTTTGGTGTACTTGCGTTTATTTACCTGGCTGGCTTGGAAGCTTCCACAATTAAAAACCAGGGTTCCGTCATCAGCTTTTCATACGACTGAAGCCATTCTGTCCTGTTCTTGAATTCCGGCACCGGCTGCGGTTCGAGCAGTTGCTCCAGCATGAAGAAGGAGGTGGTGGTATTGATGATTTCCTGCAGGGGACGACGGAAGAAGGGCACTTCAACTTTGCCTGCCTCCGTTTTGTCCCAGGTATCCGCCAATAGCTCACGCGCGAAATAATCCGGGCTCTGAAACTTGGTGAAATCCATAAAAGGGTGATGTACCGAATAAATCAGCCTTCCTCCCGGCTTTAATATCCGTTGCAATTCTTTAAAGGTCTCTTCCCAATCTTCTATATAATGCAGCGTGAGCGAGCTGAGAATCAGATCAAAGTAATCTCTCTCAAATGGAAGAGGCTCGCTTAAATCCAGATTCCGCACCTCTGCCCGGCCTACGGTTCGGCGTATGACGGCAGCGCACATTTCTGGACTCATATCGACGGCCGTGACATCCGCGCCCCGCTTGAGCAGTTGGTCCGTATACCAGCCGGCGGCGCAGCCCGCATCCAGCACGGTTCGTCCTTTTAAATCTTCGGGCAGCAGATTTATCATGGCTGGCCGCTCATAAAAAGCGTTAAAGGGGCTGTCAGTATCCAAATGTTTTTCATAGTCGGCAGCAAGCTTGCCATAGGCCTTTTTCACTTTTTCCTTCACAGTTATTCACCTCCGGCGGCTTTATGCTGGTTTAGTATGGATTAGTATTATATCTAAAGAATAGGAAAACCACTCATTAATGAGTGGCTTGATAACTTTGAATAATTTCATATTTTATAAATCCCGATATACTTTTTCGAGGACATTAATTAAGTCCTGAGCGCTTTTGGTGATCAGCTTCTAATTTTTTCAAATTAAGTTCTGCCTTTGCCCAGATGTCGTCTATCACGGAATCAACTTTGCTATTCGCTTCAGCCAGTCGATCCTTTGTGTTAATCATATCCTTTTCCTCCCCTTGGTTGCACATTTAAATGCACCTCCGCACTAAAGTTTTTACAAGTGTAGTCTTAGCGGAAGCCAGATATACCGACTCTTTTGTAACATAACATGGACTTTTAAAATGCAATTCGTCTCGAATTTATTGTTTTATGCTCCCACCACTACAGATCTTTCAAACCGTTCCCTCCATTCTCTTCCTGTTACTGGAATCAAAGTTAGTATACATTTTACAGAGTGCTGAAGGAAAAAAGAAACTTTTTAAAAAAATCGAACGAAAATCAGACATCCTGCCAATATAAAGTGTAAGTCACAAAAGGAGGATGGGGATGAGTCACCCGGAGGAATATGGCAGGCTGGTTCAGCTTAGCCTTGAGGGCAGCAGGGAGGCATTCAGTGCGCTTTATGAAGCAACTATTCAGGATGTGTACAAGACCGTTCATTATTTGACAGAGGAAAAAACAGATGTTGACGATATCGTGCAGGAGATCTATATCCAGGTACACAAGTCGCTGAAAAGGTATGATGCGTCCAAGCCTTTCAGACCCTGGCTAACAGGCCTCGCCATACGGCAGATCCACGCATACCGCAAAAAGAGATGGATGCGACTCAGGATTGGCATCAAAGCACTGAATTATACGTCGGAGAAGGAAGAAGATTTTTCATCACAGATCGTCGAGAAAATTTCGAATCGCTCATTGCTGGCGGCTGTGAACCAGCTGCCCTTTAAGCAAAAGCAGGCCGTAGTTTTGCATTATTTGAACGAGTACTCGCAGGAGGAAATCGCCGAAATCCTGGACATTCCGGTCGGTACGGTGAAGTCCCGCATTCATGCGGCACTGCAGAAGCTTCGGCAGCAGTACGAGCGACGTATGCTTATTCCGGGAAAGGTGGAGAAATTTCATGGATCTTAATCAGAAGTTAAAAAAGGCTTTTATTGAAGAATCCGAGGATTTGAACGCATCGCCGCAACTGAAACGAAAAGTATTGAATAGCATTTATAAGCAAACAGGAGGAAGTCAAATGAAGAAAAAAATAGTAATGACCAGTATTTTGTCAGCTGCGTTATTGATTCCTGCAGGGGTATTTGCCGGATATTCTTATCTAGCGGACGGCATCTACGGTTCCAAGGAAGCCCTCGTTAAAGCCGGAGGAACGGAGCAGCAATACGAAAAGCTTGAAACCAAGCTGGAGAGAGCCAAACAAGTATTAAACGAACGGGAGTTCACGGAGTTTATGTCCCTTAATAAGCAATTGGCGGATTATAACCTTCGAATTGCCGACGCACAAGGAACTGTGCATCCGGAACGGCTCACTAAGGAAGAACAGCAAAATTATGATCAGCTGCTGAAAAAGCTTGAGCCTTATTTTGAAAAGCTGAATGGGACGAAGGAAGCCGGGCCATCCGTCGAAGCGGGTGATTTGATCCTGGATTAAGCCGATGAAGGCTGCCGAGTAAAGTAATTTATCATACAAAATAAATAGATATGCCCCCAGAACATTGAGGGCATACCTTATGAGCATTCAGAAGACTGCTGGACTATGCTTCTACTGCTACAGCATGCCCCATAACAACCTTCACTTGATGCACACCGCCATCGCCCACCGGAGGAATGACATTCCCGTCAAGGATCTTGTCGTCCAGCATAACTGATGCGATTCCTTTGCTGACCTTATCCGGATTGGAGACATGGATCACGAAAGTATCGCCCCGGTACACTCGGGTAATGGTAAATTCCTCCCAAGACGACGGAATGCATGGATCGATCTTCAACCCGTCGAATTGAGACTGAATGCCAAGAATCGACTGGGTAATGGCTACAAAATTCCAAGCCGCCGTTCCCGTCAACCAGCTGTTTTTGGCCTCTCCTTCCCGGACGGCATCCTTGCCGGCAATCATCTGGGAGTATACATACGGCTCCGTGCGATGGATATCGCTGATTTCCTCCAAATATGCCGGAGCGATCTTGCTGTACAGCTCGAAAGCACGGTCGCCCCGTCCGATTACCGTCTCCGCCATCATGATCCACGGATTGTTGTGGCAGAAGATGCCTGCATTTTCCTTGTATCCCGGCGGATAAGAAGAGATCTCGCCCAAATTCAGGTAATACTTGGAGTAAGGCGGGTTTTGCAGCACAATGCCGTATTTGGTTTCCAGCCTGTCGGCGACCGCATCCAAGGCTTTGACAGCAAGACCTTCCTCCACGCCGATTCCGGCCATTACGCAGAAGCCCTGCGGTTCGATAAAAATTTGCCCTTCCTCGTTCTCCTTGCTGCCCACCTTGTTCCCATAATGATCGTAAGCCCGCAGAAACCACTCTCCGTCGAAACCGTGCTCCAGCGTAACGGCACGCATCCGGTCGACATGGGCCTGCGCGGCTTCCGCTTCATCCACAAGTCCCCGGCGTCGGCACAGCTCGATGAAATCCGGTCCGGTGTAAACGAACAGACCTGCGATAAATACGGATTCAGCTACACGGCCTTCAATGTTTTGCGTCGTCTGGTAGGACTCATCCGGGATGCTGGAAAAGCAGTTCAAATTCAGACAATCATTCCAGTCCGCCCGTCCGATCAGCGGAAGGCCATGGGGTCCGAGATTTTCCACGACATGGTAGAATGAGCGTTTCAAATGCTCAAACAGTGTAGCTGTATTATCCGGGTTGCAGTCGAAAGGAACCTGCTCATCCAGAATACCAAAATCGCCCGTCTCCTTGATATAAGCGGCCGTACCGAGGATAAGCCACAGCGGATCATCATTAAAGCCGCCGCCAACCTCATGATTTCCTTTCTTCGTGAGCGGCTGGTACTGGTGGTAGGCTCCTCCGTCTTCGAACTGGGTGGAGGCAATGTCGAGAATGCGCTCACGTGCCCGTTCAGGGATCTGATGTACGAAGCCAAGCAGATCCTGATTGGAATCCCGAAAGCCCATGCCACGTCCGATGCCGGATTCGAAATAGGAGGCCGAACGTGACATGTTAAATGTAACCATGCATTGATACGGGTTCCAGATGTTGACCATGCGGTTTAGCTTCTCCTCGTGGCTCCGCAGAGTGAACTTGGAGAGAAGACCGTCCCAGTAAGCAGCAAGCTCGGCCAGTGCTTGTTCGACATCGCTCTCATCGCTAAAGCGTTTGATCATAGCCACAGCTGGTGCCTTGTTAATGACGCCGGGAGATTCCCATTTGTCCTCTTCGGCATTTTCCACATAACCGAGAATGAAATTGTAACTGGCTGACTCGCCAGGCCGCAGCGAAATCTCCAGACAGTGCGATCCGACCGGGGACCAGCCGCTGGCGAGAGAGTTGGAAGGCTGTCCGGCAGTCACGGTTTGCGGGGCTTCAAGCCCGTTATACAAACCGAGGAATGATTCGCGGTCCGTATCAAATCCGGCCATCGGTGCGTTCACCGAGAAGAAGGCATAATGATTGCGCCGCTCGCGGTACTCTGTTTTATGGTAGATGACCGAGTCCTTTACTTCCACTTCCCCGGTGCTGAGATTGCGTTGGAAGTTGGTCATATCGTCATACGCGTTCCAAAGACAAAATTCAACAAAAGAGAACAGCTTCACCTGCTTTACAGCATCGGAAGTATTACTGACCGTTACCTGATGCACCTCGCCGTTAAAGCCAAGCGGCACCAGCGCCAACTGGTTGACGCGGATTCCGCCGCGCTCGCCGGTAATGGATGTATAACCGAGACCATGCCTGCATTCGTAATGGTCAAGCTCCTTCTTGACCGGCATCCAGCCCGGTGTCCAGAAATCGCCCTGATCATAAAGGTAGAAATAACGTCCGCCGTTGTCTACAGGAATATTGTTATAACGGTAACGGGTCAGTCTCCGCAGACGTGCGTCCCGGTAAAAGGCATAACCGCCGGAGGTGTTGGACATCAGTCCGAAAAATTGTTCATTGCCAAGATAGTTAATCCAGGGATAAGGCGTTTGCGGGGTGGTAATGACATATTCTCTATTTTTGTCGTCAAAAAAACCGTACTGCACTGGTCACAGCCCCTTTCATTTTGTGAAATTGTTCTCTTGAATATCTTCTATCTGCCCCGGTTAATTCCTTCCGCATCCGCTCACGATCTGAATTTCCTTAACCAAGTTCCTAAAATTACATACCCAATTCAGCGCCGCCGCTTGCTCTCCGGGTTGCTACTCGTATGGTGAAAAAGGTAAGATTTAGTTAACTCATATCGGAGGGCAGGGAAGCATAATGAACACACGCTCATTTACAGGCACTTTATATGATCATATCACCACAGTCCTGCTGGAGTCTTGGTCGCTGCAGACCAGTTCAAAGTGGAAAGCGGACAATCCGGCGCTGGGCCAGTGCGGTGTAACCGCATTGGTCGTGCAGGACCGCCTCGGAGGGGACATCCTGAAGACGATGACGGAAAGTGGCTGGCATTACTACAACCGCATCAACAATGACGTCTATGACTTCACCGCAACGCAATTTGCCGGAGACATTGAATATTTGCATGTGCTCTCTTCCAGAGCCGACGCGTTCAGCGATACCAATCAGGAGCAGTATGAGGCGTTAAGCTGCAAAATGGCGGAGCTAATAGACAGGCAGTAAATAGGGGGCAGCGAAATCCAATTTCTCATGTAAAGGATGGATAATGTCATGGAACCAAAATGGCTTACGTGGGCAAAGCAGATTCAAGCCATCAGCCAGACGGGACTCGCATACGGCCGAGATGTATACGATATCGAACGGTTTGAGCAGCTGCGGGATTTAAGCATTACGATTATGCAGGAATATACCGGCATGGAGACGGATACGCTGCGATCGCTGTTTGCGTCGGAAACGGGGTATGCAACCCCGAAGGTGGATGTGCGGGGCGTTATATTCCGTGCCGGAGAAATTTTGCTGGTAAGGGAAAAGTCGGACGGAACGTGGGCGCTTCCGGGAGGATGGGCGGATATCGGGCTTTCCCCGGCGGAAGTGGCAGTGAAGGAGGTCCGCGAAGAATCCGGCTTTGAGGTGCGGGCAGCAGGTTTGATCGGCATTCTTGATAAAAAATTTCACGATCATCCGCCGGATGCGTACCATATTTATAAAATATTTATCCACTGCGAAATTATGGGCGGGGAAGCGCTGGAAGGAGTGGAGACTTCCGGTGTCAGCTTCTTCGAAGAGGGCAATTTACCGCCTCTGTCCATATCAAGGAATACGGAAGCGCAAATTAAGCGCTGCTTTAATTATTACCGGGACCCGGGGCAGAAGGCGTGGCTCGATTAAAATAAAATCAGATTTAGAATTGAATATAAAATCAATAGATCGTATATTTATGCTACTTGTGAAATGAAAGAGGGGAATAAGTGTGCATAAATATATTGAAGAGCTTTCCCTGAACGCGCTGCCGGCGTTCTATCAAATGTCTATCGACGGCTGGATTGTGCGTTATGCCGCAGGGTATACCAAAAGGGCAAACTCGGTGAATCCTATCTATAGCGGCGAAGACATAGGTGTTGAGAAGAAACTTTTGCAGTGTGAAAACTTTTATACAAATGTCAGCCTTGATCCCGTGTTTAAAATGACACCTTTTATTCATCCGGGTAAGCTGGATGAGCTGTTGGAGCAGAGGGGCTATGAAGCAGCGGACTTGTCCAGCGTACAGACGTTGAAGCTGAGTCATATCATGGAGCCCCAACTGGATGATGTGAAAATTTCAGCAGAAGTTGATGATGAGTGGATGGACGTGTTCGCGCGGTTCACGAATTTGCCGCCAGAGCAGATGGTGATCAAGCGTAAAATGCTGTCCCTGCCGCTGTTAAGCAAGGTTTTTATCATCCTGTATAAAGACTCTGCGCCGGTGGCCTGTGTAACAGGGGTGCTGGAGCGGGAATGGCTCGGGATCTACGATCTTGTCACTCATCCCGAACAGCGCGGTCAGGGGTATGCCCGTCAACTGGTCTTAAAGCTGCTACAGTGGGGAAAACGCCAGGGAGCGGGGTACAGCTATTTGCAGGTATTGAAAAATAATGCTGCTGCCATGAGGCTGTACAGCAAGCTCGGTTACCGCGAGGCCTACACCTATTGGTACAGAGTGAAGAAGGAATTGTCGTGAAAAGGAGCTGCGTGAATGCTATCGAGGCTGATTCGGGCACTACCCAGAGACTGGCTTGTCTGGATGTATAAAGCAGTACCGTTCAAGAGACTTAAAGACTACGCTGTACACCGGACCCAGGCAAAATTTTTGATGTCTGTGCTGGGTGTCATAACGGACAGCACCGGTAGAGTCATGCTACTTAAGCATACGTACCGTGAGCAGCCGTGGGGCATTCCAGGGGGCTGGATGGAAGAAGAGAAGCCGGAGGAGGCCATGGCAAGGGAAATCCGGGAAGAAACAGGACTGAGTGTGAAGCGGTTAAGGCTGGTTAAAGCCATATACGGGCAGAAGCCTGACAGAGTGGACCTTATATTCAGAGGGGAACTCGACGGCAGCGAGCTTGGTGAAAAAGGCTTCAAGTCCAACAGTGAAATATCGGATATGCTGCTGTGCAGGCCGGGCGACTGGCCGGAGGGATTGCCGGAAGATCAGAAGAAATTAATCACAGAGCTGCTGAGGGAAGAAAGGTAATCCCCTTTGATCTAAAATTTATAGAGGGGGCAAACCATGACTTCATGGAGCGATTCTTTGTTTTGGAATTTATTTGATTATCTTCCCTTTGTCGTGTTTATTTTTATCGGTTTTGTTTTTCTTATGTTTATTATTACCCTCGTAAAGGGGGCCAAAAGATGGTCCTCCAATAATGCCGCACAGGAGCTGTCAGAGGAGTGCACCGCAGTCACGAAGCGCACCGAGGTGTGGGGAGGCAGCGGAGATATGAGCTCCAAAACCGCTTATTATGTTACGTTTGAATTCCAAAACGGCGAACGCAAGGAACTTGAAGTCAAGGGTGAGCAGTACGGCTTGATTGTGGAGGGGGACCGCGGGAGACTGGTGTATCAGGGGACACGTTTTAAGTCGTTTGAAAGGCTTCCGGCCCAAAATTCAAATTACTGATTATCAGGAAAGCAGGTGGCAGGTTTGTATCTCAAAAGTGTAGAGCTGCTTAGGGACAAAATTCCTTCCACGGTGGACTATCCTTTTCATCTGCCGGCGATTCGTTCACTGGGTAAGCTTCATTTCACACATAAAGTAACTTTTTTTGTAGGGGAAAACGGTTCGGGCAAATCCACGCTGCTTGAGGCGTTGGCATATCAAAGCGGGTTTCATACTGCAGGCGGAGGCAGGCATAACAATTATCAGGTGCATGCTTCCGGGTCTGCGCTCGCCTCTTATATACGGCTGGGTTGGATGCCGAAAATTACAAATGGATTTTTTCTGCGGGCAGAATCTTTCTATCATTTTGCTTCCCATATCGATGAGGTGGACGGCGGCGGTTTCAGCCGATATGGGGGCCGTTCGCTGCATCAGCAGTCGCACGGGGAATCGTTTCTGAATTTGTTTTTGCATCGTTTTAACGAAAAAGGGATTTATCTGCTTGATGAGCCTGAGGCCGCTTTATCGCCCACACGCCAGCTGAGCTTGCTGCGCATTATCCGGGATTTGTCGGGACATAGCCAGTTCATCATTGCTACCCATTCACCGATCCTGCTCGGTTACCCGGGGGCGCAAATTTTGAGTTTTGACGGTTCCACGATCCGGGAGATTGCGTACGAGGAGACGGAGCATTACTATGTAACCCGGCAGTTTCTGACTAATAGAGAGCCGATGCTCGAAGAATTATTTCTGGATGAAGAGGATTGAGATTGAGAATGCATATTTGTTGAGTAAGGGGTGATAGTGTGGTATGCCGATTATGCTGACGGTAATAGTTGTGCTGAATCTGGCGTTGATTGTACGCAGACTGCAAGTGCGGAAGCGTGCAGGTACGATTCTGTTTCGCGGCAGGCAGGAGAAAATGCACTGGATTTTATGGGCGGATTTGATAACGAGTTTTCGCAAACTCGCGACTTTAGTCATGAGTAAGAAAACTTCGGTTCAGGTATGTCACTTGACATGCCAATGAACCGACATATGGTGTACATTACTTCAAATATATACTACATTTCATCCATATTATTGCTGTGTTTTTCTATGACGTATGGTAAAATGATTCTGGTGATGAACAATGGCAGAAATCAGGCGTGGCAGAGGATATGTTTACGCTCTCGAATACCATATTGTATGGTGTGTGAAGTATCGACACCAAGTGCTCTCGGATGAAGTGGACACCGGACTTAAGGAAATTCTCCTGCAAGTCGCGTCCGACTATAACTTTTCCATCTCTGAAATGGAGACAGATCAGGACCATATCCATGTACTGGCCGAATGCACGCCACAACATTCCATACCCAATATGGTCAAAGTGTTAAAAGGGATTTCCGCAAGACTTTTGTTTAAAGAATTTCCGCAGCTCAAAAACAAGCTGGGAGGAGACCACTTGTGGAGTCCCTCTTACTTTGTGGCTACCGTCAGTCAGCATACCGAAGAACAAATTCGGAAGTATATTCAAAGTCAGAAGGTGAAGTGAGAATATGCTTGTCCATAAAGCCTACAGGTTTCGTATCTACCCCAACCAGGATCAGATCGTTCTCATCAACAAGACGCTGGGTTGTTCCCGATTTGTATTTAATCATTTTCTGGGATTATGGAATGAAACCTATCATAGTACAGGCAAAGGACTGTCGTATACCCAATGCTCTGCTCAATTGACAAAATTGAAGCAAGAACTCGTATGGCTTAAAGAACCGGATAAATTTTCTTTGCAGAATGCTTTACAACATCTGGCCGATTCCTTTGCAAAATTTTTCGGTAAACAAAATGATGCGCCAAGGTTTAAAAGTAAAAAGAATCCGGTGCAGTCCTATCAAACCAACTACACCAATGAGAATATTTCGATCATAGGCAATAAGGTGAAGCTCCCCAAATTGGGGCTCGTAAAATTTGCGAAGTCCAGGGAAGTGGAAGGCCGCATCATAAATGCAACGATTAGGCGCAATCCTTCGGGCAAATATTTTGTTTCACTGTTGGTGGAAACCGACATCGAGCCCCTACGCAAAACAAACCGGGAAGTCGGGATTGACGTGGGGATTAAAGATTTCGCAGTTCTATCCAGTGGTGAAGTGTTTGAGAATCCGAAATTTCTGCGGAAGATGGAGCACAAGCTTATTCGGGAACAACGTATTCTTTCCAGACGGGTGGGAGGTTCCTCCAACTGGAACAAACAACGGGTGAAGGTGGCTCGTATCCATGAACGCATTGCCAACGCCCGAACAGACTACCTGCAAAAGATTTCAACGCATATCGTCAAAAACCACGACCTGATTGCGGTGGAAGATTTGCAGGTAGCTAACCTGATGAAGAATCACAAGTTAGCCAAAGCCATTGGTGAAGTATCCTGGTATCGATTTAGAAAGATGCTTGAGTATAAGGCTAAATGGTACGGACGCAGGTTTGTGGCTGTAGGTAAAACCTTCGCCTCGTCTCAAATCTGTTCGTGTTGCGGCTACCAAAATAAAGAAGTCAAAGACCTTCGTCTGCGGGAGTGGGAATGTCCAGCATGCCACAGCCACCATGACCGTGACAACAATGCAAGCAAAAATATCCTTGCCGAAGGCAAAAGACTTCTAACTGAATAGTTAAGGAACCGCAGGGACTGCGGGGATAGCCTGGCGGCATATCACGTGCTAATTCTGTTCAGTAGAACAGACTACCCAGGAATCTCGCGGCTTTAGCCATGAGAGGCTTCAATGCGGGTATTATTTATTTTGTGATCTCGGAAGAAAACGGCGTTGGCAGAGGTTTCCTTCTGGCTATCGGAATTGCGCTCCTGATTCCTTGGCTTAACCGCTTTGAGTATGGCCCAAATGGCCTCGCTCTGACTCAGTGATTATTTCCGGCTAGTGCCTGAACGTAAATACTGCGGTGTTGAACTGCAAAACATGCTCCAGCCTCCAAAGGAGAGATCGCCATTTTTCAATATATACATAGGAATAAAATATAATGAGGACATGTCCAACCAGGCTGATATTGAACGAATAAGCGCTTTTCTTGAGGCGGCGGGGGCGCGGACTTATTGTACAGTCAGAGATATGGAAGCCTGGGGGAGAAACCATGTGCCTCCAGCTTTACTTATGGAGGAAAGCCTGAAGCAATTAGACCGGTGTGATCTGGTGCTGATTGAGCTAATTGAGAGGATACCTCATGGCATCCTCTCTTCTTTGTGTTATTTGCTTTCTCCGCTCCAAAGCTCCAGGCGATTCTTGATCAGCTGGGTGTACGTTTTCTCCGCTTCCGGGACGCCTGCTTCGTCGAATTCCTTCAGCATCGTATCATAGATCGTGTCAAACTGGTCTTTGGGAGCAAGAATGGCTTCGGGTATCCGTTTGCGCACGATATCCTGCGACTTCTGGTAGATAACATTGTAATCGGTGTCTGTCGGCACAGGCATATTGTAGGCTGCGCCCCACTCCTTCACCGGGAAGTCTTCCTCAGACTTGAAGAGGTCCTTCCACATCGTAATATTATACGCTTTCAGCGATTTTTTCTCTGCCTCACTGTAGTTGGCTGTGATCATTTCGGGATAAAGGGTAGTGAAATAGTTGCCGGTCGAATCCTTGATGCCATCCCCATAATGAGGTCCCCAACTCCAGTACAGCCCGACTCCGACTTCCTTTTGAAAGTTGAGGTTATCGTTATTTTTGCGTTCCTGCACATCAGGCGGAACAACTCTTTTTCCATTTTCCATATTGTAATGCTTGCCTTCTATGCCCCAGTTGCGCAGAATTTGTCCCTCTTCGGAGGCCAGATAATCCAGAAACTTGATCGTGCGGACCGGATTTTTGTTATCCACTGTAATGCCGATGCCATATGCAGTGTCAAAGCCGATCGATTGGAAGGAAGGGTCATCGTATTCCTCACTCATCGTTACCGGGAAATGCGCGTAGGTATGCTCGTCTTTGCCTGCCGCCTTCAAAGCGTTCTCCGCATCCTGATAATTCCACTTCTGATCAATCAGCCCGATGACACGGCCGCTGGCGATCTTGGCTTTATACTGGTCACTCTTCTGCACAAAGGTTTCCGGATCCAGCAAGCCTTCATTGTACATACGGTTCAGCCAGCGGAAGTATTCTCGCTCCTCCGGGCGGCGGTAATGCAGAATCGCCTCGTGGCTTTCAGGATCGATATAATATTCCCCATCATTAGGAGCGCCCGTAGCTTGAACAGCAGGGTTAGTCACTGTAATCATAATTTTCCAATCGTCAGCGTCGAGGGAGAGGGGAATGGTAGGCTGCCCGTTGGTCGTCGGGTATTTTTCTTTATAAGTACGCAGCGCATCCTCAAAATCTTTGACGGTGCGTATCTCCGGGTAACCCAACTTCTCCAGGGCCTGGTGCTGGAGTTCAAAGCCGCCAACAGTTTCAAAGGCGATGTGATCCACACCCAAATTGGTCGGAATCGTATAAATGGCGGGATCGTCCAGGCTGTATTTAATCCGGTTAAAATATTCGCCGTACACCTTTTTAATATTAGGCCCATATTGCTCGATCAAATCGGTTAAATCAATGAGCGCCCCTGCATCTACCAGCTTGCCTATATTGTCCTTGGGATAGACCATGTCGGGATAATCGCCGCTTGCGACCATCAGGGCGAATTTGTCCTTGCCGCTGCCGTTCACGGCAAATTCCGCATCTACAGTAACACCTGTTTTCTTCGTAATTTCCTTGCCGATGTCGTCCTGCATGTTGTTCCAGTTCGCGCTGCCCTCGCCGCTAAAATAGGTCAATGTCAGCGGACTGGTATCGTTTGGATCGTCCTCTGCGTTCGAAGCGGCTTCCGGACTGCCACAGCCTGCAACAGCCAGCAGCAGCGAGGAGAGCAGCACGGCGGAGAAGCGGCGCATTGCCTTCACTTTGATCATTAAGAATCCCCCTTATCTAAGAAAGATGACATACCAATGAAAGTGTTTTCATAAATGAATTCTAAAAAAACAAGAGCTAACAGTCAAGAGAAATATTCAACAATGTTATGATATTTGTTAGGTTTTGTTATTGTTAAATATTTGTGCTACGATAGAACAAATAAATCAACGGGTGATGGATATGCGTGGGAAAGTAACCTTACAGGAGATCGCAGATGCAGCAGGCGTATCCAAGTTCGCCGTCTCCCGTGCGCTGGCGGGTAAACCGGGCGTAAGTGAAGACACGAGAGCAGCAATTGTGGAATTGGCCGGAAAGCTCGGTTATTTCAGGCAGGAGCAGCGAGGATTTGTACCTGGGCAGCCTGCGAAGCAGACCACTTGGAAGGGAACGGTTGCGGTGCTGTTTCCTAATATACGCAGCCAGAACAGGGAATCCAAGTATTGGGGGCCTGTTTTTGAAGGCATAGCGGATCAGCTGAATGCAAAAGGGTTGGATGTGCTTACATTGACAGAGCCCTCCTCGGACGACATATTTTCGCTGCTTAACCCTGAAGCCATCCGCGGCATTATTACGGTGGGTTCGATATCAACAGGAATTCTGCTGAATATCCGGCGTCTTGGCATACCGTTTGTCATGGTCGATCACAGAGATCCGGCTGTTCGTACGGACACTCTTTTTATAGATAATTGGGCGTGCATGGAGGAGATGCTTCACTCCTTAATCGCCAAAGGATACAGACACATGCAGTTTGTGGGTAACATTCATGACGCCTTCAGCTTTCATGAGCGCTGGTTCGCATACCGCTCAACGCTTGAAAGAAACGGAATCGAAGTGCAGCAGGACGAAAGGCTGTTCGCGGCGACAACCGCCGATTTGTCTGCTTGTCTCACGGACATCGCGGCCCGGGGCTTGCCGGAGCTGTTTGTATGTGTCAATGATATCACCGCCCAGCTGGTAATTGACGCCCTTGATGGCTGCGGAGTCCGTGTTCCTGCAGATTGCGGTGTCACGGGTTTTGATTATACGCATGAGAAGCACCCGATTGCGGCCACCGTCAGGATGGACAAGGAGCTTCTGGGCAGACGCTCGGTAGACCAGCTGTTCTGGAGAATCATGAATCCTTCCTCCCCTTGCGAAAAGATATCCATGGATGCAGAGCTCGTGATGAGGGGGCAATATCTCCCTGCTGCAGGCAGAGAAAAGGTGGCAAAATAGGATTTGGACAGCCGTTCGGGAAACCGGGCGGTTTTTTGCATTATTCGATAATTGTGTTTTTTGGTAATTGGTTGACCTTCATGAAGTCTGATGTTATTTTTGTTATGTAATAAACCTAACTTTTAGGTTAGGAGACGATGAACGGAGGGCCGATGATGGAGAAGTGGATACAACAGTTGGACGGATGGAGGTTCAAGGCAAGCGCTGATCAGGAATGGCTGCCAGCACAGGTTCCGGGCTGCGTACATACTGATTTGCTGCGCTGCGGCAAGATTCCCGATCCGTTCTATGGAACGAATGAACGGGAACTGCAATGGATCGACAAGCAGGATTGGGAGTATGAGGCCAATTTTGTGATCCCGTCGGCGGCGATAGCTTTGCAGCAATTGGAGCTAGTGTGTGACGGTCTGGATACTTATGCGGATGTAAGCGTTAACGGTGTATTGGTGTTTTCGGGAGACAATATGTTCCGTACCTGGAGGCATGATATCAAGCCGTTTGTTCATGCTGGTGATAATGTGATCCATATCCGCTTTCGCTCACCCATTCAGGAGGATCTGCCGAAGCTGAAAGAGCTCGGATACGGGCTGCCTGCGTCCAACGATCAATCCGAGCTTGGGGGGCTGGGGGACCGCAAGCTGAGCGTATTTGCCCGCAAGGCTCCATATCATTATGGCTGGGATTGGGGGCCGCGTTTTGTTACGAGCGGCATCTGGCGTGAGATCAGACTGGAGGGCTGGTCGGTCTGCCGCATCCAGGATCTGTTCATCCGTCAGGATGAAGTTCAGGCCAAGGAAGCCAAGCTTACGGCTATGGTGGGGATCGAGGCGGCGGAAGCCGGTTTTGCCCAGCTGCGGCTGATGGTAGACGGGCAGGAATGGACCAGCCAGGCGGAATTGAAAAAGGGCCTCCAGACGGTTGAAATACCGCTGACGATAGCTGATCCGAAGCTGTGGTGGAGCCGGGGACTCGGGGAGCAGCATCTGTATGATTTTCGTGCTGAGTTGCTTCTTGAAGGGCAGGTGATTGCAGAGCGCTCCGTACGGACCGGGCTGCGTTCAATTCGGCTTGTGCGTGAGAAGGATGACAAAGGTGCAAGCTTTTATTTTGAGCTCAACGGTGTTCCGGTATTCGCCAAGGGAGCCAATCACATTCCGGGCGACAGCTTTATTACGGAGGTTACGGCTGAGCGGTATCGGCACGAGGTGGCCAGCGCGGTCGAATCCGGCATGAACATGCTGCGCGTATGGGGAGGCGGTATTTATGAGGCGGATGTGTTTTACGAGCTGTGCGACGAATACGGGATTCTGGTATGGCAGGACTTTATGTTCGCCTGCAGCATGTATCCGGGGGATGAAGCATTTCTGAACAGCGTACGTCATGAGGCGGAGGACAATGTGCGGCGGCTGCGGAATCACCCCAGCATTGCCCTCTGGTGCGGCAACAATGAGATTGACACGGCATGGGCGCAGTATAATGAGCAGGGAGGCTGGGGCTGGAAGAAGGATTATACTCCTGAGCAGCGTGAACGGATTTGGGCGGATTATGAAGCTATTTTTCACCGTGTTCTGCCTGAAGTGGTCGAGCGGATAGCGCCCGGAAGCGAATACTGGCCTTCATCTCCTCTGATCGCCCTGACCGGTGATGCAGGGCAGCATGCGCATTCTTCATCCGCAGAAGGGGATATCCACTATTGGGGTGTATGGCATGCGGTGGAGCCATTTGAAAATTATAACGTATATGTCGGACGTTTTATGAGCGAGTACGGCTTTCAGTCCTTTCCGGAATATCGGTCCGTTCGCTCCTATGCCGAGGAGCATGAACTGGAGCTGGAGTCGGAAACGATGCTGGCTCATCAGAAGAACGGGGCGGGCAACCGGCTGATCAAGCAGTATATGGATATGTATTTGCAGGAGCCGAAGGATTTTAAAGCCTTTTTGCATATGAGCCAGATCCTGCAGGCAGATGCGATGGAGATGGCGATCGAAGCGCATCGACGCAGCAAGCCTTACTGTATGGGCTCCCTGTATTGGCAAATGAATGATTGCTGGCCGGTTGCATCGTGGGCCGGGATAGATTATTTCGGACGCTGGAAAGCGCTGCAGTATAGGGTCAAGCGCAGCATGAGTGATGTGCTGCTGTCGGTGGCCGGGCACATCAAGGGGATTGTATCATTTCATGTGGTGAATGACACCCTTCAGACCGTAGAAGGTAAGCTGAATGTGAGTGTACTGCATATTCTCGGAGGTACGGTCAAGCAAGTCGAACAGGACGTACAGGTTGATCCAAATGGAAGCGAAACGGTTTTAACTCTTGGTGTCGAGGAGCTGCTTGCGGGCAAAAAACCGACAGAGCATATACTGGTGGTCAGCCTGGAGGATGAGCAGGGTGAAACGAAGGCTGTGCGCGAGCATTATTTTGCGGGTATCAAGGATATGGCGCTGCCTGTCCCGCGTATCGAATGCCGGGAAAGCGGAGAAGGCGGGCGGTGGACAATTACATTGACATCGGATGTGTTAGCCAGACATGTGTGGCTGTCCGCAGAGCATGAAGGCATTTTTACAGATAATGACTTTGATCTTGTACCAGGAGTCCCCAAGACGATAGGCTTTTTGACCGGTGGCGGAGACAGCTCTTATTTCCAGCCGCAGGCGCCGGGGCAGGTTACGGTCCGTTCTATTACAGATTATGTTAAACAAACGGCTGCTCAACCGTGAGCTTGAGTATCTGGTTTTAATATTGCTACAGAAAGCATTCCTCCTCCAAGATGGTTTGATATTGCTGATCGAGAGCGTGAATCGCATGGAGGGGGAATGAGCATGTTTATCCGATGCTGAGGCACCGGATTTTTTTGTCTGCAATGGCTCGAAAGTAGTAGACGGTGATCAATTGAATTGTCTTTATGCTAATAAATTGGTATGATATGCTAATTAAAACTTATTAAATTCATTTAATAAGTTTGCATTGGGGTGGATGAAGTGAACGAATTAACATCAAGTCCAAAGTCTTTGAGAAAAATCATTCTGCGCGGCATCCGTACCGAATTGTTGAAGCATGGAAGTGCAACGAAGATTGAGCTCAGCCGCAAACTGGGCATCAGCTTTCCGACAGTAAGCAAGTTCATGAATCAGATGGAGAAGAGCGGGGAGGTGCTTTCGCGTGGACTGGATCATTCCGGGGGTGGAAGAAGGGCGGCCAGATACGAATACAATGCGGATTACAGGCTTGGCTTGGCCGTATTTTCAGAACGTAATGCAACAGGATATGTTGTCTTCAACTGCCGAGGAGAAGTGAAGGAGCGGAAGGAGATTGCGGGTGTGCTGACCAAAGATATCGAGAGCTTGGCCGAGCATGTCGAACCCCTAATTGCAAAATATCCGAAGATCAGCGCGCTTTCGATCGGCGTTCCCGCAGCCGTCAGCAAAGGACGCATCATTTACATACCAGGTAATGAGCAATTTCAGGATTTGAATTTAAAGGGCATTTGCGAACAGCGTTTTTCTATACCGGTGGTTGTGGAAAATGATATGAACGCCGCGGTGCTCGGCTATCATTTGCACTGCAGGCATAAGGACGCCTCCTCGCTCGTATATCTGTACTTTGGTTCGAACGGTCCCGGTGCCGGTGTGATGGTCAATGGCCAGCTGGTGCGGGGCAGCACCTCTTTTTCAGGGGAAATTTCGTTCGTTCCGCAATACGATAACCGCAACTTCCTGCAGGCCATGCATTTTGTGAAGGAGAAAGCGTTAAGCGCAGGGGCAGATTTCGATCCGGTGAGCAGATTGATTGCTTCGCTGGCCGCGATTCTGAATCCGCACAGGGTTATTTTTTGCCATGATGAAGTCACGTCGGTTATGCTGGCGCAAATTGCGACAGGCTGCACGGCATATATTCCGGCTGAGCACCTGCCAGAGATGGCGGTCAGCAACTGGAGAAAGGACTATCTCAACGGCTTGCAGGGCCTGGGACTGGAGCTGATGCTTGCCGAGGCGGATAAAAACGAGGAATAGGAGACAACATGGCTTGCGGCCATGTTGTTCTCCTCAGAAAAGTTGAATGCCTTGTTCAGCACACTGAAGTCATCCCTGCACTCTTCGCTTTGCGGTTTTTGGCTTGCAGTGGGTCAGCTCTTTGGCTGTAAGCGGACGGGTGCAGGAGCATGAAGAAGCGGCGCGGCGCTTTATTGCTGCGGCTTTGCCTGATGGCTGTGCCACCTGCAGACCGAAGGCCCGCATCGCTCTTTCCACAGGAAAAGCAAGGGAAATGCGTCCATCCTGCGAGCCTGCAAAATTGACGGCCGTCGCGTAATTGTCGCTGCTCCGCAGCCATACGGAGCCAGAGTCTCCCGGTAGTGAGACAGGCTTTGCACCACGTATGACGCTTTGGTTGTGGAAGCTTAGTGTACCTAAATTTTCACCGTATTCCACTTGTACATCCGTATGGATCGATTCTACCCTTCCGGACACCCGCCCTGTCGTGCGGCCGACTTTTTTCATCTTTTCTCCAACCTTGTAAGACGTAACATATCCCGGTACGTCCCCGACAGTGGCGTAGCGGGGAGTAACAAGATTACTGAAGCGCGGGGCGGATATGGCGGCATCCATTAAATTTTGCCCGGATTTGCGCAGCTTCACGTAGCGGTACAGCGTTCCTACCCGGTCGGAAGAAAGGGTTCCGCCATCTGCTCCGCCAGGCTGAAGCGTGGGGATCAGTCCACCTTTATTGTCCGGGTTCAGGACATGATTATTGCTGAGCATATAGGTCACACCCGACTGCTTCGGCTTGGCAACGATGAGACCCAAGGTACCGGAATACTCTGTCGTTCCGATGCTGTAGCCGGCACGTACGGGACGAATCCGCCGCTTGTAGCTGGCATTCGTCCTGAAAGGCTGTGAACGCACGATGCGGACCGGCGCACTTGTTCCAGTTGAATGGACCGCTACAGTAGAAAGAGCGGATCTGGCTGCAGATAATGATTCCGTGTAAATGATGACGGCTGCCCCTTTTTTGCGATTCTTCGGGTCTTTGTATCCGACTCCTACTCCAAAAACCCCTTTGGCGGCAAGCCATTTTTTTGCATGTTTATTTTTCATTTTCAGCGCTGCTGCGAAAGTTGCCAACCTGATCACTCCTCCTTTGTATTCACACAAGCAGTTTATGGGGAAGGAGGACTTTTTGTTTAAGTTTTTCTTATTCTTTGGAACATTGTGGAATAAATCAATTTGTTGTACACTTTCGGGTACAGGGCGCCACGATGTCCACTTCATGGAGAAGGAGCTTTTCTATCAGACGCTGATCGGGTTTATCGATGAAAAGGAGGCTGCATGCATACAGGATTGAAATCACTGAACTATCCTCGCAAGTTAATGATGTTTGGACTGCTCGCTCTGGTGTCCCTTGTCAGCACCCTGTGGATTTTGAATGTAAAGCTGCCGTCGGGCAGAGCCCCCTACACCTTTATTTGGTGGAATATGCTGCTGGCATGGATACCCGCTGTGCTTACCATCATATTGGATGTTTGTTATGCCATGAAGCGCCGCGGGATCAGGAGTCTGCTGCTGACGGGTGCGGGCATTGTGTGGCTGGTTTTTTATCCGAATACGCCTTATTTGATTACGGACATGCTGCATGTGTTTGCAAGATATCCATTTCATCCTGGTGAACGCTTCTGGGTGGATACTGACTTTTGGAACCATACGTTTGCCATGCTGCTTGTAAGCTTGACAGGTTTGATGATGGGGAGTATGCTGTTGGACTCCGTGAGGCAATTGGTGCGCAGGTCATTCGGGCGGATGGCGGGTGTGCTGTTCGCCGTCATGGTGCTGCTGCTCAGCAGCTTCGCCATTTATATCGGACGTTTTATCCGCGGCAACTCCTGGGATATCGTCAAAGACCCGGTCTCACTGTACAAGCAATTGGCCGAGATTTGGTCTGCTCCTTCCGGGCAGGAGCATATGCTGCATTTTTGCGGGATGATTTTTGCCGTTCTTGCGGCGGCTTATATGCTGACCTTGGCCGCATCCTTGAACCGGAAGCCTGCCAAGGGAAAGTGATCAAGCATACACGTTGAAGAGCTCGGAAGATTGATTGACAACAGGAAATGAGGTGTACAGCATGAATGGACAAAAGAGAGCGGATATCCGGCCAGGGCTGCTCGTTGATATTGTTTTAAAGCAGGACCAGCGTACAGGTAAGCTGACGCGGGGAACGGTCAAGGACATCCTGACCAATTCACCCGCCCATCCGCACGGCATTAAGGTGCGCTTGACGGACGGGCAGGTTGGGCGGGTGCAGCATATTATCGGGCAGCAATAAAAGCTGCGGAGCATGTTGCTACATACGCGCCGCAGGTTTGATTTGCGGAGAAGCTGCCCTCCGGTAGCTCGCAAGCAAACGTCTGAAAATACTGTCCCAGGAATGGGCTCTGCTGCTTTCCCGTCCGGCGTCAGCAAGCCGGCGGCGCAAAACGCCGTTATCCAACAGCAGGGCTGCCGCCTCCGCGAAAGCAGCGGCATCATTGGCAGGACACAGCCAGCCATTGTCCCCGTGGCTAATCAGGTCCTTGACGCCTCCTTCTCCGGCTCCGATCACCGCGGTTCCGCTTGCCATCGCTTCCAGCACAACGTTGCCAAACGTCTCGGTGGCCGACGGAAACAGGAACAGGTCGGCTGCCCCATACCACTCGGCCAGATCCTTACCGGTGACAAAGCCGAGCTGTTGCACCGAATCCGCAGGCAGCCCATGCGCGGCGGCATCCAGGCTTCGGCTAAGCGGACCGTCCCCGGCAACAACGAGAACTGCCTCGGAGCGCAGCCGCCCCGGGAGACGCCTGAACGATTCCATGAGGACATCGATGCCTTTTTCAGGCGCAACCCGGCCTACATATAAAATGATGTATTTACGGGGTCTGATGTTCCACTTTGACCATAACTGCTCCCTTTGTCCTGCAGGGGAGAAAAGATTTACATCAATGCCTCTGCTCCATATTTCCAGATTGCGGAAGCCCTTGTTTTTCAATTCGGAAAAAGTGGATTGCGAAGGCACATAGACTCGCTCACAGTTTCTGTGAAACCACAGCATATACTTCCAGAGCGCGGGTTCCAGCCAGCGCAGCCTGTAGTAGTCGAGGTACTTATCGAAATGGGTATGATAGGATGCGACAAGAGGGATATGATGCTTTGCCGCGTACGAGGCACCGAACAATCCGAGGTTGAAGGGTGTAGCGACATGAATGAGTGTGGGGGAGAAGGAGCTAAGCCGGTTGTTGATCTGTTTGGCGTTGGGGATCGCCAGCTGACATTCCTTGTACAGAAAAAAGGGGATGCTGCGAAAACGCTCTACGTCCGGGCCCGCAGGCCGAGTCCTGTCGCCCTCCGGCGCGAACACGATACAAGGCACTCTGTGCTCGCGCAAGTATTCCGTCCATCTCGCCAAAGTCAGTGCCGCACCGTTAACATCCGGCGCAAAGGTATCCGTAAAAAGCGCCACCCGAAGCATACAATTTCCTCCCTCATCATAACTAACCGATGAAAGACCTAAAAGCGGTCTGTCTTCTTTGCAAGTACGTCGAAGACGTTTTCTTCATTATGACAGGGCTTTGTATGCTGAAATTCAGCTTAATGTAAAGGCAGCGTCACAAAGGCGTGCAGACGGCATGTTTATCCATGTACGCTAGATTTGGCCGCGATGGTCCGGCGTTCCCGGAACATGATGTAGTATAGAAGAGATGAAACGACATACAGCAGGCCCGTGATGCTGAAGGTGATGGCATATCCCCAATAGTTCCCGTAGGTCGTTACGAGGTACGACTGCACCGGTCCCATGGTGGCCCACCCGAGCATGAAGGCGGTTTGCATCAGGGAGTTGGCTGTGCCGCGCCGTCTCGCTGATATTTTGTCCATCATAACGGCCGATTGAATGGGATTTGCCGCATTCATGAGCGCCTGCCGGAACAGAAAGCTGACGGATGCGCCCCACAGCACATTGGTAAAACCTGTGACCAGCAGAAACGGAAGCGACAGCAGCTGAAAGCAGACGACCGCCTTGACGGAACCGAGCCTTGCGGCAAGGAACGGGCCGATCAGCATGGAGACAATCGTCATGATCTGCCCCAGGGCAATCAGCAGGCTCATACCGCTCCATGAAACGTCGAAACGGTTCGTAAAGTATAGATTAAGGTAAGGAATCACCAGACCCGAGCCAAAGCCGATCAGAAGCTGTGTAATCACAAACTGCGCGATAAGCACACGCTCACGTTCTGGCAGTGCTGCGTCCGTGCCGCTGTCAGCCGCAGCCGCTTTGCTGTCCACAGGGGCCGCAGCCTCCGGGGTTTCAGCTATGCGGATCAGAGGCAGGAAGGAGGCAAGCGTGGAAATGCCACCGGCCATCAGCACGGCCTGCAGGCTGGCCGTCCGGCCAAAGCCCCAGGATTGCAGCAGATCTGCAATGACGCCGCCGCCAAGGCTGCCGATAACCTGTGCGGCAAGCACAAGCGACGAATAGTAACTGAACATGCGCAGCCGGTCGGACGGTTTTACATTTTCAGTTAAAAAGGGAATGGCCAGCACCTGAAAAAAGGCAGCAAAAATGCCGCTAAGCACGGCGAACAGCAGCATGCCTGGCTCTGCTTCCAGCAGCGAGCGGCCGGCAAAGACGGCCCCGCTGACCCATGCTCCGGCCATCAGCATCCGCTTGCGGCTGAGCCTGTCGCCGAGCAGGCCGACCGGGATGAACATAAGAGCGGTTGCCAAGGACTGGAGGCTGACGACGCTGCCGATCATCGATTCGTTATAGCCGAGGCTTTCGATATATAGGTTATACAGCACAGAGAACATACCTGTGCCGATCTGGTACAAAATGTTAGCGATGAAAAAAAGCCTGATATTCCGCGGCCACTGTTGAAATGATTGCATGAATGCTCCCCACCCTGTTGTTAAAGCGATCTTTCTATTCTAGCAGGGTTAAGCAATTTGCGGAAGAAGAAAGAGGGGCCTTCCGTCAGAGCACCAATTGAATTAATATGGGTAATAATAATCAATGGACAGTTTCTCTTAAGTTGTTTATATTATTTCGGTATGAATTATTTTGGAGAAGCAGTTTTACCGCAGGAGGGATTTTTTTGGCATTTGGAGCACGGGTGTTAAAGACGGGCATTGCCGTGACACTGGCCCTCTTTTTAAGCTCATTACTCAATACCCAATCGCCCGTGGGCGCCGCTATCGCAGCCATTTTCGCCATGCAGCCTTCCATTTACCGTTCCTGGCGCTATTTTCTGGATCAGCTGCAGACCAGCACATTGGGTGCGATCGTGGCTCTGGTGGGGGGAATGGTGCTTGGCAATCAGCCTATTGCCGTCGGACTTGTCTGCAGCCTGGTCATTATCATTTGTCTTCAGCTTAAAATGGCCGATACCATCGGTCTGACGCTGGTCACCGTCGTTTCCGTCATTGAGACAGCCGGTGACTGGCAGTTTGCGGTTTCGCGCTTTGCGCTCACCCTGATCGGCATCGTTTCGGCTTTTCTCATTAATATATTGGTCTTCCCGCCCAAACCGAAGAAGCAGTTTGTCAGCCATATTCAAAGCGTGTTCGCAAAAATGTCGCTGCTGCTGCGGACGGCCATATCAGATGAAATCAAAGAAACGGTGTTTCGTGAAGAAAAAAACAATCTGGAAGGTGCTATAAAAGGCCTGTCTGACAAGTACAACCTGTTCGAGGAAGAACAGAAGAAGCTCAGGAGAGCCCGGTACAGCCAGACCCGCGAGATGGTCGTTTACAAGCAAATGCTGCTCAGCCTTGAAAAAGGGTTTGAGGTGCTGGACGCGGTGGAGCGGCACTATTTCCAGGCTGAGCGACCTGATGGGACGGACCAGTTCTTCGACAATCATCTGGAGCAGCTTATCCGCTTCCATGAGCACGCGCTTTTGAAATTTGAGGATAAGCTGAAACCGAACGACGATGAATCGCATATTTTTGAAGAAGAAAACCGCATTTTTATGGAATCCGCCATTGACCGCTATGACCGGACCCAAGAGGGGGTGCTGAGGCTGGCCATCGTGGCGGCGGCCATGTATGACTACGGCCATCAGCTCAGCCGTTTGAGCAGGCTTGCCGATCATATTCACCGTGGGGATGAGGGCAAGGATCAGTCCGAGGGACTGAAGGCGTGGCTGCGCAGATCATAACCGCCGGGATATACATCGTAATAAAAAGCAAAGGACGCCGGCGGCGTCCTTTTTAAACTGATTTACACAATATGGATGACAAAAAACTAAAATCCCCTCCCTTCAGGACTTGAGTTGCTGCCGGGAGTTTATACTAAAGTGTAGTCCGGGTGTGGATGAGAAAGAGGAGAGATGCCAAAATGGATCAGGAATGGACAAAGGAGCAACAAAGGGTAGACGAAGTTACTTCCGATATCCGCGGCCGCATCCGCAAACTGGAGGCCGAGGTCGGCCGTGTCCGGGAGGATGTCGTCTCCATGAGAAAGGATTTCTGGGATGAAGTGACGATGAACTTCAGCGAATCCGATGATGTGGGCGAAACGTCCACAAGCCTTCGTCAGCAGTCCCAGGTGTTATCGGACCGTGAACAGCGGCACAAGCAGTCGGCGGCTATGCTGAACCGGTTAAACCGTCTGCTGCAGTCACCCTACTTCGGAAGAATTGATTTTGCGGAGGCAGAAGGCACAGAGGAGAAAATTTATCTTGGCATTGCATCCCTGATGGATGATGATGAGGTGGACTTTCTTGTCTATGACTGGCGCGCTCCGATATCCAATTTGTATTATGACAGCACGCCAGGACCTGCTTCCTATGAGACCCCGTCAGGTGCCATAGAAGGAGAGCTCACCCTGAAACGGCAGTTTGTGATCCGCGACGGGCGCATCCGTTTCATGTTCGATACAGGGGTAACGATCGGGGATGAACTGCTGCAGGCTGTTCTGAGCCGCAGCTCCGATGCCCAGATGAAAAGCATTGTGGCCACCATCCAAAAGGAGCAAAACCGGATCATCCGTGATGACCGCAGCCGGATGCTTATTGTACAGGGGGCAGCCGGAAGCGGTAAAACGTCTGCGGCTCTCCAGCGTGTAGCGTATCTGCTCTATAAGTACCGCGACCGCCTGAGTGCGGATCAGGTCGTGCTCTTCTCGCCAAACCCGATGTTTAACAGCTATGTGTCCACCGTTCTGCCCGAGCTTGGCGAAGAGAACATGAACCAGACCACGTTCCAGGAATACCTGGAGCGCCGTCTTGGCAGGGAGTTTCAGCTTGAGGATCCGTTCGAGCAGCTTGAATACGTGCTGTCCGCGTCCGGCCAGCCGGAATATGAGGCGCGGATGGAAGGCATCCGCTTCAAGTCGTCCCAAATCTTTCAGAGCATGATTGAGGGCTACAAGCAGCGATTGGAGCGGGAAGGCATGATGTTCAAGCCGGTCCGTTTTCAAGGCCGCGAGGTCGTATCCGCCGCTGAGATGGTCCGGAAATTTTATGGTTTTGATCCTTCCATCCAATTGGCCAACCGTCTGGAGCTGCTGCGCGAATGGCTGCTGAAGGAACTGGCAGCATTCGGGAAAGCGGAGATTTCGGCCCCATGGGTCGACCAGCAGATCGAGATGCTGTCCAGTGAAGACTACCAGCGCGCCTACAACCGGCTGCGCCGCAAGAACAAGGGACTCGGCGAGACATTCGACGATTATGACCGTGAGCGGAGCATTCTGGCCAAAATGGTGGTCAGCGACCGCCTCAAGCCCTTGCGCAAATGGATTAAAGCGCTGCGCTTTGTTGACATCACGCGATTATACAGTGAACTGTTCCGCAACAGGGAGCTTGCAGAGTATCTGTCCGGCGGTACGGAGCTTCCTTCAAGCTGGGCGGATCTGGGCAGGCTGACACTGGAGCGGATCAGCGAAGGTGGGCTGGCCTATGAGGATGCGACACCGTATTTGTACCTGCGCGAGATCACGCTCGGATTTCGCTCCAACAGCGGAATTCATCATGTATTTATCGATGAGGCACAGGACTATTCGCCGTTCCAGCTGTCTTTCCTGAAGCGCCTCTTCCCAAGAGCGAAAATGACGGCTCTCGGCGATTTCAACCAGGCCATCTACGCCCATGCTTCGGTGCTTCAGAACGCAGGCCCTCTGGCGGAATTGTACGGCCCCGATCAGACGGAACTGATTTCCCTGACCAGGAGCTACCGTTCCACGAAGGAAATTGTGGAGTTTACACGTGGGATGGTTGCCGGCGGAGAGCACATCATTCCGTTCAACCGCAGTGGAGGCATGCCGGAGGTGAACGAGATTGGCACGCGCGAAGAGCTGCATCAAAGGATAGCAAGGGATGTCGAAGCTTTGCTGGGAGAGGGTTATGAATCCATAGCCGTCATTTGTAAAACGGCCGGCGAAAGCTCTGCAGTTCATGAAGCGCTGAAGAAGCTGCTGTCTGTCAAGCCGCGGCTGATCAAAAAAACGACGCCTGCCTTTGAAAAAGGGATTCACATCATCCCCGCTTACCTGGCAAAAGGCGTTGAGTTCGACGCCGTCCTGATTTATGACGGTTCAAGCGGGCAGTACGCACGGGAAAGCGAGCGCAAGCTGTTCTACACGGCATGCACCCGGGCGATGCACTTGCTTCATATCTATTCTCTTGGCGAAACAACACCATTTGTGACAGAGCAATCCCCTGACACGTTCATTTATAGCGTGCTAACTAATAAATAACCCTTCATGGGATATCTCGAAAAGACCATTTTGGATTTAAAAGAGCGAGTATCGGTTAACGATGGTCTGACCTTCCGCCGATACTCGTTTTCTCTTACATACTTGGTGTAGCGCCTCTAAAAAATATGTTCAGAAATTTGGGGGCAACAGCGATTGTAGGAATGTTCTCGGAGCGTCTCAGACGATCGTTGTCACAATTTATTCCATCACTGGGAAGACTATCGTGTAGATGCACAAAGGGCTGCACCAATTTTAGTTATTGCAACAGCAATATGTCATCTGATTTTACAAATCCTTACCTGCGGGATTATAATACGAGTCATATATTTTTCACCGGATTAGCAATTTTGAGAAAATGGAGGAAGTCCATATGAGTCTATTTAAACGTCCTGCGCTTGCGGATTGTGTTCCTGAGCTTGTGGCCACTGCAAGAGGGGACCGTCCGGCTTCGCTTGTCATTCGCGGCGGCAGGCTCGTTAATGTCGTTTCGGGGGAGATCATTCCGGGCATGTCCGTGGCCATACAAGGTTCCCGGATCGCCTATGTCGGCAAGGATGTCAGCCATACGATCGGCCCGGACACGGTTATTATTGAAGCAGAAGGACGTTATATCGCGCCTGGTCTGCTGGATGGACATTGTCATATCGAGAGTACCCAACTGACCGTGACCGAATTCGCGAAGGCGGTGCTTCCGCTGGGCACTACCGGAGGATTTTTCGATGCCCATGAAATTTCCAACGTGCTCGGCCTGAAAGGCCTTCGCCTCATGCTTGATGAAGCGCGGACAACTCCGATGGCCGCTTATATGCAGGTCGCTTCCTGTGTGCCCTCCACGAATGCGGAACTGGAGACAACCGGCGCTTCCTTCGGCCCCGGGGAGGTGGCTGAGGCGCTAAGCTGGGGGCCGGATATGATTGGCCTCGGGGAAGTAATGAATTTTCCCGGTGTTGTGTATGGCGAGGAAACGATGCTTGGCGAAATACAGGCAACGCTGCGTGCAGGCAAGGTCGCGGATGGACATTTTACGTGGGCGTCCGACGACTGGAGGCTGCCTGTGTATGCGGCCAGCGGTATTACGGGAGACCATGAGTGCGTGACCCCCGAGGATGTCGCGGAGCGGATTCGGCTGGGCATGTACGCCAAAATGCGGCAGGGCTCTGCCTGGCATGATGTGGCTGAAACGATCAAAGCCTGCACGGAGATGGGGTTGGATACCCGCCGCATGATGCTGGTGACGGATGACCGCAGCTCGGAGTCGCTGCTCAAGGAAGGACATATGAATTTTGTCGTGCGGCATGCCATCGCCCAAGGGGTGAAGCCGGTCACCGCTTTCCAGATGGCGACGTTGAATACGGCGGAACGGTTCGGGGTGGCGCGGGATATCGGATCAGTTACTCCCGGCTCCATTGCGGACATCATTCTGCTTGATGGCAGGCTTGCGGATGTGAGAGTGTCAGCAACCATTGCCGCCGGGCGTCTTGTGGCCGAGAACGGCCAAATGATTGCAGGCTGGGACAGCTTTACGTATCCCGCTGAGGCCTTGAATACAGTGCATATTGACCGGACGATTCTTGCCCGCGATTTCGCGCTGCCAGCACCGGTTCGTGCAGGCGAGGCGGAGGCACGGGTCATTAAGGTAACGGAAAACCATGTGGACACGAAAGAAGTTAAAATGATGGTTCCGGTAGAAGAGGGGGAGGCTGTTACAGATCCCGGCAAGGATTTGTGCAAAATCGCCGTCTTTGAGCGCCATAAAGAAACAGGCAACAGCGCTGTCGCTCTGGTTACCGGCATCGGATTTACGGAGCCTGCTGCCATAGCCATGACCGTGGCGCATGACAGCCATAACCTGCTCGTGATCGGCAACGATGACGAAATGATGGCCCGTGCCGCCAATCAGGTCATTTCTATGAAGGGCGGGTCCGCAGTGGTGTCGGCTTCAGGGGAGGCTTTAATGCCGCTTCCGATCGCAGGTCTGATGTCTCCCGCTCCGTTTGCCGAGGTTGCGAAGCAATCCGAAGGCATCAGCACAGCCCTGCAGCATGCGGGCTGCACGCTCAATAACGCATTTATGACGCTGTCGCTGCTGGCGCTCGTTGTCATTCCGGAAATCCGGCTGTCCGACAAGGGGCTCGTAGCTATCGGGGGGGACGGCATTCACATGGTTTCGCTGTTTACAGCTGATGAGACAGAGAAAGTATAGCAAAGACATTTGTTTGGGAGAATAAGCAGCAAGCGGCTTCCGGTCGGAGGCCGCTTTATTGTGCTTTACGCCTGCGATCGGTCAAAGCGGAAGCGGCATGAACGCAATCTGCTGCGAGCCATGCTCCTTGCGGTAGCAGGAAGGAGTCATGCCATTCCATTTTTTGAACGTGGCAATAAAATAGCTTAGGTTATCGAAGCCCACCTCCAGCGCGATATCCACCACTTTACGGTCGCTCTGCTCCAGCAGCAGACTGGCCTTCTGAATACGGTAATGGTTAATATATTCAATCGGACTTTTCTGCACCATCTGCTTGAAGAACCGGCAAAAATGGCCCTCGCTCATACCCACCTTGTCGGCAATGGCTTTCAGCCGGACAGGCTCCTGATAATGCTCATGGATGTAACCGAGCGCAACTTTGATACGTTCCACCTTGGAAAGACCGGTGTTCGCTTCCAGCGGTTCTCCTGCAGCCGGTGTCATCTGCGGATACATGCTGGCGAAGATGGCATACAATTGTGCTTTGGTGGAAATTTCCTTCGCCGGATGCCGCGTCTTGTGATCCCGCAAAATTTTATTCAATGAATCCAGTATTTCCCGGTCCCAGGTTTCCGTTCCTTTCATATGGACCGGCGGCAGCAATGTTTTGTGAAGAACGGGTTCGATAAAGCGCTGCTGGATTACATCGGGGCCATGGCTGAGCAGCATTTTCGGGTCAAAGACAACGGCAGAGAAAACACAGTGGTCATCATGATGCAAATAGCCGGCATGCAGCACGCCGCTGTTCACAAACAGCGCTTCACCCGCCCTGACCTCCGTATGCTCCATATCTGTCTGAAAGAGGGCGCTGCCCTTGCGCACGAGGATAAACTCCATTTCGTCATGCCAATGGCAGTCCAGTATACAATTGCCGTTCAACTGCTCGACATCGGGATATACGCTTACGGGGAATGACGGGTCGCCATGTATCCGGTTTTCGCGGAGCGTTTCGCGTCTCATCATACATACTCCTAACTGAGGCTGAAAAGCCACATCTAATCTCAAATCCATCAATATTGTGTTACTATTCATCAAAATATCAAAAGAAAACCCTTTCTTAAATCAATATTATTATAATTAAGAATTCGTTAAATTCCAATATAACAGCAGTTTTTACCTATGCAGAAGAGGTCAAGGAGGAAACAGGCAATGAAATTTACAGACGGCTATTGGATGATCCGCAAAGGTTATGAAGTTCAGAATCCGGCGGATGTTCGGGATATTGTGACAGATGGTTCTTCCATGACGGTATTTGCCGCCACCAAAAGAATCGAGAGAAAAGGGGACACGCTGAACGGCACGCTCCTTAAAGCGACGTACAGCTCGCCGATGCCGAATGTCATCCGCGTTACGCTCAATCATCACAAAGGCCGGGTTAAAAAAGGCCCTGAATTTGAAATTGGGACACAGCCGACAGAAGTGCAAATTTCCGAGCAGGAGGAAGCGGTTGTGCTGCAGAGCGGCAAGCTCAGTGTCCGAGTCGGACGGGGCAAGGGCTGGGATGTTGGTTTTCATTATGATGGTACCCGATTGACCGGCAGCAACTACCGTGGTCCGGGATATATCAAGGATCCTCAGGAGAAGCCTTATTTCAGGGAACAGCTTGAGCTCGGTGTCGGAGAGTATGTTTATGGCCTGGGTGAACGTTTTACACCGTTTGTCAAAAACGGGCAGGTTGTGGATATCTGGAATGAAGACGGCGGGACAAGCAGTGAGCAGGCGTATAAAAATGTTCCTTTTTACCTGTCAAGCAAAGGTTACGGCGTGTTCGTCAACCATCCGGAGCGCGTCTCTTATGAAATCGCATCCGAGAACGTATCCAAGGTACAGTTCAGCGTGGAAGGCGAAACTCTGGAATACTTCATTATCGGTGGCAAAGATCCGAAAGAGGTGCTGGATAACTACACCAAGCTAACCGGCAAGCCTGCGCTTCCTCCGGCATGGACGTTTGGCCTGTGGCTGACGACCTCTTTTACAACCGATTATGATGAAGCGACGGTTAACCATTTTGTGGATGGCATGGCTGAGCGTGATCTTCCGCTGTCTGTCTTCCATTTCGACTGCTTCTGGATGAAGGAATACCAATGGTGCGATTTTGAATGGGATAAGGATATGTTCCCTGATCCGGAGGGCATGCTGCGCCGTCTGAAAGAAAAAGGCCTTAAAATCTGTGCCTGGATCAACCCGTATATCGCAGAGAAATCGATCCTGTTCGATGAAGGCATGGAAAACGGATATCTGGTGAAAACCGCCGACGGCAGCGTATGGCAGTGGGATATGTGGCAGGCTGGCATGGCCCTTGTTGACTTCACCAATCCGGATGCGGTGGCATGGTACCAAAGCAAGCTGGCGACACTAATCGATCAGGGCGTGGATTGCTTCAAAACCGATTTTGGCGAGCGTATCCCGACCGACGTTGTTTATTATGACGGCTCCGATCCTTATAAAATGCATAACTATTATACTCATTTATACAATAAAGCTGTTTTTGAATTGTTGGAGCAGAGACTCGGCAAAAATGAAGCAGCCCTGTTTGCCCGTTCCGCTACGGCTGGCGGCCAGCAATTCCCGATTCACTGGGGCGGCGATTGCTCCTCCACTTATGAATCGATGGCAGAGTCTTTGCGTGGAGGACTGTCGCTCGGCTTGAGCGGATTTGGCTTCTGGAGCCATGATATCAGCGGTTTTGAAAATACGGCAACACCGGATGTCTACAAACGGTGGGTGCAATTTGGCTTACTGTCCTCCCACAGCAGACTGCATGGCAGCTCATCCTATCGTGTGCCATGGCTGTTTGACGAGGAAGCGGTGGATGTGGTGCGCGTATTTACGAAGCTGAAATGCTCCCTGATGCCATATCTGTACAACTCGGCCGTCGAATCCTCTGTGCGCGGATTGCCGATGATGCGGGCGATGCTGCTGGAGTTCCCGGACGATCCGACAACACATGCGCTTGACCGCCAGTACATGTTTGGTGAATCGCTGCTGGTCGCTCCGATCTTCAACGAAGAAGGCAGCGTGCAGTATTATGTGCCGGAAGGACGCTGGACGAATCTGCTTACAGGCGATGTAGTGGAAGGTGGCCGCTGGCACAAGGAAAACCACACCTTCATGACCTTGCCGGTGCTGGTGAAGCCGAACAGCCTGATCGCATTTGGACGTGAAGACAGCCGTCCGGATTACGATTATGCCGATGGCGTACAGCTTCACTTGTTCGAGCTGGAAGACGGCGCTGCCGCGAAGAGTGTCGTGAGCAATACAGCCGGAGAAGTTGAGCTGACCGTATCCGTCAAGCATGAAGGTGGGAAGCTGTCGATCTTGTCTGAAGGAGCTGGCAAGTCTTGGAATCTTGTGCTGCGTGGAATCAGCGAGGTGTCAGGCATTGACGGAGGAAGCAGTGAGCAGGGCAGTCAAGGTATCATCATCACACCGGCTGCTTCAGCGGGAGCTGTAACTGTAACTCTGTAATCCGCATGGCATTGAAATAGTATAACGGCCGTCCCATTATTGATAAAATGGTGGCGGCCATTTCTTCATCATACTCATTCGTCCAGCTTCATTAATTCCGGCAGGTCCAATGACATGGAAATGTTGCACAGCATGCCTCTGGCGAGAAAAAGCAAGGTTCTTTCAGCAGGATTGGCAATGCCGGCATCAACAAAAGCATCAAGCACCATCTGTCTGATGTTGCTGAAGCCTTCCCGCATCACTTCAACGATCGGGGCATCCATAATCGTCTGTGCTTGCATTTGCAGCAGCACTTCATTGCGGTGCTCATACATAATTTTCTCATAGGCGGTTATGAGTTCTTTCTCCAGCAGTTCAGGCGGAACAGTGCTCACAACCTGGTTGAAGGAATCGGCGATCCGAGTCCAGGACGCCTTCAGCGCTTCCAGCAGCAGTTCCTCTTTGGTGGAAAAAAACTTGAAAATATACGGCTGCGAAATATTCGCCCGCTCTGCTACTTTGGCCGTGGTTGCCCTGTAAAATCCTAATTCCGCAAAAACTTCAATAGCGGCGGAAATAATATCGCTCTGCCGGCTGGCGGAAACCGATGAACTTTTTGCCATAGGTAGCATCATCCTTCTCTTTTTGAGCACTCGTGATTAATCAATCACTAAACAAACTATACACGGCCGCCAAACAAAAAGCAATAACGATGCTGCGATCATTGTCATAACGGTAATAAACAAAAAATGCAGCAGGCCTGAGAGATTCAGGGCTGTTGCATTTTCAATGTTCAGCTATATTGCTGTATGTGGTTCACATTCATTTTTCACCAAGGGAGTGGTCCGTTTTCGTCAAAGAATCCGCCGGTTGGACCATCTTCAGGAAGTGTTGCCAGCTTCACCACGACATTCGTGGCTTGCTCAACCGTGCGAATACCTGTAAAACCGTTCAGATCAGTAGCTGTAAAGCCCGGGCAGGCAGAGTTTACTTTGATGTTGCTATCCTTCAATTCAAAAGCGAAATGGACAGTAAGCGCATTAACTGCTGTTTTCGAAGCATTGTACACCAATATTTTGCGATCGTAATATTCAAAGGCTGGATCACTCTGAAAGGTAAGCGACCCCAGTCCGCTGGACAGGTTCACAATCCGTCCGGCTTCAGATTTGCGCAGCAGAGGCAGCATCGTTTTCATTATGGCAAATACCCCGAAGACGTTGAGTTCAAATGTTCCTTTTAGCGCCTCCATTGGAGTTGTGGAAGGAAGTGATATCTCTTCAAGCTTCCCGACAACACCACCAGCATTGTTGATCAGAACGTCAAGTTTGCCATACTGCTCGTCAATCTTTTGTGCAGCCGCATCGATGCTTGCCTGATTCGTAACATCGAGTTCAATGAAAGATGCGTTAATTCCTTCGGTACGCAGTTTTGCTTCTGCTACAGTGCCTCTTTCCTTATTTCTTGCCCCGACGAATATCGTATGGCCTTGTAAACCGAGCTGACGTGCCGTTTCGAATCCAATCCCCTTATTTGCTCCTGTAATCAGGATAACTTTCTGTTCTTGTACTGACATCATGATTCCTCCCGATAAATTGATGTGAATTGCGCATTGAAATTTTTGACTTGCTGTTATAGGCACATCTATAAGGTATAATAGTTAGTAATTGTTAACGAGGGGCACGTTTATCCTAGGAGAAAAACTCCCATAATCTTTTAGATAAGCTATAGAGAGGGCTGAAGGATTTGTTAAAAGTAGACCGCCGTCAAGAATTGGCGCAGTTTCTGCGGAGCCGCCGGGAACGTATTTCACCACAGCATGCGGGAATTATGGAGGGAGGGAGGCGGCGTACCCCGGGTCTGCGGCGTTCGGAGGTCGCGATGCTGGCCGGAATGAGCCAGGATTGGTATACCTATCTGGAGCAGGGCAGGGATATTCAAGTATCCTCCGAAGTTTTGGAAAGCCTGGCCCGTGTTCTTCAATTAAATGCCAACGAGCGAAAGCACTTGTTTTTGCTTGCCCATAGACATTTCCCGGTAGAAGAAAAATCTTCTGAAGTACGAATAAGCGCCACACTCCAGCATTTTCTCGACCAAATGGAGATCCATCCGGCCAGCGTAATTGATGCCAGATTAAATATTGTCGGATGGAATAATGCCTTCCGCTCCGTTTACGGCAATTACGATGAACTCTCTGAGCGGGAACGGAACTTGGTATGGATTACGTTTACCTCTGATTATTTCCGCCAGATCAAGGGAGAGCATTGGGAGGAAGCTGCACTGCGCTGTCTGGCCCAATTTCGTGCCGGGTACGGTCGTTTTGTAGAGGATCCGTGGTGGTCCCAGCAAATTGCGGAATTGTCCGCCATCAGTGAAGAATTCAAAGCAATGTGGCAGCGTCAGGAAGTGATCTATGCATCAGAAGGACTAAAGCAGCTGTATCATCCGGTTGCAGGTGAACTGACTTTTCATAATTTATCGTTTACAGCGAATGAATCACCCGAATTGCAGGTTGTCATTAATATGCCCTTTGAGGGAACGGATACGGCAGAGAAGGTGCGGCAACTTTTAGCAACAGGGAATTTTGCCTAAAACTTCGGTAAAATAGACGGAAGCATGGCCAACAAATACGCCGTGTTTATGATTTTGTCAAAGAAAAAAAGGATTACAAATGCAAAACAGGCTGCACCGGAATGCAGCCTGTTGATTAACTTTTATTTTGTTTGGGGTACTTTCTCCCAGTCCCTCAGGAAGCGCTCAATACCGATGTCCGTAAGCGGGTGCTTCCACAGGGCGGGAAGAAGGGAGCCAGGGATGGTTGCGATATGCGATCCCGCCAGGGCAGCGTCCTCCACATGCTTGATATTGCGGATGGAGGCGGCAATAATTTCCGATTTGAGATCATGGAAGTCGAGAATTTGCCGCAGGTCACGAATCAGCTGTAAACCGTCCACGGCAATGTCATCCAGACGACCGACAAACGGGCTGATGAAGGTAGCGCCAGCTTTGGCGGCCATCAGGCCCTGAGCGGCGGAAAAGATAAGTGTGACATTGGTCTTGATGCCGTTCTTGGACAGCTCATGGCAGGCATACAGACCGTCCTCGGTCATCGGCAGCTTGATGACAACATTGGAAGCCCATTTTGCGATTTCGTAAGCTTCCTTCAGCATTTCTTCCGCCTTAAGGCCGATCACTTCAGCACTTACAGGGCCTTTGACGATGCTGCAGATTTCCTGAATGACTTCCTTGAACACTCTTCCTTCCTTGGCGATCAGGGAAGGGTTGGTGGTTACACCGTCAACAAGGCCGAGACGCTCAATCCGCTTGATTTCCTCAATATTGCCGGTATCCAAGAAAAACTTCATAAAGAACTCCTCCTCAGTTTTTGTGCTCAGTTTAGATTCTGCAAAATGAACGGAAAACAACCCTCAATCTGCAAAAAATTGTTGTTGATAGCATTATACTGGCTTAAAAAGTATAATTAGTATGTGAATGCGGCCGAATAAGAATGCGGGAGGCAATGACTATTGCACTGGATTGCGATGATCACGATGCTGATCGACCATATTGGAGCGGTGTTTCATCCGAATGAACTCGCTCCATGGCGGATTATAGGAAGGATTGCCTTCCCGCTTTACACCTTTGCCCTGTATCTGGGGTATCTGCACACCAGGAATATGAAACGCTACATGATACGTTTATTTGTGCTGGCTTTGCTGTCACAGCTGCCCTTTATGTTTGCATTTGGCACAACCGGCCTGAACGTTATTTTTACGCTGCTGTTGTCTCTGCTGGCACTGGCGGGCGCAGACAGGCTGAGAAGGCCGGGTCTGATGATTCCCTTTTATATTATTATCGGGGCATTTATGGAATGGTCCCATATGGATTACGGCGCATATGGTCTTGGACTTGTACTGATCTTCCGCTATACGAGGGGGATGTGGATGGTCCTCACCCATTTTGTGCTGAATCTTTTGTATGAGCTATGGAATTATCGTTATATCGGTTACATATATTATCAACCATTTACGATGGTTCAGCATTACAGCTTGATCTCCACTGTTGTGATCAGTCTGTTTCAGTCAAGTCCGGGGGTGTTCCGCAGGACGGCTCCGCGTTGGCTGTGGATCAGCTTTTACCCGGTTCATCTGGCAGTCATCGCGCTCATTATTATCCATCAGATCGGCTTTGAAGCGGTTTTGGATAAAATTGTTGACGATTTCTATAGCAAGCACAGGTAAAAAGCTGCACGGAGCAGCAGAGAACGAAGCCATTCCGGAAAAGCGTCAGCGTTCACCTTTGGAGGAATGCTTCGTTATTTCCTGCAAGTGGTCTATGTCTTTGGCGGCTGCTCCTCGGCAACCATGAAATAAGAGGTAAGCTCCTGCAGCTCTTCAGCCATAATGCTTAGCTTATTGGACGAAGCGGTGATGGTCTCTATCGATGCCCACTGATCCTTTACGGTCCGGGAAATTTCGCCGCTGCTGGCCGCTGTTTTGCTGATCATGGCTGACAGGTGATCGGAAGCAGTTTTCATTTCCTGAATACCGGCCGAAGTTTCGACAGTTGCTGCACACATGTACTGTACCTGCTCTGTCACCTGGGCGATGGCTTGCTGCATGTTCATAAATACGTCTGAGGCCATTTTAACCATTTGTGATGTATCGCCAGCCGAATGGCTACTCCCCGTCAAACGATGAACGATTTCCATCCCTTCATCAGAGCGCTGCCGCAGCAGCTCCGTTTCTCTTGCCAATTTGCTGGAATATTCGGTTGCGGTCTGCAGTACGTTAGCCATGTCGGACATGGCTAGCGCGCTGTCAGCGGTGGCTTTGGCCTGTACGCCTATATTCCCGGCAATTTCATTAACATTCCGATTGATGACATTGGCATTGCTGCCGTTTTGCTCACAGATGGCAAGCAGCTCCTTGGAGGATTCACTCACCTCGTCCGTTGTTTGCTTTACTTTGGCCATAATGTCGTTCATTCTGCTGATCATATGGTTGAATCTTTCATTCACCTGACCAAGGTCGTCTTTTCCAGTCTGGATACGGATATCCAGTCTGCCCCTGCTGACTTCCTCAATACCGTTGATCAGAGCCTTAACGGGAGCAAGGGTTCCTTTGACGACAAGATACTGCAGCAGCAGACAAATGATAAGAAAGCCGGCAAGAATGAGGAGATTATGAACAACCAGCCTCTCCAGACCGTCACGTATCACGCTGGCGTCGGCGTCTACGGCAAAATAGGCGAATTTTTTGTTGGTTTCGTCCATGATCGGATAGATGATGGTGGTGAATTCGCCGAAGCTGTCCTGATAAATGTCGGTAAAAACCGGCTTGCCTGTATCCAGCATTTTGCCCAAGGCTTGCGCCACTTCGGTCGGTTGCTGGTACATATCACCTACATCCAGCTTCCATTTCTGCTTCATTTCTTGTTTCAGAGGGGTCGGCATGGCTACGATGGACGTACCGAGACGGTTTTTCCCGCCAAGCTCTGTGCCGAAAATATAAGCATACTCGATATTGGGATTGTGTCCGGACACGGCATCCAGATAGGTCCGCAGCTTTGTCTGGGCCGGCCCATTGTAGCTCTGTTCCTTCATGGCTATGCGGACAAGACCGGAATCCAGTCCTGCATACCACTCCGCCGTGGTCCTTTCAATCTGATTGCGCAACTGATCTGTGAGGATGCTTCGCTGGTTAAAATAGCTTGAACAAATGAGTGCCGTGCCAATCAGGGTAATATTCATGAACGACAATAACAGATTTTTATGAAAAAAAGATAGTGTGCGCCAATTCAACAAAACATCCACTCCTATATTGCGATAATTCGACAATGGCCGACAAATTCATCATAATCGATCTTGAATACAAACATCAATGAAATGGTGGATAATTCTATGAAACACGTTATAATTAGCCTGAAATCTATAAGTGCGAGTTCAAAAAGTCAGGTTTTCAGCACCAAGAAGATTGGATGAAGCAAGGGACTGAGGAGCGGAGCGTACTTGGGGTACGTGAGCACCTGAAATGTTTCCGTAGGAAACATGCTTCGTAAGCATCCGCTTAGGCCCGGCTGAATTCAAGATTCGATGTCGAGTCCGCTTCCTGACTTCCTTCGTGATCAAAAGATGACTTTTTGAACAACCTCTATAAGAAGAATAATATACGTAGCGGGCTGCTAGAGAAAGAGGCCAGCTATAAACTAGTCTGTGTAATGATTGTACTAAATAAGTTCGGGAGTTGATAAGATGAATTTAAAAAAAGCGGCCGCAGAAAAAGCGGTGGAGGCGATCAAGGATGGCATGTGCATTGGGCTTGGAACAGGCTCTACGGCATACTGGGCGATACAGAAAATCGGAGAACGGGTCAGGGACGGCCTGAAAATCGAAGCGGTGGCGACATCGGTCGCATCGGAGGAGTTGGCCGTTCAGCTTGGCATTCCCATTGTTCCCTTTGACAACATAACGAGACTGGATATTACGATTGATGGGGCTGATGAAGTAAATCCGGAGCTGCATTTGATCAAAGGCGGCGGCGGGGCGCTGCTGCGCGAAAAGATTGTTGCGGCCAATACGGATTATTTTATCGTGGTCGCCGATGAAAGCAAGGCCGTGGATACGCTGGGCAGCTTTGCACTGCCTGTTGAGGTTGTGCCTTTTGCAAGCGAATGGACGAAGAGAAGACTGGAGGCTTCCTGCCCGGATGTGCAGTGGCGGCAAAAGGACGGTGTGAAGTATATAACCGATAACGGCAACTACATCGCCGATTGTCGGTACGGAGAGATCAACGATCCGGCGGCGCTGGAAGCGATGCTGAACAGCATTCCCGGTGTGGTGGATAACGGTTTGTTCGTCGGAATGGCTGACAAAATCATTATTGCCAAATCCGACGGAGAGATGGATATCCGTGTGAAGTGAGCACCGCAGCTCCAAAATAGCGGCGATGCTCCTGTTTTGCAAACTTGACAGCTCCATGCAATTGCGATATCTTTGAATGAAGATAATTGTATGGAGGATTTTAAATATGTCTGAAACACTAGATGATCGTGAATTAGCTCTTAATTTATTTGTAGTGCTCGCCCGTGCTTATAACTCGGTCACCTCCCGTACCAACCGGGATATTCACAGCCATGGCTTGAACACGACCGAATTCGGTGTACTGGATCTGCTCTATCACCGGGGGCCGCAGCCTTTGCAGAAGATCGGGGAGAAGGTCCTTATTTCCAGCGGGAATATAACGTATGTTGTGGATAAGCTTCAGAAGAAGAACCTGCTTAGACGCCGCGCCTCCCAGGACGACCGCCGGGTTATTTTTGCAGAACTGACGGAGGAAGGCAGGTACTTTTTCGAGCAAATTTTTCCCCAGCACAAGCAGGTCATCTCTGACACGGTCAGCGGACTTTCGGCAGAAGAGAAGGAGAAGGCAGTTGCTTTGCTGAAAAAGCTTGGGCTATCAGCGGAAGGTTCTATTTAATGGTATGCCGTGATTGGAGGGGATGATTATGAGGCATGAAGAGCTCCTCTATACTTACATGGATGATCCGCAGGTGATTGAGGATCTGAAGCGGATCAGGGAGCTTGGCCTTCCGCAGACCTGCATCGCCGCCGGTTATGTAAGGAATCGGGTCTGGGACAAGCTGCACGGTTATGTGGCGCTAACTCCCTTGCATGATATTGATGTCATTTATTATGATCCCGGCAATACGCTGGAGGAAAGGGATCATCATTGGGAGCAGCTGCTGAACCGGGGGCAAATCAACCGCCACTGGTCGGTTAAAAACCAGGCCCGCATGCATGAGCGCAACGGTGATCCTCCTTATGCTTCCGCAGAGGATGCCATGCGGTATTGGCCCGAAACAGCAACAGCCGTGGGCATCTACATGGATGATCAGGATATTGTGCATATTGTAGCTCCCTTCGGTCTTGACGATTTGTTTGAGATGAGGGTCAGAAAAAGCCCGTATTTCCGAAATACGACCGCGTTCCGGGTACGTGTGTTTCAAAAGGAATGGCTTGACACCTGGCCGCTGCTGATTATGGATATGTAGGGATGAACCTGTTATGGAGCATCATGAAAGGGGTTAAAGATGAATGCTAAGAAATATCAAGTCCGAAACGGACCAGCCTGAAGTACGCGAGCTGCTCGGTTATGCTGACGTAGCGGGCAAGGAAGATGAAGAAGAGCTCATCAACCGTTACAAGACGGACGATCATCTGCATTTGTACGGTTATGAGGATGACGGGCTGATTGTAGGACTGCTGGGGTTCGAGCGCAGGGATGAGGGAGTGATTCATCTGCATCATATTGCGGTGCTGCCGGAGAACCGGCTGAAGGGCTACGGACGGGGAATGCTGCTTCAGCTTATCAAGGATCTTGATCCACAGCAAATCACCGTGGATACTGACGAAGAAGGTGCCCAATTTTTCCGGAATCTCAGCTTTACAGTGCATGGATCAGAGGATACTGTGACAGGTCTGGAATATTTCCACTGTATCTATGATATGGAGGAGGAAGAATAAGCATATACCGTGCCACAGCTGTCTCTCATCTCATAAGCTAGGATATCGGGAGTGAAAATCTGATGATCCGTCGGCCAGGAGGTGAGAGGGTTGATGTACCGCTATACAGCCATTGGCGATTCACTTACGGCCGGGACAGGGGCGCTGCCGGGCAACGGATTTGCTCCGTTATATTCGAGGTCAATCGAGAAATATTCGGGTACCCGGGTCCTCTATCAGAATTTGGGAGTCAATGGAATGACTTGTCCTGAGCTGCTGCGAAATGTGGCAAGTTCCTCTGTCTACAGGACCGCTCTGGCGCAGGCTGATATTATAACCGTCACCATTGGGGGAAATGACCTGATCCGTCTTGCCCAATCATCCGGGGGCAAAAATATCAGTTCCGAATTGGCTCGGCTGCAGGGGTGTTTGCATCAGACCCTTGCCGGACTATACAGTATAAAAGCAGGCAGCCGTTCGCCGTTTCTGATTCGATTCGTTGGCCTGTACAACCCTTTCCCGGAGCTGCCTGAAGCCGTCTGGGGAATTCGCAGCTTCAATGCCTCTTTAAGCTCGCTGAGCGGTCCATACTGTCGTGTGGCCCATATTTATCGCGAATTTGAGGGCAGGGAGCGGCAGCTGCTTTCGGTTGACGGGATTCATCCTAACGGGCGTGGCTATCGCGTGATTGCCGCCCGGCTTAAGAAGCTCGGTTTTGCGCCGTTGTTCTGACTGGAAAAACTCCAAAAAAAAAGGAAGTTCTTGCCCAGCAGGCGAAGAACTTCCTTTTTTTGGAGTCGCGCAACTTAACCTGTCAGCTTGCGGTACCAGCTGCGCAGCGCCCATTTGCGCTCGCTTCGCCGCCGATATTTGGGAAGGGAACGGTAGACAGCCAAGGCTTGTGTAAACGCCTCAGCCGCTGCGGATTTCATGCCGAGGGAGCGGTACAGCATGCCGGACAAGTAATATCCTTCGCTTGAGGAGCTCTGTATGCTCTGAAATTGCTCCAGGTAAGCGAGAGCCTTGTTATGATCGGTGTCCTTGAATGCAGCTGCCAGGCGTAGATAGGGCTCACCATATTGTACACGCGGGTTAATATCCAGGGCCTGCAGCAGATGAGCTTCACCCTGCTCCTTGTCGCCTTCCATCAACTCGGCTGTCCCGACGGCGCACCAGTAATCTGCCGATTGCTCGTAGCTTGAACGAATGTCCTGCAGCAGCCCGATTGCTTCGGCGTGCTTTTTCCTCTCAAGCAGGCTGCGGGCGAGGTCAAAACGGGCGGATACATCGCTTGCGTTCAAGGTGATCTGCTGACGTAGCTTGCTCTCATTGCGTCTCCGTTTCCAGGGCCGGGTAAGGCTCGGGAATATCCCGACAAATTTGCGGTCCAGCGCATAAATAATCACGATTATAATCAACAATGCCAGAAAGGGATTACCTACAAGCCACCACAGCAGGGAAAACAGAATCAATTTGCTCATAATTGTTGTTTCAGCTCCTCAACCCGGATCAGTAATGCGCTAAATCAGTCGCTTCCATATTATAGCACAAGATTATAGCATATGGCCGGATTGAAAGAACGGAATAGGATAGAAAAAGGGCTAGCTGCTTTTGTTGAGCAATGTTGGTCTGTTCGCGCCGCTTTTCCTCCGCTGGATGACAAACAGGACGATACCGAGCAGGCATAACGCGCCGCCGAATACGGCCAGCAGCCAGGCTGACGAGACGGCTCCGCCAAGATCCATGCTTCTTCCCGTCCAGAGTGGAAGGAGTGCTCCTCCGACACCGCCCGCCGCAATCAGCAGACTTGTGGTCATGTCCTCGGTACCCGGCAGCATTCTGCTGGCGAACACGAGGGCGATGGAGAAAATACCGGACATCGCAAGTCCAAGCAAAATGATGAGGGCAAAGGTGCCTGCTGCCCCGTTTGCAAGCGGAAACAGCAGAAACAGCAGCGCGGCGGCAGCCGAACTGATGACCACGTAACGCCCGTATCCGTAGGCATCCGCTATTCTCCCCGAGAATAAACGTCCCACCGACATGGCAAGCCAAAAGCAGGTCACGCTCAGGGCAGCCTGGGCTTCACCAAGCTCCAGTCTTTCAAGCAGCATGGAGGGCAGGAAATTGGCCAGACTCATTTCCGTACCGACATACAGGAAGAAGAACAGGATGAACAGCGCCAGCAGCGGCAGCATTCGTGATTGATATATGATTTTGCGCTCAGAGGCAGCTGTTATAGAAGCTTGCCGTTCATTTAGCATGGGATCAAGCTTCCCGAAGGATGCCGTCAACCAGAATACGGCCATGACCGCCGCCATCAGGGCGATGATGGGGAAGGAGAATCTCCACATGCCAAGCGCGATCAGCCAGCCGGCAAGCGCAGGCATGGCCAGGGCACCCAGGCCGAAAAATACTTCAAGACGGCTCATCACCGAGCCTGTACCTTCCTTGACCCCACCGATGACAATGGTGCCGATGACGGCTTCGACCATGCCAAAGCCGAACCCTGACACCGCGCCTATCAGGTACAACCAGCCCCATGGCGGAAGCAGGGCATATAACATTTGGGCGGCACACAGCAAAAACAGAGCCAGCACGAGAACGGGACGCTTCCCGGTTCTGGCCGCCAGGGCGGGAGAGATAAGCACGCCTACAAGAAAGCCGGCAAACTGGGCAAAAATAAGGGTGCCCCCGTCCGTATAATCTCTGCCGTAGTGTGTCAGCAGCACAGGCAGCAGAGAGCCGATAATAACATGGGCAAGACCGATCAGCAGGTAGGAAAATCCGCCGATCCATAACAATCGTTTCAAAAAAGGTTCAGCTCCTTCGTGTACTTACGCAAGCTCCAGTATTTGTACATCTCTTCCATTCATCGTGACCGGACCTGTTACTTCCGTACCGCTAAGCAAATCACGGGCGCTTCTGTCTCCCAAATTATAGGTTTGCGCTTCGGCGTTATGATTCATGACGAACAAATACTGCTTGCCGTTCTTGGTCCGCATGCTTGCTTCGACGCCTGCCGGAGCTTCAAGCAGCGGGCGAATGCCTTTTTCCTCGCAGATTTGCCGCAGCAGACTGTCAAGAAATGGCTGGTCGGGATCAGTAGCCACGTACCATGCGCTGCCTTGACCGAACCGATTGCGGGTCAGGGCCGGCATGCCCTGGTAGAAATCTTCTCCATATTCAGCGAGAACCTCGGCCCCTTCACTATGCAAGAGGTCGCACAGCATGCCGCATTCGTATTCGCCCTTGAGAGAACCGTATTCCTTGGTCACGACAATACGATTCTTCTGTTCAGGCAGAAGGGCGTCGATTTCTTCCACCCATATTCCAAGCAGCTTCCGCAGCTCTCCCGGGTATCCTCCGAGTGTAACGAGATCGTTTTCATTGACGATGCCGCTGAAGAAGGTAGTCAGGAAGGTACCGCCTCCCTGAACAAAGCGTTCCAGCCGTTCCGCAACCCCGGGCTTCATCATGTACATGACAGGGGCGATGACCAGGTCGTATTTCGCAAAGTCAGTGTCGGTCCCGATCATATCCACTTGTATATTACGGTTGAAGAGAGCGGCGTAGTACTTATGAACCTGATCGACATATTTCAGCGCGACGGTGGGTCCGCTGGATTTTTCCACTGCCCACCAGTTATCCCAGTCAAACAGAATGGCTACTCTTGCCTCCACAAGCGAATCCAGTGTCTTGTCCCCAAGCTGCTGCAGTTCCTTGCCGAGCTGTGCGACTTCCCGGAACACCCTTGTATGCTCATGTCCGGCATGCTCAATGACAGCGCCGTGGAATTTCTCGCAGGCACCTACTGAGCGCCGCAACTGGAAGAACATGATCGTATCCGCTCCACGGGCAACGGATTGATAGCTCCAGAGCCGCATAACTCCCGGCCGCTTCAGCGAGTTGTAGGGCTGCCAGTTTTGCTGGCTTGGCGTTTGTTCCATGAGCATGAACGGCTCTCCGTCCTTCAGCCCGCGCATCAGGTCATGGGCCATGGCTGTGTAGCTATAAGGCGTGTTAAGTCCAGGGTAGCTGTCCCAGGAGACGATGTCCATATGGCGAGCCCATTTGAAGTAGTCCAGTTGCTTGAAAAAGCCCATGAGGTTGGTGGTCACGACAGCATCCGGAATATGCTTCTTAATCACGTTATGCTCCAGCAGGTAGCATTCCAGCATACTGTCCGAATTGAAGCGCGCATAATCGAGCGAGATGCCCTGGAAGGAGGATTTGTTGTCTCCCCAATGCTCGCTGAGATTGCTCGGGAGCACAATTTCGTCCCAGTTATAGAAGGTATGTCCCCAGAAGGCGGTATTCCAGACCCGGTTCAGCTCTTCAATCGAACCGTATTTATTTTGCAGCCAGACTCTGAAGGCTTGTTCGCAATTGTCGCAGTAACAATCCCCGCCGTATTCATTGGAGACATGCCACACCAGCACGGCAGGATGATTGCGGTAGCGTTCGGCGAGCTTGTCGGCAATCCGCTCGGAATATTTGCGGTAAGTCGGGCTGTTCGGACAGGAGTTATGACGGCCGCCGAATTTGCGCTTGCGCCCGTCGGCATCAACTCGCAGAATATCCGGGTATTTTGTTGCCATCCATGCAGGATGGGCGGCAGTGCTTGTAGCCAGGCAGACAAAGACACCGTTTTCATAAAGGCTGTCGATTAACTCATCCAGCCATTCGAAGTGATATGTATTTTCGTCCGGCTGATTTTTGGCCCAGGAAAATACGTTGATCGTTGCCATATCAATTCCGGCGAGCTTGAACAAACGCAGATCTTCTTGATGTGTCGCCTGATCCCATTGCTCGGGATTATAGTCGCCTCCGTAAAACATTTTTGGCAGCTTGCTGCTGATCACAATCTTCACCTCGTTATATAAGAATAATTCCATGGTATATCAATTCAACATCTTTTTAAATATAATAAAAGTAATGATTGGTATAAAAATACGGAACTTATCAAGGAGAGCTTTGATGGAGCCTGTGCATAAAAGATATTTTCTGTCCCACAGGGAGCAGCCCCTTCCTTTATATATGGAAAGCATCGGCTGGAACGGGGGACAGGAGGAGGTTGACCGGCCGGAAGGGTATCCGCTGTATCATTGGCTGCAGACGGTGAAGGGGGAAGGGCGCTTCCAGTTCGGAGGGGCAGAGGTGCAGCTCATTCCCCATACCGGCGTGCTGCTTCCTCCCGGCGAACCGCATGCCTATCTCAGTATGGCGTCGCATTGGCAGACACTTTACATTACTTTCGGCGGGCCTGCGGCGGGGGCTGTGCTTTCCTCTCTCGGCCTGAACCGCGCCTCATGGTATCATTGGGATGCAGGGAGCCTGCTGGAAAGCTTCGGCATGGAATTTGTGGATATTGCAGCTCCGGACCGTGATTTGTCAGGACTTGACGCATCCGCAGACCTCTACAAATTTTTGACCCTGCTCAAGAAGCATGGCAGAACCGGCTCGCTTCCCTCGTTGTCCGAACATGTGGAACGGATTTCACCTGTTCTTGATTTTATGCAGAAGAATTACAGCCGTCCCGAGATCGGGCTGGAGGATATGGCGGCCGTTCTCAACATCAGCGTGCGGCATTTGAATACCCTTTTCAAGCAGTCGCTTGGGGTTACCGCCTATGCCTATCTGATTGCGCTCCGTCTGCGCAAGGCCAAGGAGCTGATGACCAGTGATGCTTCTTTGCCTGTTAAGGAAACGGCAGGACAGGTCGGTTTCCGCGATGCGAGTCATTTTGTGGCGACCTTTCGCAAAATGGAAGGAATGACGCCGCAGCAGTTCAGAACACTGTATTAAACCTGTGATTTTTCTACACAAAATGTAAAGAAAATCGCTTGAACATCTGCGGCCGCTGTGTTTATATGTTACTTGGATTGATTTGTAATTAATTTATATACATTGGAATATTTCCGGGAGGGACCTCAATGATGAAGCTGGGGAACAATGAAAAACTGATTTTTATCGGCGACTCGATTACAGATTGCGGACGGCAGCGTCCTGTCGGAGAAGGCTCCAGCAGTGCTTTGGGAACAGGCTATGTCGCTCAGGTGGATGCGCTTTTGCGGGCAGTTTATCCTGAGCTTGGCATCCGGGTCGTCAACATGGGCATCAGCGGCAATACCGTTCGTGATCTGAAGGAACGCTGGAGCAGCGACGTTATCGGACAAGAGCCGGATTGGCTTGCGGTCAAAATCGGCATTAACGACGTGTGGAGGCAATTTGATGCTTCTAGCCGGCCGGAGATTCATGTATATCTTGATGAATACAAGCGCACGCTGCGGGAGCTGCTTGCTGAAGTCCGCCCAACGGTTAAAGGGCTTGTCCTTATGACCCCTTATTATCTGGAGCCCAACCTCGAAGATCCGATGCGGGCGACAATGGACGTCTATGGTGCGGCTGTGATGGAAATCGCCAATGAGTTCGATGCCATTGCCGTAGATACGCAAAAAGCGTTCGACAGGCAGTGGGAGCATGTGTATCCGGCATCGTTGGCCTGGGACAGAGTTCATCCTGATCAGGCTGGCCATATGGTCATTGCGCGGTCGTTTCTGAATGCCCTGGATTTCGACTGGAACAGATAGTGGAAGCCCTGCGCCGGCCCAATGATCCGCCATTTACATGGCGGATTTTTTGCGTGTGTGTCCCTTAGGCAAAAAAAATTAGGCGCCTCTTACGAGACGCCCATTGATGGGAGAGGAGAAACCGGACGAAGAGCTTATGGGGAAACGTAAGCCTTCTCCGCGGTTGTCTACGGCATTGGTTAAATGCCGATATCTCAAGTGTGACCCGGTTGGGGCAGGAATATACATGCAGAACGTGAATTTTGTGAAAAATCTTTGCACCAGGTTGTATAAGTGTGAGTTCAAAAAGTCAGGTTTTCAGCACCGAGAAGGTTGGATGAAGCAAGGGACTGAGGAGCGGAGCGTACTTGGGGTACGTGAGCACCTGAAATGTTTCCGTAGGAAACATGCTTCGGAAGCATCCACTTAGTCCCGGCTGAATTCAAGATTCGATGTCGAGTCCGCTCCCTGACCTACTTCGTGATCAAAAGATGACTTTTTGAACAACCTCTATGAGCCATTTTCCATATAGATGTGCAATATGTTACGATAACGTCGTATCGGTCTGTCAGGAACAGACGGTCAAGACTACATAGAGAATGGGTGAACATAGCGTGAGAGTTGTATCGGGCAGTGCTAAGGGCAGACCGCTTAAGGCAGTTCCCGGAACGGGAACGAGACCGACAACCGATAAGGTGAAGGAAGCGCTGTTTAGCATGATTGGTCCATACTTTGACGGGGGAACCGCACTTGATCTGTTTGCGGGCAGCGGGGGACTTGGCATTGAAGCGCTGAGCCGTGGCATGGAGAAAGCGGTTTTTATCGATATGGAGCCGAAAGCCATTGAGGTGATCAGGGAAAATCTTCGTAAAACCGGCCTGGACAGCCAGGCTGAAGTGTTCCGCAATGAGGCCGGGCGTGCATTAAAGGTCTTGGCCAAACGCGGGGCTGCTTTTGATGCCGTTTTTCTGGACCCTCCTTACCGCATGAAGAATGGGGATGAGCTGATGGAACAGATGGACAAGCTCGGCCTGCTGCGGGACGGCGCCGTCATAGTCCTTGAATATGAATCCGGCTACAGCTACCCGGAGCAGTTCGGTTCCTTCAACCAGCTCCGTAAAGCCGTTTACGGTGAAACCGCTGTATCCATCTTCAGCTATGAAGGGATGCAAGGACAAACTAACGAACAATCAGGAGCCGCAGATGAATCAGACAAAGAGGCGGCAGACGAGGAGGAGCGGCATGGCTGAGCCGGAAAATAAAAAAAGGATCGCCGTCTATCCAGGGACATTCGATCCGGTCACAATGGGGCACATGGACATTATTCAGCGGGCATCCAAGCAGTTTGACCAGCTGATTGTGGCCGTGCTGAACAATATAAGCAAAAATCCACTGTTCAGCGTGGAAGAGCGGATTGCCCTTCTGCGGCAGGCGACGGAGGATATGCCTAACGTTGAAGTTGATTCCTTTCGCGATTTGACGGCCAATTATGTCAGGCAGAAGGGGGCTCAGGTCATTGTGAGAGGCATCCGGTCCGTAACCGATTTTGAATACGAGCTGCAGCTGGCTTCCACCAATCATAAGCTGAACCCGGAGGCCGAGACGATCTTCATGATGACCAATCCGAAATATTCCTATTTAAGCTCAAGCATGGTGAAGGAAATCGCGCATTTTAACGGCAACGTCATCGACCTGGTATCACCTGAGGTGGAAGAAGCGCTTAGACGCAAAATCAGCGAGAAGAATGGCGGGTCCGCCAACTGATTATAAACGAGGCTGTCAGCAGCACTCCCAGGATGGCGGTCAGCAGGGCAAACGGGACTGCAGCAAGCGTGAGCAGCCGGCCGATGGAAGGGTCAACAGTTCCTTCCTGAAGGGGGAGCAGTTCCAAATAAGCAGGGACGGCAAGCGTGGCGAGCTGCTGCCAGGGATCCCACAGGAACCATAGGGCCAGAAATGACATCCCTGCATGCAGGAGGCGGGTAACGGCAAAGCTGAGCCCTCTGTCGGCAGGTCTTGTCATGGCAATGACTTGCAGTAGCCCGCTGATTCCTCCCCAGCCAAGGATGGCGCCGATCGCTGCGGTCTCCATACGGGAAGCGCCGAAAAAACGGACGGCTGCATGGGCGCCAAGATGCTGCTCCAGCAGCGCAGGCCACAGCAGCATGGGAGCCTGTGGTGTCAAATAGACATTCAGGAGCCGGATCATGACGGCGAAAAAAATGATAAAACCGCCGATCAGCATGAGGGTCTGGACGGCGTTCGACACCGACTCGCCCAGCAATCTGCCGAAGCTGCGTCCGTCTCTTTGGCGGGCGGCGGCCATTTCTGCGTATAAGGCCTGCAGCATGGAAGGACGGCGGGCGGAACCACCCGGGGAAGTGGGGTAAGTGCTCTGCTGTGCTGCTGATTCCTTCGTCCCGAAAAGTCGGACGGAGATGATGGCAGCGAGTATGCCGGTAACCCAATGCACAAGCAGCAGCATATAACCTGTGGAAGGGCTGTGCAGGAAGCCTGCTCCGATGACAAGCACAATCGTCATCGGGTTGCAGAAGCAGGCGGCTCCGGTCAGCAGGCGGACCTGCCGTTCCCCCAGTCCGCCTTGGTCGGCCAGCTGTCTGGCCGCCTCCGCAGCCGCCGGACCGCCAGCGGTCATCCCGAGCGCAAGCACCCACCCGCTGCGGCCCGGAAGGCGAAAGCAGGCGCCCATAAGGGGGGCCAGCAGTACACCCAGCCCATGTACAAATCCGGAGGCGATCAGCATTTCGGACAGCATCAGGAAAGGAAGAAGGGCGGGGAAGACGATGCTCCACCACAGCTTCAACCCTTGTCCTGAAGCCTCATATACCTGCTCGGGCGCGGCGACGACTGCGGCCACCAGCAGCAGCGAGCAGGCTCCAAGCAGCCAGGTCGTCCACAGCCGGTCAGGCTGTTTTTCCTGTATTGTCTGCATATTGCTCCTCCTTCCGGATGAATTAGTAATAAGGATATGCGGCCAAGGGCAGGGACAGACCGTGCTTGTCAGTATTGGCTGTCCTGCTGCCATATTTACTGAAGTGATATCGAAGGGGGAAGTATATATGATGAGGGCGGGAAACCGGAGCTTATGGTTCACCCTGCTGTATGCCGCCATGATTGCGGCCTTGGCCTATGTGCTGATCTACATGCCGACCCCGTATCTGATCTATCGTCCGGGCAGTGCCGAAGAAGTCAAACCGATGGTATCCGTCAGAAATGGCGATTCTGCAGAAAGCGGCACCTTTATGATGACGACCGTATCGGCCAGCTACGCCAATCTGCTCATGCTGGGGTTGGCAAAAGCCGACAGGAATGCGGAGGTGCTGACCAAGGAAAGCCGCCTGCAGGGGAGCAGCGAGGACGAGTATGCGGCCAGGCAGGTTTATTATATGGACAATTCGCAATCATCCGCGATTGAAGCGGCTTATAAAAAAGCAGGCGTAGCCTACAGAATCGTTCCGCAATACATTTATGTGCTGGAGACGGCTAAAGGGGCGGACCCGTTTTTTCATCCAGGAGATAAAATTGTGGAAGTGAATGGCGAAGCCGTGGCGGACAGCGAGGAGCTTCAACACATTCTGGAGGGCAAAAAAGCGGGAGACCGTGTAGACGTCAAGCTGAATCGCAAGGGAGACGCGGTGAGCGGAAAGGTGGAGCTTACGACGGTTACGGACACGGCGTCCGGGGAGCAGCGTACAGGCTTTGGGGTAGGTATAGCCACACTCCAAAAAATCGTGCCTGGAGAAGCGGGGCATGAAATTACCTTCACTTCGACAGATGTCGGGGGCCCGTCGGCAGGTCTGATGTTCACGCTGGAAATCTACAATCAGCTTACACCAGGGGATTTGTCCAAAGGGTACCGCATCGCAGGCACGGGCACAATCGGCGAGGATGGCAAGGTAGGTCCAATCGGCGGCGTTGTCCACAAAATCGTGGCGGCGGACAGGGAGCATGCGGATATTTTCTTCGTGCCTGAGGACAATGCCGAGGCGGCTGAAGCGAAGGCACAGCAAATTGGGACAGGCATGGAGCTTGTGCCTGTCCGCACACTGGACGACGCTTTGCGCTATCTGGAGCAACTGCCGGTCAAGGCCAAATAACAGGGGGCCTGTAATAGTCCCCGTACAGGCTGCGCACGTCCGCCGCCGGCATGCCCGCCGTGTATACGGCCGCTGCATTGATATCCATTTGCAAATGCGGATGCTCAAACCCTGCAGGGCGGATAAGGACGGGAAGGGAGGCAGTCTGCTTCATTTCGGCCAGCATGGCCTGCCCTGTTCGGTTAAAGCCGAGCACGCGGATATAGGCGGGGCCCTCTGCAAGCCGGGCTGGAGCCAACTCGGACTTGGCATGGTTCAGCAAGATATGCGCCAGCATCCGCTGCAGCTTCACATGTGTATAGCGCTTCGTCTTCAGCGCTGAGAGCAGGGCTGTGACCGAGGGCTGCGGCAGTGCTGGAAGCAGCTTCTTCAGCCTGTGCTCCAGCCCCTCGGTCACCTCGTGCAGCCCGGCCAGCTCAGCGGAGCTGCGCGTAATCAGGGCGTTCAGCAGCGGACGGCTGAACGATTCCCATGTCTGCGGCGCACGGCCGGAGGCCCATTCACGCCGCAGAATGTCCAGCACGGCGCCCGGCACATAGGGCGCCGCGGCATCCGGTCCGCCCGCCAGCAGCAGGCGGCGGACCGCAGTGGCGCTGGCGATGCCGTCGGCCGCCCGCGTGTCGTGATAGCCTGCGCCGGTGCGGGCTATCGTGAAGGGCTCGATCGCGCTCTGCAGCCGCTGCAGCGCGATCAAATAATGCAGCCCAAGCGTATTGTTGGGCTGCTGCATAAGGGCGGACAGCTCCGCGCCGTCCGCCTCCCCGCCGGCGAGCGCAGCCGCCGCCCCCGCGTAAGCCGCGGGGTAGCTGGCGCCGCCCGCCAGCCGCGCGGCGATGCCGGCCTTGAGCTCGGCCGGCTCCGCCGCCAGGATGCGCGCGAGCTTGCGCAGCGGCGCGATGTCGCCGCTCTCGCTGCCAAAGCAGAGCGCGTCCACGATGCCGGTCGCGTGCAGCAGCGCGACCGCGCCGTAGGCGAACCATTCCGCCGCCTGCACGGCGTAGGCGACCGGCAGCTCGATCACAAGATCGGCCCCCATGGCAAGGGCCATTTCGGTACGCGACCACTTGTCCACAATCGCCGGCTCGCCGCGCTGCAGAAACGGGCCGCTCATGACGGCGATAGTCCGATCTGCTCCGGCCGCAGCCCTGGATGCAGTCCAGTGATGGGCATGGCCGTTGTGCAGGGGATTGTATTCAACGATGATTCCCAGCGTTTTCATGCTTTCGAGACAGCTCCCTTGTCAAACGGGGTATAATAATCGTATACCATTTTACACGAACATCGGCACTTTTGCCCGCGCCCCGAATGGCGGCTTCCTCCCGAAGGTGTAAAGGAAAAGGTGTTGACAAACCTCTCGTTCAATCGGTATAATAATTTTTGTTTGTTTGGAGTGAACTATTATGCATTTGCACTTTCGCAAGGTTGCCATGAATGACGGTCCGGTTTTGATCCGGGAAAGCTTGAATGTCGAGCCGCTGATTACACACCGCAAGGATATCACTTCAGTTTCACCGCTGACTGCAGACCTTGCAGCCGTAAGCGGGGGAGAAGGAAAGATCGATGTGAGCGGAACGCTGGCAGCCGAACTGGACACGCTGTGCTCCCGTTGCCTGACACCGATTCACGAGCATATGAACATTCCCTTTTCGGAACGCTTCGAGCAGGGGCAGGAACAGCCGGAGGACGAGGAGATGGAATCGATTATGATCGAAGGGGAGTCGTTCGACACCGTTTCTTTTTGTGAGGAATCATTCCTGCTGCATCTTCCGTTTGCGCCGCTGTGCCGGCCTAATTGCAAAGGGCTGTGCCCGACCTGCGGTCAGAACTGGAACGAAGGCTCATGCAGCTGCAACAATGAGCGGATAGATCCACGCCTCGCGGGTCTCAAGGATTTTTTTAAGAAATAAAAGCTTGTAATAATTGATGAGTTATTCACCGGTCGCGGTGGGATTGGCTATGAGCCGTCCTGCCCGGTCTTGAATGAGATAACACATATACCCTTCAGGGTTGATCTCGATAAGGAGGTGGGAATGATGGCAGTACCACAACGCAGAACGTCCAAAACGCGCCGCGACAAACGTCGTACTCACTTTAAACTGGCTGTGCCGGGCATGGTGAAATGTGAACAATGCGGAGAATTGAAGCTTGCTCACCACGTATGCAAAGTTTGCGGAACATACAAATCTAGAGAGATTATCTCTCAATAACATTCGAAGCAGCGTGCTATGAGTGCGTGTTCAAAAAGTCAGGTTTTCAGCACCAAGAAGGTTGAATGAAGATAGGGACTGAGGAGCGGAGCGTACTTAGGGTACGTGAGCACCGGAAGTCCCGGCTGAATTCAAGATTCGATGTCGAGTCTGCTTCCTGACTTACTTCGTGATCAAAAGATGACTTTTTGAACAACCTCTATGATTGTACAGCGGGTTGTCTTGATGTTAAAAAGTAGTGCTTCACCCTGGTGAGGCGCTATTTTTTTTGCAGCCTGGCTTTCTTTTTGGCGGGCGATGCTATATACTGGCTTAGTACCTGGTTCTAAGAAAAGGCGGGTAAATCCGCTTATACATATATTTCTATATTAAGCTTTTGTAATAGTTTGGGAGGAAGGAGGCGTTTGGCCATCGAGCGGCTGCCCAAGAGACTAAGACAGCAGAGGCTGTCGCAATTAATTGAAGACAACCCGTTCGTTACGGATCAGGAATTGACGCGTCAGCTCAAGGTCAGCATTCAGACGATCCGGCTGGACCGGATGGAACTCGGCATCCCCGAGCTGCGCGAGCGGATGAAGCTGATGGCTGAGCGGACATACGATCAGGTCCGGTCGCTGCCTCTGCATGAGATCATCGGGGACATCGTTGATCTGCAGCTGGACAAAAGCGGGATATCGATATTTGAAATCCGTGACGAGCATGTGTTTTCACGGACCGGCATCGCACGGGGGCACTATGTATTTGCCCAAGCCAACTCATTAGCCGTCGCCGTCATCAATGATGAGATCGCGCTGACCGCTTCGGCCGATATCCGGTTTGTGCGGCCTGTCCATCTGGGCGAGAAATGTATAGCCAAGGCCTATGTCCGCTCCCAGCCGGAGCAGAAGGGCAAGGCCAAGGTGGAAGTATTTACTTATGTGGGAGAAGAGATGGTCTTCCAGGGGAACTTTGTCATTTACCGTTCCGCCGGGGAAGAATACAGCGAAGGAGGGAACCAGCATGCGGATCGCCATTGATGCGATGGGGGGAGACAACGCGCCGGAAGCTACAGTTGAAGGCGGACTGGCTGCCGCAGCTGAATGGAAGGATACGGAGATCGTGCTTGTCGGTGACCAGGGCAGAATCGAGCCGCTGCTGAAGGGGAAGCAACTGCCGTCGAATCTGACGCTCCGCCATGCCTCCGAGGTTATAGATGCGGAAGATGAGCCCGTGCGGGCTGTTCGCCGCAAGAAGGACTCATCCATGGTCGTGGCTGGACGCATGGTCAAGGAGCAGGAGGCGCATGCCATGATCTCGGCCGGCAATACGGGAGCGCTGATGACGACCGGTCTGCTAGTTGTGGGACGGATGGAAGGGATTGAGCGTCCCGCGCTGGCGCCGATGATTCCGACGCTTGACGATCTTGGCGTGCTGGCCCTGGATCTGGGTGCCAATATGGACGCCAAGCCCGAGCATCTCGCGCAGTATGCCCAGATGGGCAGCCTTTATCGGCAAAAGGTGCATAATATTGCCGAGCCGCGTGTCGGGCTGCTTAATGTGGGCACGGAGGCCGGCAAGGGCAATGAGCTGACCAAGCTGGCTTATCCGCTGCTGGAACAGCTTCCGATCCGCTTCGTCGGCAACGTGGAGGCCCGGGATGTATTGACAGGCAACTGCGATGTGCTCGTTTGTGACGGCTTTGCCGGCAATATTTTGCTCAAGGCGATGGAAGGGACGGCAGGGGCTATTTTCTCACTGCTCAAGGAGCAGTTCACCAAGTCGCTGAAGACGAAGCTGGCAGCCGCTATGCTGATGCCTGAGCTGCGGGGGCTGAAGAACAAGCTTGACTATACCGAGCATGGAGGGGCTCCGCTTCTCGGATTGAGCGGTCTGGTCGTCAAAAGCCATGGCTCGGCGGACGCGAATGCCGTCAAAAACGCCGTCAGACAGGCGCGAATCGCGCTGCAAAATCGTCTTGTTGAAAGCATATCGAAGGAAATCAGCGGGAAGTGAGTGACAAAATGAATAATTTGAAACCGGTCGGTATTATCGGTACCGGCAAATACGTGCCAGAGAAGATACTGACCAATAGCGATTTGGAAAAAATGGTGGAAACAAGCGATGAATGGATTGTCAGCCGTACCGGCATCCGTGAGCGCCACATCGCTGCTCCCGAGCAGGCAACCTCCGATCTGGCTTATGAGGCTGCGGTCAGAGCCCTTGAATCCGCGGGCATGACTGCCGAAGAATTGGATCTCATTATTATTGCTACGATTACGCCCGATATGGCATTTCCTTCAACCGCATGTATTCTTCAGGATAAGCTGGGAGCGAAGGGTGCGGCGGCATTTGACCTGTCTGCGGCCTGCTCGGGTTTTGTATACGGACTGGCTACTGCCACAAGCTTTATCCAGGCTGGCATGTACAGAAATGCGCTGGTCATCGGCGCGGACTGCCTGTCACGAATCACGGATTATACGGACCGCAATACATGCGTGCTGTTCGGGGACGGGGCAGGCGCGGTCGTGCTGGGTGAAGTGCCGGAAGGCAGAGGCTTCAAATCCTTTGACCTTGGTGCCGAGGGTGCGGGCGGTCCGTTGCTGCGATTAGAAGCGGGCGGATCAAGACTGCCGGCATCAGCGCAGACGATCGAGAACAAGCTTCATTACATTTACATGAACGGACGCGAGGTATTTAAATTTGCCGTTCGTGTCATGGGTACGGCGACAGACGTGGTGCTGGGAAAAGCGGGGCTGGACAAGAGTGATATCGATGTGTTCATACCGCACCAGGCTAACATTCGCATTATTCAATCCGCCATGCAGCGTCTCGACCTGCCTGAAGACAAAGTAATGATCAATGTGGATAAATACGCGAATACTTCAGCCGCCTCCATTCCGCTTGCGCTTGTTGAGGCGGCAGAGGAAGGGCGCATGAAAGCGGGCGACCGGGTGTTGATGGTCGGCTTCGGTGGCGGCTTGACCTGGGGCGCCTCTGTACTTGTCTGGTAATGGGCATTATACTTTGTTATTATCATTAACATCACAGAAGCGAGGTGAATACGAGTGGGCAAAACGGCATTCGTATTTCCGGGACAGGGATCCCAAAGTGCAGGTATGGCAAAGGACGTCTACGAAGCGTCAGAGGCGGCCAAGGTGATATTTCGCCAAGCGGACGAGCGTTTGGGCTTTTCGTTGAGTACTCTTGTTTTTGAAGGTCCTGATGCTGAATTAAAGCAGACCTCCAATACGCAGCCGGCACTGCTTACAGCCAGTACAGCCTTATATGAAGTTTTTAAAGCCAGCGGCATCAAACCTGACTTCGTTGCCGGACATAGCCTTGGGGAATACAGCGCCCTTGTGGCGGCAGATGTACTATCCTTCGCAGATGCCGTCGAGCTGGTCCGTTCCCGCGGCCTGTTTATGGAAGAAGCTGTCCCTGGCGGCCAAGGCGGTATGGCGGCTGTACTGGGTGCCGACCGCAGTCTGCTTTCCGCTCTCTGCAGCAATATTACGGCAGGCGGGCAGACGGTTGAGCTTGCAAATGTCAATTGCCCTGGGCAAATTGTCGTATCCGGGACGAAGGAAGGCGTGGCACAGGTAGCTGAACGGGTAGAGGAGGCGGGCGGCAAGCGTGCCATTACCCTTGAAGTCAGCGGGCCTTTCCATTCGTCCTTGATGAGGGGAGCGGCGGACAAGCTGGCAGCCAAGCTCGAAGGAGTCGATTTTGCAAGAGCTTCGGTTCCTGTGGTGGCGAATGTTACAGCTTCTCCGGTCCAGGACGGCGCAGAAATCCGTACCTTGCTGGTTGAGCAGGTGTACTCCCCTGTGCTGTGGGAAGATAGCGTGGTCTGGCTCATCGGCCAGGGAGTGGATACGTTTGTGGAATTCGGCCCGGGCAAAGTGCTGACTGGTCTGATCAAGAAAATAGATAAAACGTTGACTTTGATTAACGTGAGTGATATGGAATCGTTAGAGAGTGCGGTTCAGGCGCTTTCCTGAGTGGTGAACGATATGAAGGAGGGGAAATGATGTCCAAGCCTTTAAGCGGCAAAACGGCGCTGGTGACGGGCGCATCCCGCGGGATCGGCCGCAGCATTGCCCTTGCGCTGGCGGAAGCGGGCGCCAACGTGGCTGTCAATTACGCCGGCAGCGAGCAGGCGGCAGCCGATACGGCTGACCTGATTCGTGCCAAGGGTGTGGAAGCCATTACGGTGCGCGCCGATGTAGGCAAGGCGGATGAAGCCGAGCAGTTGGTCAAACAGGTGACCGATACGTGGGGCCGTATTGATATACTGGTGAATAATGCCGGAATAACAAGAGATAATTTAATCATGCGCATGAAAGAAGAGGAATTCGATCAAGTAATTGAAACGAACCTCAAAGGAGTGTATAACTGTCTCAAAGCTGTCACACGACCGATGATGAAGCAGCGCTCCGGGCGCATTATCAACATTTCGTCCGTGGTTGGCGTGCTCGGCAATGCGGGGCAGGCCAATTACGTTGCAGCCAAGGCCGGGGTGATCGGGCTGACCAAATCCGCGGCAAGAGAGCTGTCCTCCAGACAGATAACGGTTAATTGCGTCGCTCCGGGCTTCATCGATACGGATATGACGCAGGTGCTGCCGGATGAGATGCGTGAAAAACTTCTTGGAGATATTCCGCTGGCCCGTCTTGGACGACCTGAGGAAGTAGCTGAAGTCGTGCTGTTCCTGGCATCCGATGCTTCCTCATATATGACAGGCCAGACTCTGCATGTGGACGGCGGCATGGTTATGTAGCCGGACGCATGTCCGTTTAGAAGAGGGATAGGTCTCTTCTATGGCATTTTTATTGTGTTTTTCGTATAATACCAAAGAGGAGGTGAGCCGGATGTCCGACGTATTGGAGCGTGTAAAGCGCATTGTCGTTGACCGTTTGGGAGCCGACGAAGCAGAAGTTACCCTCGAAGCATCTTTTAAAGATGATTTGGGCGCTGATTCTCTCGATGTAGTTGAATTGGTAATGGAATTGGAAGATGAGTTTGATATGGAAATCTCTGATGAAGATGCAGAGAAAATTACAACTGTAGGTGAAGTTGTAAACTACATACAATCTCATACCTAAGTCAACACAAGTCCCGTTCTGATTCAGGCGGGACTTTCTCCTAATTCAGGATTTTGCCATGGATGGTACAGCCATACAGACTGAACTAAAGCTCGAATTTTACGGTAATGATGAATTACTGACTTTAGTTGATTCTATATACATGCAGGGCAAGAAGATCTGGTACTTAATTTGCAGCCAAACATTGAGGTGAATATCGTTGAAACAACGTGTTGTTATAACAGGAATGGGTGTGGTCACCGCACTTGGACAGGATTTGAATACGCTGTGGGACAACCTGATGGCAGGCAAATCCGGAGTCAGCAACGTTGATGCGTTTGATGTCAGTGACTACCCTACGAAGATCGCCGCTTCCGTAAAGGATTTCAATCCGGAGGATTATATGGACCGCAAGGATGCGCGCAAAATGGACCGTTTTGTTCAGTTTGCAGTGGCAGCTGGCAAGATGGCTATGAAAGACAGCGGAATTGAAATCGGAACCAACGCTGAAGCCGAGCGGGTGGGTGTATCCATCGGTTCGGGCATCGGCGGCCTGGGCACCTGGGAGGATCAGCACAATACGTTGCTGGAGAAAGGGCCGAAAAGAGTCAGTCCGTTTTTTATCCCGATGATGATCGCGAATATGGGATCAGGTCAGATGTCCATCATCCTGGGCGCAAAGGGGCCGAATACAACGCCGGTTACAGCTTGTGCAACAGGAAGCCACGCGATTGGTGATTCATTCAGAATGATTCAGCGCGGGGATGCCGACGTTATGGTTTGCGGAGGCGCCGAGGCGACGATCCGTCCGACGGGAATGGCCGGTTTCTGCTCCATGCGGGCGATGTCCACCCGCAACGACGAGCCTGAGAAGGCGAGCCGCCCGTTTGATACGGGGCGTGACGGATTTGTTATGGGAGAAGGAGCCGGCGTGCTCATTCTCGAATCCCTGGAGCATGCGCAGAAACGCGGTGCGCACATCTATGCCGAGGTGATCGGCTATGGGCTCTCCGGCGACGCCCATCATATGACAGACCCTGATCCGGATGGAGCCGCACGCTGCATGAAGATGGCAATCCGCGATGCGGGCATTTCCTCGGAAGCCGTCGATTATATCAATGCACATGGCACGTCCACTCCGGCCGGAGACAAATCCGAGACAGAGGCGATCAAGAAGGCCTTGGGCGAGCATGCCTACAAAGTGGCCGTCAGCTCCACCAAGTCCATGACTGGCCACCTGCTTGGGGCAGCCGGCGGGGTGGAGGCGGTCATCTGCGGTCTTGCGCTGCAGAATCAGACCATTCCTCCGACCATTAACCTGGAAAACCAGGATCCGGAGTGCGATCTTGATTACGTGCCTAATGAGCCGCGCAAGGCGGAGCTGGATGTCGTGATGTCGAATTCCTTTGGATTCGGCGGTCACAATGCTACGGTAATCTTGAAAAAATATGAAGCGTAAGGGGTCAGTTCGTTGAGTGGAGATTTGAAGCAGTTACAGCAGAAACTTCATATTCAATTCAACAACCGGCAGCTGTTAAAACAGGCCTTTACTCACGCTTCCTATGTGAACGAACACCGTTTCAGCCAGCATCAGGATAACGAGCGTCTGGAATTTCTGGGCGATGCGGTCCTGGAGCTGACTGTTTCGGAACAGCTCTACAATCAATATCCGAACCGGCCTGAGGGGGAGCTGACCAAGCTGCGTGCGGCCATCGTCTGCGAACCATCGCTTGTGAAATTTGCGGTCAGTCTGGATTTCGGCCAGTATGTGCTGTTGGGCAAAGGTGAGGAGCTCACGGGCGGAAGAACCCGCCCGGCACTCCTTGCGGATGTGTTCGAATCCTTTATAGGAGCGCTGTATTTGGACCAGGGTCTGGAAGCCGTCCGGTCGTTTCTGGAGCGTCATATTTTCCCGCAGATCGCGGTACAGGGAAAGCTTCAGATCAGTGATTATAAAACTGAACTCCAGGAACTTACTCAGCACCACAATATGGGTGTTTTGGAATACCGCATTGTTGAAGAACGCGGTCCTGCGCATGAGCGGGAATTTGTAGCCGAAGTGCATATGGGAAGCGAACGGCTTGGAACCGGTATGGGACGTTCCAAGAAAGAAGCCGAGCAGCAGGCGGCGGCGGTCGCTTTGAGCAAGCTTAAGCTTCCGGAATCCTGATGCAGCAGTATAACCGCCAAGGACAAAGCAAGAGCAAAGAGCAGCCCGCGGGCTCGTCCCGGCCGAACGCTTGGACCGGACTGCTTTTTGCTCTTTTTTCGTTCAAGGGCTGACAGGGTAAAGATATTCAGTATTTAGAGGTGAGGCATATATGTTTTTAAAGCGCATTGAGCTGGCGGGCTTTAAGTCGTTCGCAGATAAGACGGAGATGGAGTTTGTCCGCGGCATCACCGCTGTGGTGGGACCGAATGGCAGTGGTAAAAGCAATATTTCCGACGGCATCCGCTGGGTGCTTGGCGAACAGAGTGCCAAATCGCTTCGCGGCGGTAAAATGGAGGATGTCATTTTTGCCGGCAGTGACGCACGTAAAGCTGTCAATTACGGAGAAGTGTCATTAACGCTGGATAACGAGGATCAAGCCCTGCCGCTCGATTTCGGTGAAGTGACGGTAACCCGCAGGGTGCACCGCAGCGGCGAAAGCGAATATTTTATCAACCGTCAGGCATGCAGGCTGAAAGATATTACGGAGTTGTTCATGGATACCGGCATCGGCAAGGAGGCTTACTCCATTATCGGTCAGGGACGAATCGAGGAAATACTGAGCACCCGGTCCGAAGACCGGAGGGGCATATTTGAGGAAGCATCCGGTATTGTAAAGTATAAATCCCGCAAGCGGGAAGCTGTGCGCAAGCTGGATGATACCGAGCAGAATCTGCTGCGCATCCATGATCTGCTGAGCGAGCTTGAAGATCAAATCGGCCCTTTGAAGGAGCAGTCGGAGAAGGCGACCCATTATAAAGAGCTGCGTGGCCAATTGAAATCGAAGGAAATATCGATGTATGTGCATCAGATCGAAAACATTCATTCCTCCTGGAGCACGGCGAGCGAAAAGCTGGAAAAGCTGCAGGAAGAGCAGCTTCAGCTCTCTACCGTCGTGTCCCGGCACGATGCGAAGCTTGAAAATGACCGCAACGAGCTGCGCCGGCTGGAGGAGGAGATAGAACAGCTGCAAAGCGAGCTGTTGCATTACATCGAGGCGACGGAAAAAAGTGAAGGCTATGGTCAACTGCTGAAGGAGCGGCTGCGCAATCTGGAGGCCAACCGTGAGCAGTTGCAGCAGGCCTTGGCCGCGAATGAAGCCCGCAGCGGCGAACGCAATACGGAGGTGGAAGCGCTGGAGGACAAGCTGGACCGGCTCACCGACGAGCTGGAGCAGCTGCGGTCGCTTCTGTCCGCCGAGCAGGCGAAGCTGGAGGGCGTGACCGGCGGAATCAGCCAGGAGCAGGAGGAAAGCCTCAAAGGCAGCCTGCTGGAGCTGATGAACCAGATGGCCCAGGCACGCAACGAGATCCGGTATACCGATCAGCAGAAGGAGTCGATTGAGCGCCGGATGAATCGGGTCAGCGACGAGTCTGGCAAATGGGAGATCCGGAAGGCGGAGCTGGAGAAGCGCAAGCAGGAAGTTGAAGCGGATGTCGCCAGAATTGCCAAGGAAATCAGCGGGCTGCGTACGGGATACATTACTGAAAGCGAACGCTATCAGTCGCTGCAGAAGCTGCAGGAGGAAAGCCTTGCCGCCGCGCGCAAATGGGAGCAGAAGCGTGAGGCACTCGTCTCCCGCCGGGATACGATGAAGGAAATGCAGGAGGACTTTGACGGCTTTATTCTGGGCGTCAAGGAAGTGCTGAAGGCGTCCCGCAAAGGCATGCTGCAGGGTGTGCATGGAGCGGTGGCGGAGCTGATCCGCGTACCGGAGAAGCTGGAGCAGGCGATGGAGACGGCGCTTGGCGCTTCGGTTCAGCACATCGTCATGGGGAATGAGGCAGTCTCCAGACAGGCTATCAGCTTTCTGAAGCAGCGGCAGTTGGGCAGAGCGACATTCCTGCCGATGGACGTCATCCGCCCGCGCCAGATCGGCGCCGGGGAGCGTCAGATTATCGAAGGGGCGGAGGGTTTTGTCGGCATTGGCGCGGATTTGATCCAATATGACGAACGTTATGCGGGCATCATCGGCAGCCTGCTCGGCAATGTCGTCATTGCCCGCACGCTGGAGGATGCGAACCGGATTGCGGCCCGCTGCCAGTACCGCTACCGTGTCGTCACGCTGGAAGGCGATGTCGTGAACGCCGGCGGTTCCATGACCGGAGGCAGCCAGTTCAAGAAAAATTCGAACCTGCTCGGGCGCAAGCGGCAGCTGGATCAGCTGGATCAGGAAATTGCCGATGCCCAGCAGCAGGTGGAGAAGCTTCGCAGCGGGGTGCTGGATATCAAAAAACAGCTGGAAGAGGCTCAACTCCGGCTGGACGAGCTGCGCCAGGGCGGCGACGTCAAGCGCGGCGAGGAGCAACAGGCCGCATCGGAGCTGAAGCAGATTGAGCATGAGCTGCGCCATGTGCTGGAGCAGGTTGCGGCTTCCGGCCAGGAGAAGAAAGGCTTCAGCCAGGAGCTCAAGGAACTGGGAACGGCACGGGTTGAGGCTGTCCGCAAGCTGGCTGAGCTTGAAGAGGAAGAGAAGAGAACGCATCAGGCCATTCAGGCGGCTGAATTTGCCCGTAAAGCAAACGAGTCGGCGAAGGAAGAGCTGCAAAGCCAGTTGACCGATTTGCGGGTTAAGGAAGGCAAGCTGGAGCAGGAGCGCTTCTCGCTGGAAGAACAACTGAAACGTCTGCAGGGCGACTACAATTCCCTGCACAAGGACGCGAAGCAGAACCGTTCCCTGTTGGCCTCCGTCGAAGCCGACCTGCGCATCAATCGCGAGGAAAGTGTGAAGCAGACGGAGGATTTGAACCGCTACCGCATTCTGAAGGATGAAACGACGGCGAAGCTGGAATTCAAACGGGCCGCCCGCGCTCAGCTTTCCAAAAAGCTGGAGCTGGAGGAAAACGAAACGAGGGAGCAGCGTGTACAGCTCAAGTCGGTGGAAGAGCAGCTCAGACAGACGGAGATCGGCGTGAACCGGCTGGATGTGGAGCTGGACAATATTTTGCGGAAGCTTGCCGATGACTATGAGATGAGCTATGAGCTGGCGAAGCAGCGCTACCCGGTGCCTGAAGATGTGGAAGGCACGCAGGCGGAGGTCCAGAAGCTCAAACGGAGTATTGCCGCACTTGGCGAGGTTAACCTTGGCGCTGTCGAGGAATATCAGCGGGTGAACGAAAGATACACCTTCCTGAACGAGCAGAAAACCGACCTGGTGGAGGCGAAGAGCACCCTGTACGAGGTTATCAAGGAAATGGATGAAGAGATGTCCAAGCGGTTCAAAACGACCTTTGACGCGATTCGCTCCCGCTTCGGAGCCGTATTCGCCAAACTGTTTGGCGGCGGCCGGGCGGATCTGGTGCTGCTGGAGCCGGACAAGCTGCTGGAGACCGGTATCGACATCGTTGCCCAGCCTCCGGGCAAAAAGCTGCAGAATCTGCAGCTTCTCTCCGGGGGGGAACGGGCGCTGACGGCGATGGCGTTACTGTTTGCCATTCTGCACATCAAGCCGGTGCCTTTCTGTGTGCTGGATGAGGTGGAAGCGGCGCTGGATGAGGCGAATGTGGTCAGGTTCGCGCAGTATTTGCGCGAGTTCTCCGAGCAGACGCAGTTCATCGTGGTCACCCACCGCAAAGGCACGATGGAAGAATCGGACGTGCTGTACGGAGTAACGATGGAAGAGGGCGGCGTGTCCAAGCTGGTGTCCGTCAAGCTGGAGGATGAAGAAGCGGAAATCGCCTGAAACCGGTAATTATTTTTGAAGCAGGCTTATTATAGGAGGGAACGGACTTGAGTTTTTTCAGAAAGCTGAGAAACAGCATCGCGAGCAAAACCGAATCGGTGACAAAGCAGTTCAAAGACGGACTGGAGAAAACGCGTAAAGGCTTTGTGGAAAAGGTGTCGGACCTGATGATCCGCCGTAAGAAGATCGACGAGGAATTTTATGAGGAGCTGGAAGAAATTCTGATCGGTGCCGATGTCGGCGTAAATACGGTCATGAATTTGATTGATGAGCTGCGCGACGAGGTGCGGAAGCGCAAAATCGAAAACGCCGCCGAGTTGCAGCCGATTTTATCGGAGAAGCTGTCGGAGCTGCTGCGCGGGGAGGAGAACTCCGGTCTGAGAACAAGCCCGGACGGCATCACCGTGATCCTGTTTGTCGGTGTTAACGGGGTCGGCAAGACGACCACGATCGGCAAAATGGCCCACCGCTTTAAGCAGGAGGGGAAGAAGGTGCTGCTTGCCGCAGGAGACACGTTCCGTGCCGGCGCTATTGAGCAGCTTGAAGTATGGGGGCAGCGTGCCGGGGTTGAGGTCATTAAGCAGCAATCCGGTTCCGATCCGGCTGCCGTTATGTATGATGCGGTACAGGCTGCCAAGCAACGCCAGGTGGATGTGCTGCTGTGCGATACGGCCGGCCGTCTGCAGAACAAGACGAACCTGATGGAAGAGCTCAATAAGATCTTCCGCGTCATTCAGCGCGAGATTCCCGACGCTCCGCATGAGGTGCTGCTCGTGCTGGACGCGACGACAGGCCAGAATGCGCTTAATCAGGCGAAGCTGTTTGGTGAAAAGAGCGGCGTTACAGGTCTTGTATTGACGAAGCTGGACGGCACGGCCAAAGGTGGCATCGTCATTGCCATCCGTCAGGAAATGAACCTGCCCGTCAAGTTTGTAGGCCTTGGCGAGAAAATCGACGATCTGCAGCCGTTCGATTCCGACCAGTTTGTGCATGCGCTCTTTGCGGGTTTGATACAGGAACCGGCCGAAGAGGACGGAACGGAACGGGCTGAATAAAGCAAAGCGATTACAGCCCCCCGCAGTTGGGCGCAATAACGAACAGGACTTGCCGGGTTCCGGGCGCAATAGCGACAGGACTTGCCATGTCCTGTTCTTTTTTTCATATATGCCCTCTTTCCATAGTCAAATTATGTGTTTAAGCTGCAGGCATAGTATAATGAGCATAGGCTAAAATACAAAGTCCGTGCCTGGTAAGGGCTGGCGACAGGGCTTTAAAATTTTGTGTAAGCACAGGAGGAATGTTATGGCTAATACCTACACGTACAGCCGAAGGGAAGAAGTGGCCAATGCCATCACCCACGGAATTGGCGTCTTGCTGAGCATTGCCGCATTGGTTTTGCTTATCGTTGTATCCGCCACGGAAGGAACGGCATGGCATGTCGTCAGTTTTACGGTGTACGGGATCACCATGCTTCTCCTGTATACGAACTCCACGCTTTTGCACATTCTCAAAGAAGGCAAAGCAAAGGACCTGTTTGAAATTCTGGATCATTCGTGCATCTATCTCTTTATTGCCGGCACTTACACTCCGTTTTTGTTAACGGCGATCCGTGGCACGCTTGGCTGGAGTCTGTTTGGCGTCATTTGGGGCATTGCGGTGCTCGGTGTCGTATTTAAAGCTTTCTTCACCAAAAGATTTCTGTTCATGTCAACGCTTTTCTATATTGCCATGGGGTGGCTGATCGTCATTGCCTGGAACCCCCTGATGGCTGTTGTTCCGTATACCGGCATAGTGCTGCTTGCTGCGGGCGGAGTGCTCTATACGCTAGGCACTGTGTTTTATGTGTGGAAGGCATTTCCCTATCATCATGCGGTTTGGCATGTGTTCGTCCTGGGGGGCAGCATTTTGCATTTCTTTGCCGTGCTGCTCTATTTGACACCATTGAAAATTTGATAAAAAGGCTGCTTCAAGTAAGTGTTCAAAAAGTCAGGTTTTCAGCACCGAGAAGATTGGATGAAGCTAGGGACTGAGGAGCGGAGCGTACTTGGGGTACGTGAGCACCGGAAGTCCCGGCTGAATTCAAGATTCGATGTCGAGTCCGCTTCCTGATTTACTTCGTGATCAAAAGATGACTTTTTGAACTACCTCTTAAAATGTGACAAGGTTTAATGCTTGACATACGTTTTCCTTTTAGGTATGATAAGGAACGTTGAAAAGAACTGTAAAGTGTTTTTCCTTGACGTTGGGGGTTGTAATGAATGAGTCAGGAGAATCGGCTCGAGAAGACCAACCGCATCAACCTGCTGTTTGATTTTTATGAACCATTGCTCACAGAAAAGCAGCAGACATTTCTAAAATACTATTTCCATGACGATTTTTCGCTTGGGGAAATCGCCTCGGAATTTGAAATTAGCCGCCAGGCGGTATATGAGCATATCAAGCGGGCTGAGCAGATGCTCGAAATGTACGAAGACAAGCTCGGTTTGCTTGATAAGCATGAACGGCGCAGCCGTGAGCTGGAGCAGCTGTCCGGGATGTTTGCAGTTTTGATAAACGGGCAGGAGCGTCCGGATCCGGAAGTGCTTCAACAGATTAAAGATATTGTCGGCCGGCTGCAGGGAATGCAACGGTACTGACCGATACAAATAAAGTCACAACAGCAGAATCAGGGAGGTGTGACTGTATGGCGTTTGAAGGATTGTCCTCCAGGCTGCAGAGTGTATTCAGCAAGCTGAGAGGCAAAGGCAAGGTATCCGAGGAGGACGTGTCCCAGGCGATGCGCGAGGTTCGTCTTGCGCTGCTGGAAGCGGACGTTAACTTTAAGGTTGTTAAAGATTTTATTGCCAAGGTGAAGGAGAAATCCGTCGGTAAGGAAGTAATGGACAGCTTCACCCCCGGCATGGTTATCATCGACATCGTCAACAGGGAATTGACGGAACTGATGGGCGGGAGCCAGGAGAAGCTGGCCAAGGCCAACAAGCCGCCTACCGTCATTATGATGGTCGGTCTGCAGGGTGCGGGTAAGACGACCACCACCGGCAAGCTGGCCAAGCTGTTGCAAAAGCAAAACCACCGGCCGCTGCTGGTGGCGGGGGACATTTACCGTCCGGCTGCGATCAAACAGCTTCAGATACTGGGTGAGCAAATTAAAGCGCCCGTATTTACATTGGGAGACAAGACAAGTCCGGTTGAAATTGCACGGCAGGGCCTGCAGCATGCCAAGGAAAACGGCAACGATTATGTGATCGTCGATACGGCGGGCCGTCTGCATGTGGACGAAGAGTTGATGGAAGAGCTGAGGCAGATTCACGCGGCGGTCAATCCGGATGAAGTGCTGCTTGTCGTAGACGCTATGACAGGCCAGGACGCGGTAAACGTGGCCGAGCATTTCAACAACCAGCTTCAGCTGACCGGTGTTGTCCTGACTAAGCTGGACGGGGATACACGCGGCGGTGCTGCATTGTCGGTTAAAGCTGTTACCGGCTGTCCGATCAAATTCGCTTCACTCGGCGAGAAGCTGGATGCGTTGGAGCCGTTTCATCCGGAGCGGATGGCTTCACGGATTTTGGGCATGGGCGACATGCTGTCCCTCATTGAGAAGGCGCAGTCGAACATCGATGCCGAAAAGGCGAAAGAGATGGAGCGCAAGATGCGCAATGCCGAGTTCACGTTCGAGGATTTCCTTGAGCAGATGGAACAGGTGAAGAAGCTGGGGCCAATCGACCAGATTCTCGACATGATTCCCGGTATGGGCAATATGAAGCAAATGAAGGACATCAAGGTGGATGACAAGCAGATGAGCCGGATTGAGGCCATCGTTCACTCGATGACGAAAGAAGAGAAGCAGCATCCTGAACTGATCAATCACAGCCGCCGCAAACGGATTTCGGCCGGCAGCGGAACTTCCATTGCGGAGGTGAACCGTCTCATCAAGCAGTTTGACGAGATGCGGCGCATGATGAAGCAGTTTTCGGATATGATGGGGCCGAAGGGCGGCAAGAACAAGGCGCTCAAGCAGCTTAAAGGCATGGGCAAAGGCTTGCGTTTTCCTTTCAGATAAAGCTCTGGTCTCATCGGGATATATCAAGTCTATTTCTTGAAGGAGGTGAATTTCGTGGCAGTTCGTATTCGTCTGAAACGTATGGGTGCGCATAAAGCGCCTTTCTATCGCGTGGTGGTATCTGATTCTCGTTCCCCTCGTGACGGCCGTTTTATCGAAGAAATCGGTTATTACAACCCTGTTGAAGTTCCTGCAGTGGTGAAAATCGATGAAGATAAAGCGCTGAAATGGCTTCAAAACGGTGCGCAAGCATCCGATACCGTTCGCAACTTGCTTAGCAAAGCGGGCGTAATGAAGAAGTTTCATGAGTCTAAATTGCAGAAATAAGCTGCTGATTCGGAGGGTCAACCATGGAAGAATTAGTAATTCTTATTGCTAAGGCTTTAGTCGATCATCCGGAAGATGTAACCGTGAAGACTGTGGAGAAAGATCGGCTTGTCGTATATGAACTTAGCGTGCATCCTAATGATGTAGGCAAGATCATCGGCAAGCAGGGCCGGATTGCCAAAGCGCTTCGCACCGTGGTTACATCGGCAGCAGTTAAGATGGATAAACGGGTAACCGTCGATATCATATCTTAAAAATATACGAAAGGGGGTTAGGATGAATGTCCTAGCCCTTTTTCGTACATGCTGCTAAATTATATCCGGCTCTCATGAAACACCCCAAATGTAGGAGGAGCAATATGCATAAACTGTATAATGTCGGAAAAATTGTAAACACACACGGCATTCGCGGAGAACTGAAAATACTTCCATCTACCGATTTTCCGGAAGATCGGTTTGCGAAAGGCAGTGAGCTCCTGATTTTCCCGGAGAATGGCGGGGCTCCGCTTCTTGTTACGGTAGAGCAGGCACGCTTTCAGAAAAACGTCGTGATCGTTAAATTCAAGGAACATGGCAATATTAACGATGTGGAGAAGTACAAGGGCAGCATGCTGAAGATTTCCGAAGAGCGGCTCGGTGAGCTGGAGGAAGACGAATATTATTACCATGAAATTATCGGCTGCGCCGTTGTTACGGAAGAGGGGGAGGAGCTTGGAGAGATCAAGGAAATCTTGAGCCCGGGCGCCAATGACGTCTGGGTCGTGAAAATGCCGAATGGCAAGGAGCTGCTGCTTCCGTACATCGATGAAGTTGTGCTGGCCGTGGATGTGCAGAGTAAAAAAGTGACGGTTCGTCTTATGGAAGGGCTCCTGTGATATGAAAATCGATGTATTAACGCTTTTTCCGGAAATGTTCGATGGCGTCTTCGGCGCCAGTATTCTCGGCAAGGCCCGGGAAAAAGGCATCATCTCGCTCAGGGCGGTCAACTTCCGGCCCTATGCGGGCAACAGGCATAACACGGTTGACGATACTCCTTACGGCGGGGGGGGAGGCATGGTGCTCAAGCCTGATCCGATTTTTGCTGCCGTGGAGGACCTGTTAGGTGGACAAGCCAAGGAAGCGGAATTCCTCAAGCCGCCACGGGTCATTTTGATGTGCCCGCAGGGGGAGACTTACACCCAGAAAAAAGCGGAGGAGCTGGCACGCGAGGAGCATCTGATCTTTATATGTGGTCATTATGAAGGTTATGATGAGCGGATTCGCGAGCATTTGGTGACCGACGAGCTGTCCATCGGGGATTATGTTCTGACTGGCGGCGAGCTGCCAGCGATGACCGTTATAGACAGCGTCGTGCGGCTTCTGCCCGGCGTGCTTGGCAATGCAACGAGCGCGGTAGCCGACTCGTTCAGCACGGGGCTGCTGGAGCATCCTCATTACACAAGGCCGCTTGATTTTCGCGGGTGGAAGGTTCCGAATATTCTGCTCTCCGGTCATCATGCGAATATTGAGGAGTGGCGGCGCCGCGAATCGCTGCGGCGGACGCTGGAAAGGCGTCCCGACCTGCTGGAGCATGCTGATTTGACCATCAAGGAAAAGGAATGGCTTCAATCCGCGCATGATCAAAAGGCTTCCACGGAAATATAGATGCAAGGCTGAAGACGGCTTCCCTCCGAATGTATCGGGGCTGAAGCGGTCTTTTTTGAGCTTGTGAGCCAGGAGCGACTGCTGCCTATTTGAAAGCTTACATTGTATTGTTTATAATGAGTTATAATTTAATATTTAAATGGTTAAGTCCCTTAATTTTTGTTGCGTAAATGAACTAATCCATGTTATAATTCTTTCGTTGTGTGTAATACGGTGGTCCTCTGTTGATGATGAAGGAAGCAGACGAGCTTCTGGAAGAGGCATGAACACCTGTAGCGGAAGGAGGGAGTCCTAGATGAATATCGTCCAAGCGATTACTCAAGAGCAGCTGCGCAGCGATCTGCCAAGCTTTCGTCCTGGTGACACTTTGAAAGTGCACGTTAAGGTTATCGAGGGTTCACGCGAGCGTGTCCAGTTGTTCGAAGGAGTTGTAATCAAGCGCCGTGGCGGCGGAATCAGTGAGACTTTTACAGTTCGTAAAATTTCTTACGGTGTAGGTGTGGAAAGAACTTTCCCACTGCATTCCCCGAAAATCGATAAAATCGAAGTGGCTCGCCGTGGTAAAGTGCGTCGTGCGAAGCTTTATTATCTTCGTGAACTGCGCGGTAAAGCAGCGAGAATTAAAGAAATTCGTCGTTAATACACGAGTAACAGAAGGGGCTTGTTCAGCAAGCCCCTTTTGTTGTTTTACTGAAGCAGATTCTCTTCGTGAGACCCGAGATGCGCATACTTGTATTTACCAAGGAAGAGAGCGCATGTTTCTACTGTATATGATTACATAGGGAACGTAGAAACTTGACCATAAGAGAGGACAGTGAACGATGGAGCGCGAATTGGAGCAGAGTAATGCACAGCAGCCGGCTGATCAGGGCGGCGGAGCAAAAAACAAAGAAAAAAATGAAGTTTTGGAATGGGTTAAAGCGATCGTCATTGCTTTGGTGCTGGTATTTCTCATCCGCTGGCTTCTATTCAAACCGTTTATCGTTGAAGGACCGTCCATGCAGCCGAACTTTCATACAGGCGAACGGGTGATTGTGAATGAAATTTTGTACAAAATCCGTGAGCCGGAGCGCGGTGAGGTTATTGTGTTCCATGTACCTGAAGAAAACCGTGATTTTATTAAACGCGTGATCGCTGTTCCCGGAGATACAATAACCGTTGATGGGGATGTCGTGAAGGTGAACGGCGAGCAAATTCCTGAAACCTACATTCAGGATGCCGTACAGGAAAAGCATGCCAAGGGTGAAGAATACAATATGCTGGCGGATTTTCCGAACGGTGTGAATCAGGAAACGAAGGTTCCTGAGGGCAGAATTTTTGTTATGGGGGACAACCGTTCGAACAGTACGGATAGCCGCAAGCTGGGCTTTATCGATTTGAATGAGGTCATTGGCCGGGCTGATGTGATTTTCTGGCCTGTCAGTGATATGAAATGGATTAAGCATGACGAATAGAGCATTCTAAACTATATGTTTCTTTACAACGAGGTGATACGGTGACGATACAGTGGTTCCCCGGGCATATGACAAGAGCCCGGCGCCAGATTCAGGAAAAGTTGAAGCTGATTGATCTGGTGATAGAGCTCATCGATGCGAGGCTTCCGCTGTCAAGCCGCAATCCCATGATCGACGAGATTTTGCAGGGCAAGCCGCGGATGATTATTATGAACAAGGCGGACCTTGCAGATGCTGCGGTAACGCAGCAGTGGATTGCTTATTTTAAAGAGCAGGGGCAAACGGCGCTACCGGTGGATGCCCAGACCGGCACGGGCATTAAAGATATTCCCGTTCAGGCCAAGGTGCTGCTCAAGGAGAAAATTGACCGCCAGATTGCGAAGGGCATGAAACCCCGGCCTATCCGCGCTTTGATCGTCGGTATCCCGAATGTGGGCAAATCGACGCTCATCAACCGGATGGCGGGACGCAGCGTGGCGGCGACCGGCGACCGGCCGGGCGTAACCAAGGCGCAGCAGTGGATCAGAAGCGGAGAAATCGAGCTGCTGGATACACCGGGGATATTGTGGCCGAAATTCGAGGATCAGAATGTCGGTTACCGGCTTGCGGTGACAGGTGCAATCAAAGAGGAAATACTTAATGTTGAAGACATTGCCTTTTTTGCGGTAAAATACTTGGTAAGCTATTACTGGGATGCTATGGCGGAGCGCTTTGAGCTGACCGAAAGACCCGGGGACAGCGAAAATCCGGAGGAAATCGTCGGTGTCATGGAAGCGATCGGCCGAAAACGTGGCTGCATCGTAAGCGGCGGACGGGTTGATCTGGAGAAGGCATCCAGTGTACTGCTGCGCGACCTGCGGGCAGGCAAGCTGGGACGTATTTCGCTGGAAGCACCTTACTGAAGATGAACAATTCTGTAATCGCGAGAACTTGCGTCGATGATTTCTTAACAGATTGGAAGAGCGGGCCAAGGCCCTTCTATGAACGGAAAGGAAGAACCTTCCGTGTCTCTGGTGGAGATACGGGAGGTTTTTTTATGGAGAAATCTGGTTCTGTAGAAAAGCGGACACCCCCCTTTTTGACGAAGCAGCCGATATGATAAGCTTAAGGATATGTCGTTATTCTTTACATATGGAAACCGTCCAGTATAGATTGGAAGATTAGAGTAAAGCAGGTGTTGAATATAATGACGGAGATGCTTCGTTATGAACAGGATTGCTGGCAGAAGAATTATAAATATGTCGCGGGAATCGATGAGGTAGGCAGGGGTTGTTTGTTTGGGGATGTTGTGGCTGCCGCGGTTATTTTGCCTACAGGGCTGGTGTTGGAAGGGGTCACAGATTCCAAAAAGCTGACCGACAAAAAGAGAGAGGCCTGTTATGACCTGATTATGGAGAACGCTCTTGCGGTCGGTATTGGCACTGTCGATGCGAAGGTGATCGATGAGATCAATATCAAGCAGGCCACGCGCTTGGCGATGAAAAAAGCGGTACAGGCATTAAGCCTGCAGCCGGACTATTTGCTGGTCGATGCGGAAAAGGTGGATTTTCCTTTGCCGCAGTTGGCGATCATCAAGGGGGATGCAATAAGCCAATCCATTGCCGCGGCATCCATTATCGCCAAGGTGACAAGAGATCGGCTGTGCCGTGGAGAATGGGAAGCCAAATACCCGGAATACGGGATTGCCATACATAAGGGATATGCCACCAAGCTGCACCGCGAACAGATTATAGCCCTCGGGCCGACAGATATGCACCGGCGCAGCTTTTTGGGAAATCTGCTGGTTCAGCAGCCGACTCTGTTTGATCTTTGAGCCTGGTTAAGCTCATCGGGAAGCAGTCATGCGCCGATATATTATAGATAGAGGAATGACAGGAGGATGGGCGGCATGAATATCGGGTCAGTGATCCGGGGACTGCTCGGGGATGCCAAGGCAGGAGAGATGAAAAAGCTGGAGCTGCAAACGGGACAGGTCGTCCGCGGAACGGTGATGAAGGTGTCGGAGCACGGTGAAGAGGCTGTGCTGCAAATCCAGGGCGCACAGGTGCGGGCCAAAGTGGAGACACCGCTGCAGGAGGGACAGACGTTGCTGCTGCAGGTGCAACCGCCGAATGAAGATGGCACCGCTGTGTTAAAGCCGCTGCCCCAGCTGCCTGGTCAGCCTCAATCTGGCATGGATATTGCCAAGGTGCTGCAATCGGTAAAGCTTCCGGATACGCCACAGAACCGCGAGTTGATCCAACTGATGCAGCGCAGCGGCATTCCACTGACGGCAGAACAGACGGCGCTGGTGCGGGAAGCGGCGGATTATCTGCTGCCAAGCGGAGCTAAATTGGAGACAATTGTGCAGGCGGCTGGTGTGGCTTTTCAGCGGGGGTTGCCTATTACCCCGGAAGCGGTGGCAGGACTGCATCAGGCCATCTTTGGTCCCCCGCTGGACGAGCTCTTGTCTTCCCTGGAAAAGCTTGTGGAGCAGGCTTTGCGAGAGGGAAGCGGCGGGAGCGTAAGCGGGGAGCCTGCCGCTGATACACCGGCCGTGAGCGGGCGTGGTAACGCTGCTGGATTGTTGAATACAACAAATGCCGCTGCGGGGACAGGGACAGCCGGGACTATCGCAGGAGATGCGGGTAAGGCGGGATCGGCTCCGGCTGCGGGGATGGCGAATGGCGCGACAGCACAGCAGGTTGACGGAACGGGGGCTGGTGGAGCAGCTGTAGCTTCAGAGGCGGCAAGCGCGAAAATAACGAAGATGGATACGGGGACCGGATCAGCGCAGGGAGAAACGCGTTCTGCAGCTTCCGGGCAGAACGGAGGAGCGCCCGCAGCGGCTGGCAGGGGGGCTGTGAGCCCCCCTGCGGGCGGGTTGGCAGCCCCGGCGGAGGGAAGCGACCGTCAGAAGCCGGCAGGGGATGCTCTCCGGGCAGGCAGCGCGGCTACCGAAGCTGCACCGCAGCAGCACGCGCTGCCGAAGCTGCGCGCACTGCTGCAGGAGCTGCGCAGCCTTGTGGCGCAGCAGGCTTCCCCGGTCCAGTCTGATGGACCGGGTGAGGGGCGGGCGCCTGCGCCGGCAGCTCCGCGGGAAGCGGCTGCTCCAGCGCAGGCAGCCCCGCCGGCCGTGGCATCCGCTGCACAGGCGGACGCCACGGCGGCACCCGCAGCCACCCACCGGGAAGACCCGTGGGTGGGGCGGGTGCTGAAGCTGCTCGGTGCAGAGCACGAGCAGCAGGCGCTGCGCGCGGCGGCCGGGCTGGCGTCGCGCGGGGAGCTGCCGACGGGGGCGGCGTCGGCAGGGCAGGGGGCGGTGGCTCAGGCGGATGCCGCCACCGTCAAGGGGCTGCTGCTGCAGCTGATGGACAGCAGCAGCGTGCCGCCGGCCCTGAAGGAGGCCGCGCAGCAGGTCGTGCAGCAGCTGACCGGGCAGCAGCTGCTGTTGAACACGGACCGAACAGCCCCTTTTGCACAGGTACATATGTTTATCCCTTTTGTTGGGCCGGACGGCCGTGAGACGGCCTCCGTACAGATTCAGTCCAAGAGGGGCAGACGCGGAGAGCTGGATTCATCCAATTGCCGTCTTTGGTTTGACCTTGATATGAAAGCACTGGGGCTGACGATAGTCGATGTGCAAGTTGTGAACCGTGTCGTCAGTGTGAAGGTGCACAATGACAGCGAGTGGACGGAAGCTTTGCTGGACAGCTCACGAGATTCCATAACAGAGGCTTTGAACGGTATCGGTTATCAATTGCTGACACTAAAAGCGGAGCCGATCCCGGTCCGTTCGCAGATGGAAAATGGCATGTCTGCCAATATCGTCGGTGATTATAGCCCGCAGGTGTATAAAGGAGTCGATATCAAAGTATGAAAGAACGGACGGATGGTGATGCTCCTTCCCTGCCGCAAAAAAAAGCGGTTGCCCTTAAATATAGCCCGGGTGAAAATGAAGCGCCTGTTGTAGTAGCCAAAGGCCGCGGCAAAATGGCGGAGACCATTTTGGAAAAAGCGAAGGAGCATGGAGTGCCTGTACAGGAGGATCCGTCGCTTGTGGAGGTTCTGTCCAAGCTTGATTTGAATGAGCAAATTCCGGAAGAGCTGTACCTGCTTGTTGCTGAAGTGCTCAGCTATGTGTATCGTATGGATAAACTGGCGGGAGGCGGTTTGTATCCGGAATGAAGGGGGCAAGGGACGGATTGTCTGATAATCGCAGAAGTAAAGGCACGCTCGGCGAGGAGATGGCCGCACAATATTTAACAGGTAAAGGCTGGCGAATTATAGAACGCAACTGGCGCTGCCGCAGTGGTGAAGTGGACATTATTGCCGAGAAGGAGGGAACGCTCATTTTTATAGAGGTGAGGAGCAGAACGGGGGCGACGCACGGAACGGCAGCCGAATCTGTAACTGCCCGCAAAATAGCCCAGGTTCGTCATATCGCTGAAATCTATTTGCACATGCGCGGCGCGGCGGATATACCTGTACGGTTTGACATGATAGCGGTCAGGCTGCTGCCGGACCAACAGGCTGAGGTTATGGAACATATCGAGGCTGCATTTTAGAAAAATTCAATATCCGTAGCGCGTGAAGAACACGGGTTGCTTCTCATATATTTGGTGGGGAGCAGTCTGTTTTTGTTTTGCCGAATTTGACATGGAGACAGGGAATGGATATATTTATTGAGAAATGTTCTCATTTGCTTACAATGCTGCAGGCTTACATAAGGAGGAACTGAAATGAATGAATCCGTGGTGTTTTCTAAAAATGTAATAGATGTCATTCAGGAACGCAGAACAGTCAAGAAATTCAAAGCAGATCCGGTTCCAGTGGAGACCATAACCAGGCTGCTGGACGCCGCCGTATGGGCCCCCAATCACAAGCTGCGCGAGCCTTGGCGTTTTCTGCTATTTACGGGAGACGGGCGCCAAAAGCTGGCTGACGCGGTAGCGGTGGATCTGGGTGAGGATAATAAATTTGCCCCAACCATGTTGCATAATCCGGTGTCACTGATTGTCGTCATGAAGGAAGATCCGCGCCAAGCCATTTGGGATGAGGATTTTGCCGCTGTCAGCGCATTGATTCAAAACTTTATGCTTGCCGCCTGGAGCGAAGGGATCGGCACCTTCTGGATGACAAAGCCATTTTTTTATTCCCCGGTGTTCCGCGAGCAGCTTGGGATCAAGCCTGGTGAAAAAATTGTAGGATTGGTGTACGCCGGGTATCCGGAGGTTGTGCCAAAAGCCCAGCAGCGCACATCTGCTGCCGAAAAGCTGACCGTGTTTGACCGGTAAAATCCAATATTGAAAAAGAGGAAGCACCCTTTTCAACCGATAAACCGCTGCATGAAGCAGGTGGTAACTCAAAGGTGAAAGAGGTGCTTTTTTGATGTATGGAAAACTGAACAGCGCTTGTTTGTACGGGATTGATGGTGTGCTGATTGAAGTGGAGACGGATTTGTCCAATGGTCTGCCACAGACTTCGATCATCGGGCTGCCGGATTCGGCTGTCCGTGAGGCGGTTGAACGGGTGCGAGCCGCCATTAAAAACTGCGGTTTCAAATATCCTTCCCAACGTGTGACCATTAACCTGGCCCCGGCTGATTTGCGCAAGGAGGGCTCCTCGTTCGATTTGGCGATTGCAGTTGGACTGCTTGCCGTAAGCAGTCAGATCATACTACCCCGAGAAGAAAGAACGCTATTTATCGGAGAGTTGGCTCTGGACGGCAGTGTACGGTCAGTGAACGGTGTGCTGTCCATGGTTGATCTGGCCAAACGGGATGGCTTTGATTCGGTTATGCTCCCATGGGAAAACGTCCAGGAAGCGACGCTGATTAAAGGGATACAGTTATATGGTGTCAAACATTTGCAGGATATTATTCCTGAAGCTGGCTGCTTGTCAATCGAACGGAAAGGAGCAGAACCCGAAAGAGTTCCGGTCCGTATCGCAAGCTTCGGGCATCTGCTGCCGGATAAAAAGGGGGCATTGGTGCCGAAAGACAAGGACAGTCTGCTTCTGTCTGGAAAGACGATTGAGGACTACGCCGATGTACTGGGACAGCAGCATGCCAAACGGGCTTTGGTCATTGCTGCTGCGGGCATGCACAATATTCTGCTGATGGGCCCTCCGGGTACCGGCAAAACGATGCTAATCCGACGGCTTCCGACAATCATGCCGATGCTGGAAGAAGCGGAGGCGCTTGAAGTAACCAAAATATTGAGCGCAGCCGGGAAACTGAAGGAATCCGCCGCCTCCGGTCTGATCCGGACCAGGCCTTTCCGTGCTCCCCATCATACGATTTCTGCTACAGGGCTGATTGGGGGCGGCGCGATTCCGAAACCGGGTGAGGTTAGTCTCGCGCATCGGGGAGTGCTTTTTCTCGACGAGCTTCCCGAGTTCAACCGTCAGGTGCTGGAGGTGCTCAGACAGCCTCTGGAAGACAAGCAGGTGACGATCAGCCGCTCCAGGGCGGTGTTTACTTATCCGGCCCAATTTCTGCTTGCTGGTTCCATGAATCCTTGTTTCTGTGGCTGGTATGGGAGCGAGACGGACTCGCAGCGCTGTACGTGTAGTCCGGGAAGAATAGCCCGTTACCGGTCCCGGATATCGGGACCGATGCTGGACCGGATTGATCTGCAGCTTGAGGTGCCACGCCCCAAGGAGTGGCAGCATGAGCAAGCTTCAATCAGTTCCGCGGAGATGCGACAACAGGTCCTAACCGCCCAGTCCGTTCAGGCGGAAAGATACCGCGAACTGCCGCTGTCCTGGAACAGCGAACTCTCGGGCTCGCTGCTGCGCAAATTTTGCAAAATGGAGCCAGGGGCGCACGCTCTTCTACAGCAGACAGTAGAAGTCCTGGGACTCAGCATGCGCTCCTACGACCGCATTTTAAAGCTGTCCCGCACGATTGCCGACCTGGCAGGGGCAGCACAGATTGGCGTGGAGCATACGGCAGAGGCTATTCAGTATCGTAAATTGGATGTGAAAATATAAACAGCAGTTGGGATTACTTGTGAAAGATAATTGGGCCCCGTAGAGGTGTTTCGGGGCTTGTATATTTACATAGAATTTTTATAAAAGCATGTGGTATATTTATCCTAATACTAAAAGACTATCATTCAAGTACTTGAAATTTTTAAAAAAATTAAGCCTAATGAATTCAGAAATTAAACTTCAGTTGATTAACGGTGGGAAAAATGACGAAATCTGACGAAATCTGCTGTTTTAAAAGGGTAGGAGCAAGAAGCCAGGGACAGAGTTGAGAGGGAAACATATGACACTAGAGAATATACTGCAAGCAGGTTTGCTATTTTGATTACTAGGATGACACTGATTGGCTCTTATACCTGCAAGGGATAAAACTAAACGAAACGCTAAGAGCAGGAATAAAAGAAGTAGTTCTTATAGTTCCTCATCTGATCATTATTATAGTAATGATGATTACTACGAATATAGTTCTGATAATAGAGAGAGTAGTTACAGCAGCGATAGTAGTAGTGATTAAACCACAAAGTTCACAAGTATTATTGAGGAGTCTCGTCACCGATTGGCTTCTCTTTAAAAAGATATTGCTAGTCAGCGATGTACTCTCAATCTGAATAGAGTTTTGATAACCTAATCTGATGCCTCCAAAGTAAGCTTCTAAAGGTTTCTTTCCTTCTCGTTCGACCGTAACCGATAGCGCATTATACGTTCCGTCCTTAGTCTTTCGATATTTACCGTATTTGGCGAATATCTTGTTGACGGTGGTTTTGTGCTTATTGGCCAATGTGTAAGCAAGTGGAAGCTCCATTGTCCGCTTTAAGCTCGCAATCTTATGTGCGTTATATGCCAGAAGATAGTATTGAGCGAAGCCACGAAACTCGGATTGATACTGACTGATGATATCAAAATCATCATTGGTCGTTCGTTCTTTTCGATGTGTAGCTCTACCTTTTGACATATATTCGTTGGCTTTACTCTTGATCTTTTCATTTGGAATACTTAGTCTGATGGAGCCATTGATGTTACGCTGGCCTTGATGGTCATGTTTAGCATCAGAGTGCAAAACATTAACCGCCTAACTTTGTAACTGAAGAACGGAATGAAGGAACCAAGTTTTCTGCAAACGCTCTCGTTGAAACTCCTATGTACTGTGTATCGACAGAATGCATGATATAAAGCTAGGTAAAGACTAGCAGGAAGTAAGCTAGAGCCTCTCAGAAAGAGAAGGTATGTTAACCGATATGCCGGATCACACATGGGAAATGAGCCGCCCTGTAGTTAGGATAACGACTCATTCCTTTTAACCTTTTCCTGGCTGACAGCTTTTTTGCGTTGTTGTACCGGGACCGGCGGCAGCCGGTTATGTTACCAAATCGATAATATTCAGGCAAACGGATTGCCAACATTACTTGGGCTGTCGGCTATTCGGGAATTGCCGACTTGTGAATGGAACGGAAAGAATGTAGTGTAGCTGTCGATGCTGCGGACCATCTGCCGAAGGAAGGGGATTGAAAGGATACTTTCAAATAATTCCCTTATCTTTGGATTATGCTATTATGAGTAGGAGTAAACTACTAAAAGGGGTTAATCCCCCTATGAAAAAGAAAGTAATTACTGGTTCTTTGGTATTGCTTTTAGTATTTTTTAGCGCATACCTTATTTCATAAGAAAGGAAAACTTCTTCTGAGAAACTCCAAACTAACCGTACATAGAGGATTGGTATTGTTGTTAAAAGTTCTTGATTGGATCTTTGCTCCATATGCACTGCTGCGTTTCCAGTGGTATAAAATAACCTCTGTTAAATGATCGCTAGTGATGATTTCGAGTCTTTGCATTATTGTTATAGGGATTGCTGGATGTAGTATTGAGTATACTCTAACTACCGGTTCCGAGATGAAAAAACTCAGAGTCGGCAGTTAAAGAAAGAATACGTCTCCAGAAGTACAATCTAAAAAAAACGCTTCTGCTGTATCCCAGCCAGAGACAGTAACAAACATTTTCAACTGGCCAAGAAGTGGATAACGACTCTTATGATGCCGTTATTCACTTTCCAGCGGAAAAGTACCCAGAAACCGCTTCGCATATCCTGTCCGCTTTGGAAAACGGTGAACCAGCAGTATGCACGATTGATCGAGATGGAGCAGAGGAGAACCGGGATCAGTTCTAGCGGGGATCCCTACAAAGAAAGGTTACGACCGAGATGAATGGCCGATGGCTATGTGAGGAGGGGGAGCTAGGGTATTCCTTCATCGGACAACCGTGGATCAGGATCAAGGGTCGGAAATCAATTAGAGTCTTATACAGATGGTACCCGTGTCTTGTTTGTCATTGATGGCGGAAAAAGCGGGAACGTAGAGGAAGTTTCACCCATACCCAAGAGTTCAGATTATAACTCATCTGCAAGTACAAGTGAGAAGACTACAACAGAGGATACACAAAAAGAAGCTGTAAAGGAAGTTGAATCAACAGAAAACATTTATTGTAAAAACTGCAATGCAGTAAGAGCACTCGGGGCAGCTCCGATTTATGAGGGAGAGCCTGGATACAGCAGAAAGCTTGATCGTGCCGGTGATGGGATTGGATGCGAGAGGTAACACAACATTTTAGCATGAGCAAAACTATTAATATCACCAAGAAGAGAGGTTTTTATTTTGAAGGATTTAAATGTAGAGAATACTGTTTTATTTAAACAACTTTTATTGGTTGAAGATAACTCACTAAAATTATCACAAAAGGTTGTAAATATTGTTAATCATGTAACACCTTTATTAGCTCGTATTCCGGAAAATATGCGCGAATATACACTTCATGATGAAACACATAGTTTAAAAGTAATCCGTATAATGGGACGTATTATTCCTTCAGAAACACTAGTTCAGTTAAACGATATAGAACTTACTTTCTTGATTTTATCAGCTTATCTACATGATGTAGGAATGACCTGTTCCTCCTCAGAACGAGAGGAGATTATCATAGGTTCAACTGAATATCAAACTTTATTGAAAATCGACTCTATGTATGGAGAATATTTAAATTATGAAAAAATAGGTAACCATAGAGCTATCACAAGAATTGAAGATAAAATTTTCACAGAGTATTTAAGGAGAAATCATGTTAAAAGATCGGCTGATTTTATAGAATCTACGTTGTCTGATGGTGAATTCAAACTCGCTATCGACGATATTTTGCTGTACAAGTATCTAATTAATATTTGTAACAGTCATGGTGAACCTGTAACTTGCTTAAAGGACAATCGTAAATATCCTAGGAATACTTTGATAGGTGAGAAGTATGTAAATGTACAATATTTATCTTTGATTCTGCGCCTTGCTGATATATTGGACCTAGATCCTGAAAGAACCCCTAAAGTTATATATGATTTTGTTTCTCCTGAAGACCCAACTAGTATAAAAGAATGGAAAAAGCACAGATCTATTATCGGTTGGGATATTTCATCAAATAGAGTAGTATTTGAGGCCGAATGTACATCTCCAGAAGTAGAAAGAGCTTTGAGAATTTTTATGGAATGGATTGAAATAGAAAGAAAAGAAAGTTTGGAGTTATTGAATAACTATCATGATGATATTTCAAATAAGTACTTATTATTGTTGAAGGAACCGTTAAATATGGATCGAATAAGATCTGACGGGTCTTACATTTATAGTGATGTAAAATTTCAGCTTCATTATGAAAAAATTATAGAATTATTAATGGGCCAACGTTTATATCGAAATCCAATTACAGCGCTTAGAGAAATGCTTCAAAATGCAATTGATGCTATAAAGGCTAGACATTTTCTTTATAGTAATAAATCTGAAAAATTTGAGCCTAAAGTAACTATTGAATATAAAGAAGGATTTCTTGTAATTGAGGATAATGGTATTGGAATGGACGATCAAGTCTTTAGTGAGTTTTTTTTACAAGTAGGTACAAGTTATTACAAACATCCAAGATTTTCTGGTACAAATCTTGATGTTGTAAGTGAATTTGGTATAGGAGTTCTTTCTGCATTTATGGTTGCTGATTCAATGGTTATCGAAAGCAGAATGGAACCAGAAAATCCATTAACACCTCCTTCACCTATATATTATGAAATTCCAACAGCCCATAGTTATTGTGTTAAAAGATATTCAGAACGATTACAAGTAGGTACAAAGATAACTTTAAAATTAAAAAAAGAGCATCCTTTTTCTGATAACTCAATTTTTAAAGTGGTTAAGGAAATTATTCCAACTCCACCTTTTCCGATTCACATCATCGCAACACACCAGGAATACATTCACAAGGGAGTGCCGATAGATAATAATCCGAAATTTGATGAGACATTAGATAAAGTTAGCTACAACATAGATGCACGAAGGCATACTGAGAAAAGCTTTAGTCACTATCTTTTCGAAGTTGATCTTAATAATATGGGAGATATCACTTTAGAAGGCAGATTACAAATTGTAAATGGACAAACCATGAATTTTGATAGTCAGTTATTCGGCTATATTACGCAACGTTCTTTTAATCTTGGCACGCCTGGTGTAAAAGAAGGCCAATTTAAGCTGGAAAATTCAAAATCCTTAAAAGAATTGTTCCCAAAGTGGACAAATGTAAATGCAAATATTAATATCTTTGGGGGTGAATGTTTAACTGTAACACCTGATAGAACTGAGGTCATTAGAGATGAAAAATTTAAAAAAATTAAGATTGCATTGGAGCATGCAATTATATCTACTTTTCAAAAGCACCTTGATAAATACAAAGAAGATCATTCACTAACTCAATATCATGATTATATAGATCTTCTATTTGAGGCAGGTTTTTTAGGGATGCCAGGAGCTTATAATTCTGAACAGCTCTCAGATGAAGCAAAAGCCTTCTTTCAAAATTATGTTTCATTTCCTGTTCTTACTGAGGAAGGAAGTGTAGTTAGAAAGTTTGGTGATGAATTATTGTCAAGTAATACTTTGGGAATATTCGACAGATACTGGAATGGTGAAGTCTTAGGGACAATGGGTGAGTTTGTTGTTCAACAAAAAATGCCCGTAATAGCATTAAGAGAATTTAAGGTGAATTATACTCATATAATAGAGAATTTAATCTTCTCAATATTCGGAAATGTAAACGATGAAGATGCAGATACAGATACAGGAAATTATTTATTAACACCTATTCCGGGGACTAGAATTGAAATTTTATATCCGAAGGGTGAAACAAAGGTGGGAGGTACAAGACTAAATAAATATGAAGTAGCGGAAGAGATACTTATAGACATTAATGATAAGTCAAAAAAAATTATTTGCATCCCCAGCACTACAGGAGGGTACTATCATATATTTAATAAATCCCATCCGATTATATCACCTTTGTTTAACGGAGCAAGCTTCATAAATAGAACTTCTGAGGAAATTTTCTATAAGCTTAGAAAGAATTTTTCTATCATAATGAATAAATTTGTAAGAACGATTGATGATCCAGAAAACGCCCAGTGGCAACGTACATTGAGAAATTCAAGTCATCCTGCACTATCAATCGGATTATTCTACTATATGCCTGAGGCGTTCGAAAAAATGAAAGAGGCAATCGATATATATTGGAATGAATTGATAAGGGAAGACTTAGTTAATGAAACTTTATGTCCGGAAGTTAGGATTTCTGACTTTCCATGGTATTGGAACATAAAAAGGTTTTGATTAATTTGTTATAATTTGGGAATAGTTATAAATCTAAGCATTTGACTGATATATAGAAAGCAGTTAACAGGGATTTTTCAGGCAAACGAATTGTCCACAAAGGAGAGGCTGAAATGAGGCGGTACACTAGCTTTTTTGTACTTGTTGCTTTGGCTCTCTTTACGCTCGGCTGCAATCAAAGAGAAGTGACCGGAGATGAGAGAACAGCAAAAGAATTCATTGAAGGCCAGGGGTACAGAGTAAATTCCTTTTTAGGACTGCTGGATAAGTATAAGCTCAGTAAAAGCATGCTTTATGGACCAGACACAGCTCCTTATCAGCAGATCTGGTCTGTACAGGAAACTGAGCCAGAGCGCTATTTTGGTGAAGAAATCTCGGTATATGGATTTGTTGTCACTAATCACCCTTTGCAAAAACAATACAATGCCCAAACAAGACTGTATATCATGCTTGCTGACGAGAAGGTGATTGGCGGTTATTCCTATCCGGATATGGAGGGCTTAGTGGGTGGTGTGTATTCATTAGACGGTAAGACGCTTGAGGAAGTGACAGGCGAGACTTATACAGAATGGACAGTAGAGTGGAGCCGAAAATATGGTGATTAGCTGTTATTAAAGTCGTCCACCGGTATCAAGTCTGGATTGTTCTGATCCTAAATGTGGAAAAAATGACAAATAACCCTCCACCCAACGGGTGTGAGGGTTATTTGTCCATCATGTATATAAATGAACTGAGGCCGTGCTGCCTGAATGGGGAGTGAGGGGGACAGTACGGCACATTCAGGAAATTTTTATTTTGGATATGGACAGGAATTACAGAACATTAAATTCAACCACAATATTACCACGTGTCGCGCGGGAATAAGGGCACACCTGGTGAGCTTCTTCAACCAGTTTGGATGCCGTTTCACGGTCAACGCCCTTCACCAGGACATCCATTTTAACGCCAATGCCGAAGCCGCCGTCTTCAACTTTGCCAAAAGAGACGGTCGTGTTAATTTCAGTGCCTTCGTGTTTGATCCGCTGTGTGCGTGCCACCAGATTAAGGGCGCTGTCGAAACATGCGCCGTAGCCTGCTGCGAACAGTTGCTCTGGATTGGTGCCGTTTCCGCCGGCGCCACCCATTTCTTTCGGAGTGCGAACATCGAGCCGGAGCTCAGGGGAAGAAGATTCTACATAGCCTTCGCGGCCGCCTACAGCTTTTACAGTGGTTTCATACATTTTTTGTTGGATTGTCATCATTTTCAATCAACTGCCTCTCTTATATATTTTACACAATTTAAATTAACACAATAAAAAGATATTGTAAATATATTTTTCAAAATATATATGCTTCTTTTTTAATTTTGTGATAAAATAATGACGAAAGTAGGTGAATGACAGACATGGAAAGCAACATCGCAGATCAAGCTTTGAAATTAGAAAATCAGCTTTGTTTTACCATATATGCCTGCTCGCGTGAGATCACGAAGCTATATCAGCCTTATCTTGAGCAGTTGGGCGTTACTTATTCGCAGTATCTGGTGCTCATCGTTCTCTGGGAGCGTGAACAGTGTACGGTGAAGGAGCTGGGAGAGGCGCTGTATCTGGATTCCGGTACCTTGACTCCGCTATTGAAGAGACTTCAGACCGCAGGCCTCATTCATCGTGAACGGTCTGCTCAGGATGAACGCAAGGTGCTGATTACATTGACGGACGCGGGAAGCCAATTAAGACATCAGGCGTTAAGCATTCCGGACTCCATTGGTGGTAAAATTTGCAAGGACACTGAGGAGTTCAGAGCATTGCTGGAGCAATTCAACCATCTGCTGAACAGAGTACACCAATACAATAAGGACAGCTGCGGCAAGTAGTCTCTGCGAGAGCATCTGATTTGATCAGTCCCGGATAAACCGGGGCTTTTTGTATTTCGTAAATAAAAATCATCAACCGCCGCTTTTCTTGCGGGGATCGGCTATAAATAACGTGACCACCATGATCAGAATGGCGCCTGAGTACAGGATGGTATCCATCGGATTTTTGTGATCCACAATAATGAGCCGCACGATGGCAGTAATGCCGATATAGATTAGATAACGGAGCGGAAAATGGAAACGGGCTTCGAAATATTTGATGATCAGGGCTATAAATTCGAAATAAAGGAAAAAGTTAAGAATGCTCTCCAGCAGCTCAATCGGCGGGGGGCCGTCTGAAGTGAAGAAAAGCTGATAAATAGTATAGGTCTCTCTTACGAGAAAGACGGAGAGGACGAGGGCCAGCAGAGTTAAAAGGACGTTGAGCACCCATTGCAGAAACCGCGGCACATTGCTGAATTTGCTATCCATTTTCATTAAGTAAGTACCCCTCCGATCAATTGAATACCTTTGATGTTAATATTGAATTTTTTCAGCGAGAACATGTAAGGATCAGAAAAAAATCCGCTCTTTTTCACATATTTATCCAAATATTCGCTTTTAGGAATGATACTGATATAAAAATGCTTGGAGTTCATCTGTCATTTTTAAGGAAAGCGTTTTAAAAACATGTTACAATGATGTGGGTTTATATCAGATTTCCTTGTAAACCGCCTTGCTGCAGTCATGTTGATAGGAGGATTCGAGAATGAATATCCATGAATATCAAGGTAAAGAAGTGTTAAAACAGTACGGGGTAGTGGTTCCGAACGGCAAAGTAGCCTATACGGTGGAAGAAGCGGTAGAGGCCGCCAAATCGCTTGGAAGCGCTGTTACAGTTGTGAAAGCTCAAATTCATGCCGGTGGACGCGGTAAAGCCGGCGGCGTGAAGGTGGCAAAAAGCCTTGATGAGGTGCAGACCTATGCTTCCGAAATTCTCGGTAAAGTATTGGTTACTCATCAGACAGGCCCGGAAGGGAAAGAGGTTAAGCGCCTCTTAATTGAAGAAGGCTGTGACATCCGCAAGGAATATTACGTAGGCGTTGTGGTTGACCGGGCTACCGGACGTGTTGTCATGATGGCATCCGAGGAAGGCGGTACGGAAATCGAAGAGGTGGCGGCAGCCACTCCGGAGAAAATTTTCAAGGAAGTCATTGATCCAGCTGTCGGCTTGCAGACGTTCCAGGCCCGGAAGCTGGCTTACAGCATCAACATTCCGAATGAGCTTGTGAACAAGGCTGCCCAGTTTATGATGGGATTGTATGCGGCATTTGTGGACAAAGATTGCTCGATCGCCGAGATCAACCCGCTGGTGGTTACTGGCGACGGTAACGTTATGGCACTGGACGCCAAGCTGAACTTTGACTCCAATGCGTTGTTCCGTCATAAGGACATTCAGGCGCTGCGTGATCTGGACGAGGAAGATGAGAAGGAAATTGAAGCTTCCAAATTCGATCTGAGCTACATTGCTCTTGACGGCAACATCGGCTGCATGGTCAACGGTGCAGGTCTGGCTATGGCGACGATGGATATTATCAAATATTATGGTGGCGATCCGGCCAACTTCCTCGATGTAGGGGGCGGCGCCACAACGGAGAAGGTTACCGAAGCGTTCAAAATTATTTTGTCCGATCCGAAGGTGGAGGGTATCTTCGTCAACATCTTCGGAGGCATTATGCAGTGTGATGTCATTGCAAATGGTGTCGTGGAAGCGGCGAAGCAGGTCGGTCTCAGCCAGCCGCTGGTTGTCCGTCTGGAAGGCACCAATGTGGATCTCGGCAAGCAGATTTTGTCCGAATCCGGTCTGAATATCGTTTCTGCAGATTCGATGGCGGACGGAGCACAGAAAATTGTTTCGCTCGTGAAGTAAGCTTTAACCATTTTTGCATTCCGGATGAAAGAATAATAGATAGGGGATGTGAGCAGCGTGAGTATTTTGGTCGACAAAAATACAAAGGTCATTACGCAAGGGATTACAGGGAAAACGGCATTGTTTCATGCCAAGGGAGCCCTGGATTACGGAACACAGATGGTCGGCGGTACCTCGCCGGGCAAAGGCGGCACGGAAGTGGAGATCACGCTGGAGAACGGCAGTACGGTAAAGCTGCCTGTCTTCAACACGGTTGAAGAGGCCAAAGCGAAGACTGGAGCAACCGCCAGCGTTATTTATGTACCACCGGCTTTCGCGGCGGATTCCATCATGGAAGCGGTAGACGCGGAGATGGACCTTGTGATTTGTATCACTGAGGGAATTCCGGTAGTGGATATGATCAAGGTGAAGCGGTTTATGGAAGGCAAGAAAACCGTCCTGATCGGACCAAACTGTCCTGGCGTCATTACACCTGGTGAATGCAAGATCGGCATTATGCCCGGGTATATTCACATGCCAGGTCATGTAGGCGTCGTCTCCCGCAGCGGAACCCTTACTTATGAAGCAGTACACCAGCTGACTACCCGCGGCATCGGCCAATCCTCCGCTGTAGGCATCGGGGGGGACCCGGTGAAAGGGTCCGAGTTTATTGACATTTTGCGTCGCTTTAACGAAGATCCGCAGACACATGCTGTCATCATGATCGGTGAAATCGGCGGTACGGCGGAAGAAGAAGCGGCGGAGTGGATCAAGGAAAATATGACCAAGCCTGTTGTCGGCTTTATCGGCGGCGTTACAGCTCCTCCGGGTAAACGGATGGGCCACGCGGGTGCGATTATTTCCGGCGGCAAAGGCACAGCGAAAGAAAAGATCGAGAAACTGGAGTCCTGCGGTATTAAAGTCGCTCCAACTCCGTCCGAAATGGGCTCGACTCTGGTCAGCGTGCTGGAAGAACGGGGCATTCTCAATCTTTGCACTACGCATTAAAGGACTTGAACAATCCGGTTATTGCTGGTATATAATGTAGTAAAGGTAAGCAACCTTTTTGTTTCCGCATGCGGGAATAAAAAAGGTTGCTTTTTTGGCGTTTTCATTTTTTTGGAGAGGAAACGCTTGCAAAAAAACGATCTCTGCCACAAAATAGGGAGGGCACAGCCTTCCCTTTCAGGGAGGAAACGGAAATGGATGAACGCCAGGTGTTAATGGGGCTAACGATGCTGCAGGGGGTGGGCCGTAGAACGGTCAATCGCCTCCTTGCCAGCGGGATCAACCTGTATGAGTTATTTGAATTTGGGGAGAAGCAATGGGCGGGAATCGGTTTGACGGCGGAGTTGGCACGCCAAGCTGCAGCCCTGTTTACGAAGGAGTGGGTCACGCAGCAGTGGCTGAAGATTCAGGAGACTGGTATCGGGGTTATTACGTATCTGGATGACGATTATCCTATATTAATGAAGGAAACTTCTGATCCCGCATGGGTTTTGTACTTTCTCGGTGACAGATCCTTGCTTGATACCATGTCGATAGCGATGGTAGGCACACGCGTGCCAACGGCTTATGGCCGGAAGATGGCAGAGATGCTGGCGGAGGGATTGTGTGCGTACGGATATACAATCGTCAGCGGAATGGCGCGGGGAATCGACAGCATCTGCCATGAAGCTGCGCTCCGCTGTGGCGGCAGCACAATGGCTGTACTAGGCACGGCGATCGATGTTGCATATCCTCCAGAAAATACATCATTATATAAAGAGATTATTCGCAAAGGGCTTGTCATTTCTGAATATCCGCCAGGGACGAAATCGCATTCGGGTTTGTTTCCACAGCGCAACCGCATCATTGCTGGTTTGACGTGGGGTACGCTCGTTGTGGAAGCTGATATCCGCAGCGGGTCATTAATTACGGCCGATGCCGCCCTGGAGGAGAACAGAGATGTGTTTGCGGTGCCAGGTCCCGTTACATCCCCCAAAAGCCGGGGTACCTTGAATTTAATCAAACAAGGAGCTAAGCTGGTTACTGAAGCTTCCGATATCGAAGAGGAGTATAGTATGTGGCTGGCTGCTATCGGCGCAGATTCCAGTCAATCTGCTGCGGCAGGAGCCGGGGATGCGGGCGGATCTTTGCGGCAGGAGTACACTTCGGATGAAGAACGGATGATTGTGCTGCTGGAGCAGGGAACGCTTACGGTGGATGAGCTGCTGACGGCGACCGGCTGGGATTTTGGACTTTTGCACTCAGTTCTGTTATCGTTAATCATAAAAAAAAGGGTCGCTCAGCTTGCGGGTCTGAAATATGAGTTAATTTAATCAGCTATAACGATATTAACTATACATGGATAGGCACTGCTGAATAGCGCTTGGATGTAACAGTAAGGCAAGTAATGGAGAGGAGGATGGTCTGTGGCGGATTCACTCGTCATTGTGGAGTCGCCTTCCAAGGCGAAAACGATCGGCAAGTATTTAGGCAGCAAATATATCGTCAAAGCCTCAATGGGGCATGTCCGGGATTTGCCTAAAAGCCAGATCGGGGTTGAAGTGGAGAACAGCTTCAATCCAAAATATATAACCATTCGAGGTAAAGGTTCTATTTTAAAGGAATTAAAGGATGCCAGCAAAAAAGTGAAAAAAGTCTATCTGGCAGCGGACCCCGACCGTGAAGGAGAGGCTATTGCCTGGCATTTGGCGCATGCGCTGGAGTTGGATGACAAGGCAGACTGCCGCGTCGTATTTAATGAAATAACAAAACAGGCGGTCAAGGATGCTTTTAAAACACCGCGCAAAATCAATATGGACCTGGTGAACGCCCAGCAGGCACGGCGGATTTTGGACCGCCTTGTCGGTTACAAGATCAGTCCGCTGTTGTGGAAAAAAGTAAAAAAGGGTCTGTCGGCCGGGCGCGTGCAGTCCGTTGCAGTCAAGATCATTCTGGACCGGGAAAATGAAATCAGCGAATTTGTACCAGAGGAATACTGGACGATTACAGCTCGTTTGTCTGTGAACAGCAGCAACTTCGAGGCTAAATTTCATAAGCTCAATGGTGAGAAGAAGGAGCTTGCGAGCGAGGCGGATGTGAAAGAGGTTTTGGCCGCCATCGAAAATGCTGCATTCTCGGTCATTAGTGTCAAGGAGAAAGAGCGTCTACGCAACCCGTCGGCGCCTTTTACCACCAGCTCACTGCAACAGGAGGCGGCACGCAAACTGAATTTCCGGGCTTCCAAAACGATGTCCGTTGCCCAGCAGCTCTATGAGGGTGCTGACCTCGGCAAGGAAGGCACGGTCGGTCTTATTACCTACATGCGTACCGATTCCACACGTATTGCTGCTTCGGCGCAGGAGGAAGCCAAAGAATTCATTACCGGGAAATTCGGAGCGTCCTATGTACCGGAAAGCCCGCGCCAATATTCGAAAAAAGCGGCCAATGCGCAGGACGCCCATGAAGCGATCCGTCCGACTTCCGTGCTGCGCGACCCGGACACGGTGAAGCCGTATTTAAGCAGAGACCAGCTGCGGTTATACAAGCTGATATGGGAAAGGTTCATGGCAAGTCAAATGTCATCGGCCATTATGGATACTCTTTCTGTAGATATCGAGGCAGGATCAGCCGTCTTCCGTGCCGCAGGCTCCAAGGTGCGGTTTCCCGGCTTTATGAAAGTATACGTCGAAGGCAACGACGACGGGAACACGGAAGAGGAGAAGCTGCTGCCGCCGCTTGCGGAAGGAGATAAGCTGAAGACGGAAGAGATTGAGCCAAAGCAGCATTTTACGCAGCCCCCGCCCCGGTATACGGAGGCACGGCTCGTAAAAACGCTTGAAGAGCTTGGGATCGGACGTCCGAGCACGTACGCGCCGACGCTTGAAACCATTCAAAAGCGTGGGTACGTGGCGATTGAAGAAAAGAAATTTATGCCTACCGAGCTCGGAGAGCTTGTGATTGAGCAGATGGAGCAGTTTTTTCCCGAAATTCTGAATGTGGAATTCACCGCCAACATGGAGGAGGATCTGGACCATGTGGAGGAAGGGGAAGAGGACTGGGTCAAGGTGCTCAACGATTTCTATGAATCCTTTGAGAAGCGGCTGGAAGTAGCCGAGGAAGAAATGAAGGAAATTGAAATCGAGGACGAGGTCTCTGATGAGATATGTGATAAATGCGGCAAGCCTATGGTTTACAAGCTTGGACGTTTTGGCAAGTTTCTGGCCTGCTCCGGCTTTCCGGACTGCCGCAATACAAAGCCGATCGTAAAAGATATCGGTGTAACCTGTCCGACCTGCAAAGAAGGCAGTGTCGTCGAACGGCGCAGCAAAAAGGGGCGTATTTTTTACGGGTGTACCCGTTATCCGGAATGCGACTTTGTGTCCTGGGATAAGCCTTCAGTCAAGCCTTGCCCGAATTGCGGCAGTCTGATGGTGGAGAAGCGGAACAAACAGGGAACGAAGCTGCAGTGTACGTCCTGCGATCACATGGAAATGGTTGAAGAGACCGATGATGCTGTAGAAGAAACGATGTAAACAGCACACCAAAATGAATGACGACAAAGCAGGAGGATATTGAAGTGGTGGATGTACAAAAGGTAACCGTCATCGGTGCAGGTTTGGCTGGAAGTGAAGCTGCCTGGCAAATCGCAAGCCGGGGCGTGCCTGTCCGTTTATACGAAATGCGCCCGGTAGTCAAAACACCGGCGCATCATACAGATAAATTCGCTGAACTGGTCTGCAGCAATTCGCTGCGGGCCAATGGCTTGACCAATGCGGTCGGTGTGCTGAAGGAAGAGATGAGAATGCTGAACTCGCTCGTTCTGGGAGCGGCTGACCGCAATGCTGTCCCTGCCGGAGGGGCGCTTGCCGTGGACCGTGACGGCTTTTCCGGGGAAGTTACGCGCACGCTTCATCAGCATCCGCTGATCGAGGTCGTGAATGAGGAACTTCAGGAAATTCCGCAGGAAGGGATCGTCGTTGTGGCGACAGGACCTTTGACTTCGCCTGCGCTTTCCGAACAGATCAAAGCAATGATGGGGGAAGAGTATTTTTATTTTTACGACGCTGCTGCCCCGATTGTGGAGAAGGACTCCATTGATATGAGCAAAGTATATCTTGCCTCCCGTTATGACAAGGGAGAGGCGGCCTATCTCAACTGCCCGATGAATGAAGAAGAGTTTAATGCTTTTTATGACGCGCTGATCACAGCGGAAGTGGCCCAAGTGAAAGAATTTGAGAAAGAAATTTATTTTGAAGGCTGTATGCCGATTGAAGTGATGATGCAGCGCGGGAAGCAGACGGCTCTGTTCGGGCCGATGAAGCCGGTTGGCCTTGTCAATCCGCATACAGGGACGCTGCCTTACGCGGTTGTACAGCTGCGGCAGGATAATGCGGCAGGTACGCTTTACAACCTGGTAGGCTTCCAAACCCATCTTAAATGGGGGGAGCAGAAGCGGGTGTTCTCTATGATCCCGGGTCTTGAACATGCCGAATTTGTGCGGTATGGGGTTATGCACCGCAATACCTTTATCAATTCTCCCAAGCAGTTGGAAGACACCTACCAGTTTAAGGGCCGCCGCGGGCTTTTCTTTGCAGGCCAGATGACAGGCGTTGAAGGTTATGTGGAGTCCGCAGCCTCCGGTCTGCTTGCAGGCATCAATGCCGCCCGGGCGGCACAGGGACAAGAACTGCTTGTTTTCCCGGCGGACACGACCCTTGGAAGCATGGCCCGTTATATTACGACAGCTGATTTCAAGCATTTTCAGCCGATGAACGCCAACTTTGGCCTATTTCCCAAGCTGGAAACCCGCATCCGCAACAAGAAAGAGAAAAACGAAGCTCTGGCTCAGCGTGCGCTGAACAGCACTGGAAGCTATATTCAGAATGCACACGTCATGCCTGCGGGCCAGGAAGCGTAGAGCATCATATAAACGTGGGCTGCTGCATGTATTGTGCAGCGGCCTTAGCCATAAAGGAGGGCGCCATATGGACATGTCATTTCATGCTACTACGATTTGTGCGGTTCGCCATAACGGCAGAGGTGCGATTGCCGGAGACGGTCAGGTGACATTCGGCAACAACGTAGTGATGAAGCAGACGGCCAAAAAGGTACGAAGATTATACCGGGGGCAGGTGGTCGCCGGTTTTGCCGGTTCGGTCGCCGACGCCATTACCCTTTTTGAGAAGTTCGAGGGCAAGCTGGAGGAACACCACGGAAACCTGCAGAGAGCGGCTGTTGAATTGGCCAAGGACTGGCGGCAGGACCGCATTCTGCGCAAGCTTGAGGCTCTTATGATTGTTATGGATCAAAGTGGAATGCTGTTGATATCGGGTGGCGGCGAAATCATTGAGCCTGATGATGATGTACTTGCCATCGGGTCCGGGGGCAATTTTGCGCTTGCTGCCGCCCGCGCCTTGAAGCGTCATAGTACAGGCCTTGAAGCAGCGGATATGGCAAGAGAAGCGCTGCAGGTGGCTTCAGAAATTTGTGTATATACAAACAGCAACATTATCGTGGAAGAGCTGTAGTATAGATATCGGCTTTGAGTACTCAGGAGCTGGAGGAATGGATATGAACAGTCAAGCTTTAACACCAAGACAAATTGTCGCTGAATTGGATAAATATATCGTTGGCCAGAAGCAGGCCAAAAAGTCGGTCGCCGTGGCGCTTCGCAACCGTTACCGCCGCAGTAAGCTGGCTGAGGAGATCCGGGATGAGATAGTGCCAAAGAATATCCTGATGATCGGGCCGACAGGCGTAGGCAAGACGGAGATCGCCCGCAGGCTGGCACGCTTGGTCGGAGCCCCATTCGTCAAAGTGGAAGCCACGAAGTTTACAGAGGTCGGTTATGTCGGACGTGACGTGGAATCCATGGTGCGTGATCTGATTGAGACCTCCATACGGATGGTCAGGACAGAGCGTACCGAAAAGGTGAAAGATAAAGCGGAAGAACTGGCTAATGATCGTATTGTGCAAATTCTTGTGCCAGGCAGCCGCAGCGGCAAAACCCAGCGCAATCCGTTTGAAATGCTGTTCGGAGGAAATGCCGGCCAGACGCAGGAAACAGAGCCGGAGCAGCAGGACGGAACCGTGCTGGAGAAACGGCGCAAGGTGAAGTTTGATTTGCTTTCCGGAAATCTGGAAAATGATGTGATTGAAATCGAGGTTGAAGACACCACACCTAATATGTTCGATATGTTTGCCGGTCAAGGCAATGAGCAAATGGGCATGAACATGCAGGAGATGTTCGGCAGTCTGCTGCCTAAAAGAATGAAAAAGCGCAAGCTGACCGTCAAAGAGGCCCGCAAGGTACTGACCCAGGAAGAGGCGGCCAGGCTGATCGACATGGACGATGTCATTCAGGAGTCCGTTACCCGTGCCGAACAATCAGGAATTATATTCATTGACGAAATCGACAAAATTGCCACCCAGGGTAAAGGAAATGGTCCGGATGTTTCCCGTGAAGGGGTACAGCGTGATATTCTTCCGATTGTAGAAGGCTCAACGATCATGACGAAGTATGGCCCGGTAAGAACGGACTATATTCTGTTTATCGCCGCAGGTGCCTTTCATGTGGCCAAACCGTCGGATCTTATTCCTGAGCTGCAGGGACGTTTTCCGATTCGGGTAGAGCTGAGCAGTCTTTCTCTGGAAGAATTTGTCTCCATCCTGACGGAACCACAGAATGCATTAACCAAACAGTATGTGGATCTGCTGCGCACGGAAGATATTGAAATTGAGTTCTCTGATTCGGCAATTAGAGAAATCGCGAAAATTGCCGAATCTGTCAATAAAAACACCGAGAACATCGGGGCCCGCAGATTGCATACCATACTGGAAAAGCTGCTTGAAGACCTTTCCTTTGAATCCCCGGAATTGACGCTGGAACGAATGGTTATAACCCCGGAATATGTAAGAGAAAAATTGGGGAATATTGCGGAGGACCGGGACCTAAGTCAGTATATCCTATAAAACAGATCGGTTTCATATTTTGTTTGGGACTGAAATAACAGGTTTCTTGCAGGATAACGAAATTGCGCCGACCAGCAAAAACGAGATAAATGACCCGATTCTCTGGTAGGAAAAATGAGCTTGTTAAAGATGTAAAGTGATAAAAAATCGATGAAATTCTCTGAAAAAGAACAAAATTTAACAAAAAATCCATGTAAAGCCCTCTTTTTTCGAAAAGATAGGGCTTTTTTCTTATTGTATTTAGTCCCAAGTTCTACGAAACTTAGAATATACAAAAACATGGTAATTGTTTATACTTAAGTCCTAAAGAGTCGTGTATAAAAACGAAAAAAACAGCGTCGGAAAAAGTAGAATGAGCGTAATTTGTTGAATTTTCTTCTTTTTAGACACGAGAAGACATTTTTTGATATGGAAGGGGGAGGACAACTTGAGAATCAGCAACAGTTTTGGTATTAGTTCTTCAGCCCTAACTGCACAACGTTTACGGATGGACGTGATTTCCAGCAACATTGCGAATGCGGAAACGACGCGGGCGCAGATAGTGAATGGACAGGCGGTTCCGTATCGCAGGAAAATGACAGTGCTTGAGCCTAACCAACCCAGCTTTTCCGATATGTTAGATGCACGGATGAATGGAAAAACGACGGCTGCGGGGGTCAAGGTTGCAGAGATTAGGGAAGACGCTTCACCACTTAAACCGGTCTATAACCCTGAGCATCCGGATGCGGATGAGAAAGGTTATGTATATATGCCTAATGTCGATATCGCGAAGGAAATGGTGGATATGATCTCCGCTTCAAGATCTTATGAGGCGAACGTCACAGCACTGAACGCTTCAAAGGCGATGATCAGCAAAGCTCTCGAGATTGGCAAATGATCGCTAGGATCGCTTTAAGAATGGAGGGAGAGAAATAGATGATTCAAAACACAATGTTCAACATTGAATCCCCATCGGTTCAGCAGACTCCATCTGTGAGCAATTTGAAGACGCAGACGACACCTGCGGAATCATTGCGTCAGTTCGGAGATTATTTGGCGGATGCGCTGAACCAGGTGAATCAGCAGGAAATCAATTCGCAGGAAATGTCCAACAAATTCCTGACAGGTCAGGTTGATGTTGACCAGGTTATGATTGCTTCTCAAGAGGCTTTACTGTCATTGCAGTTCACCACCCAAATACGGAACAAAGCGATAGAAGCCTATCAAGAGATCATGCGCACGCAGCTTTAATAGAACCAGCAAAGTTTCGGATGGGGTGACACAGTGAACGAGAGAATAGCCCGATATCGCGACAGCCTTATCGGATATTGGACCAATTTCAGTAAAAAACAAAAAATACTGCTCATTTCGACATTCGCGTTTATCGTGCTTGCAGCTGCGGTGCTGACCATGCAGTTTACAAAAACGGAGTACGAGGTCGCCTTCCGGAATTTGAATGCCAATGATGCTGCTGCGGTAATCGAGTATCTGAACTCAGGCAACATCCCTTATAAATTAAGTGCAAGCGGGACGGATATTGCGATTCCAAGCGCATCTGCAGCAGAAGCCAAAGTTGCCGTCGGATCGAAGGGGCTCATTCAGAATGGGTCGATCGGCCTGGGTGCGTTTGACGAAACCTCAAACGCCATCGGCATGACCGAGAATGAATTCAATGTGAAATACAATAACGCATTGAACGGGGAAGTACAGCAGTTGCTGGGACAGATGGAAGGTGTCAAAAGCGCTAAAGCCATTATCAATCTCCCGAAAGAGAATATATTTGCAGGACTGGAAGAGGAAGACAAAGCATCGGCCTCCATCGTCATGCAGTTTGAGCCAGGGTTCCGGCCATCACAAGGGGCCATAGACGGTTATTTTAATTTGGTGAAAACCGCAGTTCCGAAGCTGCCGGTTGAAAATATCACCATCACGAATAACGAGTATGAGCTGATACCGACTGTGAAGGGCGGTCAGGGCGGTCTTTCTAACGGTGTTCAGGAAAATATGGCACTACAGAAGAAATTTGAGAGTGATGTCAGGGCAAAAGTCGAACAATTTTTATCCCAATATGCAGGTGCTGACCGGATTCATGTGCTGGTAGCTTCCCAGTTGAATTTCGACAAGGTTACTTCCAAGGAGCAGCTGGTTACGCCGGTTGACCAGGAACGAGGGAAAGGCATCGAAATCAGTACACAGGAGACTTCGGAATCCTCATCAGGCTCCAGCGGTCAGACCGGGGGAGTTGCCGGTACGGGTGAGCAGGATGTTCCGGGATATCCTGGCGGGGCTTCATCAGGCACAAGCGAATCTGAAAAAACGTCCAGCACGATTAACTACGAAGTGAACAGAATCGCCAGGGATATTATCTCCAGCCCTTATACTGTTAAAGATTTAACCATTAATGTGGCTGTTGAAACAGGTGCAGGACAAACGCCTCTGTCTCAAACTCAAATTGCTGATATGGAAACGGTTCTTACGAATATCGTCGGCGCTTCATTGGCGAATTCCGGAACACAATTCACACAGCAACAGCTGGCGGCCAAGGTCAAGGTTATTAGTCAGGCAGCCGCACCTGAACAGCAGCAGGCGAAATGGCTGTCAGCCTCCAACCCGTGGGCATGGGCAATTGGAGCTGCTGTGCTCGCGCTGGTGGCCACAGCCATCATTCTGATTGTCCGGAACCGCCGCAAACAGGCAGCAGAGGAGTATGAAGATGACCTGATCCTGTCTCCACCGACGGAATTTCCTTCAATCAGTTTGGAAAGTGTGACAAGCGAAGATCAAGTACGCAAACAGCTTGAAAGTCTGGCCAAGAAGAAGCCCGATGAGTTCGTCAACCTGCTGCGTACATGGTTGGCTGACGAATAGAGGTGAATGCATTGGCAAAGGCAAGCGGACTTGGGTTATCCGGTAGACAGAAAGCGGCGATCCTGCTGATTACGCTTGGACCGGAGGTATCTGCACAAATATTCAAACATTTGAGAGATGATGAAATAGAACAGTTGACCCTGGAAATCGCTAATGTAAGATCGGTTGGGGCTCCTGAAAAGGATTCCATTTTGGCGGAGTTTCACCAGATTTGCTTGGCCCAGGAGTATATTTCACAAGGCGGTATCAACTATGCCCGCGACATTCTGGAAAAGGCGCTTGGTTCGCAAAAAGCGGTTGAGGTGATCAACAGGCTGACAGCGACGTTGCATGTCAGACCGTTCGACTTTGCCAGAAAGGCTGATCCAAATCAGATTCTGAACTTTATTCAGAATGAAAGCCCGCAGACCATTGCGCTGGTTCTTTCCTACCTGAAGTTTGAGCAGGCTGCTGCAATCCTGTCCTCTCTTCCTCAGGAGAAACAGGCGGATGTGGCAAGAAGAGTGGCGGTGATGGACAGCACGTCGCCGGAAGTTATTGCCCAGGTAGAGAGAGTGCTCGAACAGAAGCTTTCTTCTACAGTAACCCAGGATTACACGAATGCGGGCGGTATTGAGTCCATCGTGCAAATTCTGAACGGGGTGGACCGCGGTACCGAAAGAACTATTCTGGACTCCCTGGAAATACAAGATCCCGAGCTTGCCGAGGAGATCAAGAAGCGGATGTTTGTGTTCGAGGATATCGTCAATGTGGACAATCGTTCCATTCAGCGTATTGTGCGGGATGTGGAAAACGCCGATCTGCAGCTTGCGCTCAAAGTATCGAGCGAAGAAGTGCGTGACGCCATTTTCCGCAATATGTCGAAACGGATGGCGGAAACCTTCAAGGAAGAAATGGAATTTATGGGTCCTGTCCGGCTGCGTGACGTGGAAGAGGCCCAGACACGAATCGTTTCTATAATCCGTAGACTTGAAGAAGCCGGAGAAATTATAATCGCCCGCGGCGGAGGAGATGACATCATTGTCTAATGTGATCAAGTCATTTCAATATATCCCTGTCGAAACAATGAAGAAGCTTGAGCTTGCTCAGGCTTATCAGACAACGGAGGCTTCCGAGGAGGAAGAGGAAGCTTATGCGCAGCCCTTGGAGCCGCAAATCGTCCGGGAAGCCGAAAAGCTGAGGGACGAAATCCTTTCGGATGCCAAGGAATTTGCCGAAAGGCAGGTCAGAGATGCAGCGGACGAAGCGGAGCGCCTGCTTCAGGAGGCACAGGAACAAATCGCTGCCTGGTGGCAGGGAAAACGTGAGCAGGACGAGCAGCTGGTCGAAGCGGTTAAGGCCGAGGGCTTTCAGCAGGGATATGAGGAAGGGCAGCGGCTCGCCGCGGCGGAATGGCAGGCCAGATCGGATAAGATGATGGAGGAAGCACAGGAGGTGCTGCTGCATGCTTATGAGGTCAAAGAGCAGCTTATCCTGGAAGCCGAACCTTTTCTGGTGGAGCTTAGCTGCGGAATCTCGGAGAAGGTTATCGACAAACAGCTCAGCATTGAGCCTGAATACATGATCGAACTGATCCGCAAAAATCTGGCCCGCAAACGGGAGCAGGGGACAATCACCCTATGTGTGGCGCCTGCTCACTTTGCCTTTGTGAACGCTGCGCGTGAGGAGCTTTCCTTGGTGGTGGATTCCCAGGCAGAGCTGCAAATTATTCCCGATGGAACGGTCAAAGACAGGGGAGTGGTCATTCGTTCCGCATTCGGAAGCGTGGATGCCCGGATTGACACACAGCTCGCGGAAATCAAGAAGGAGCTGCTGCGGGTGGCATTAGATAACGAGGAGCAAAGGCATGAAGCAGTTTGATTCCGGTCGTTATCTGGACCATCTGAGAAATCTGGACCCTGTCAGAGTGAACGGAAAAGTGACACAGGTCATAGGACTCATGGTGGAGTCGGAAGGCCCTGACGCCAGCATCGGTGATGTCTGCTATATATACCCGGGGAAAAGCGCCCAGCCACTGCAGGCCGAGGTTGTCGGCTTCAGAGATAATAAAGTGCTGCTGATGCCGCTTGGCGAGCTGCATTCTATTGGCCCCGGCTGCGATGTGGTAGGCACAGGGAAACCATTGAACATTCAGGTTGGCTCTGAGCTGCTGGGCAAGGTTTTGGACGGTTTGGGCCAGCCCTTGGACGGGTCCCTGATTCCTTCACGGATGGCCAGATATTCGACATTCAACATACCGCCAAATCCGTTGAACCGACCGAGAGTTCAGGAGCCGATCAGTATCGGTGTAAGAGCCATTGATGGCCTGCTGACGGTCGGAAAAGGACAGCGCGTAGGTATTTTCGCAGGCTCCGGGGTTGGGAAGAGCACACTGATGGGCATGATTGCGCGCAATACGGCTGCTGATGTCAATGTCATTGCACTTGTCGGCGAACGGGGGCGTGAAGTGCTGGATTTCATTGAACGGGACCTCGGTCCTGAAGGACTGGAAAGGTCGGTCGTCATTGTAGCTACCTCCGACCAGCCTGCGCTTATTCGCATCAAGGCGGCGCTGATTGCCACTACGGTCGCAGAATATTTCAGGGACCGGGGGTTGAATGTGATGCTGATGATGGACTCGGTTACACGTTATGCCATGGCACAGCGTGAAGTCGGACTGGCTGTCGGGGAACCGCCTGCGATGCGGGGGTATACACCGTCGGTGTTTGCAAGCCTGCCCAAGCTTCTTGAAAGAGCGGGGACGGGACCTGCAGGCTCCATTACAGCCTTTTACACCGTACTGGTGGACGGGGACGACATGAATGAACCAATCGCGGACGCGGTGCGCGGGATTTTGGACGGCCATATTGTGCTGAATCGCACGATTGCCAACAAGGGCCATTTTCCCGCCATCGATGTGCTGGCCAGCATTAGCCGTGTTATGAAAGATATTGCGCCGCAAGATCAAATTGCAGCTGCTGAAAACGTAAAAAGACTGATGGCCGTGTACAGGGATTCGGAGGATTTGATCAACATCGGCGCCTACCAGCGTGGTACGAACGCCGAAATTGACGAATCGATTGAACGGATCAAGGATGTATGGGACTTTACGCGGCAAAGAACGGATGAAAAGGTTGAGCTGCAGGAAGTACGGGAGCGCTTGATTTCCGAGTTTACAAGGAGTTGACCTCAACAATGAAGTTCCAGTATTCATTTCAGAAAGTCGTTGATCTAAAGTCGAATGAAAAGTCGCAGGCCGAATGGGTGCTATCCAGCGCAGTAGGCCAGCTGCAAGCCGAAGAACAAACGCTTCAGCAGCTCATCTCTGAAAAGGAGCGGGCATCACACGCCATCCAAAGTGCGGCGGAAGCCTGTGTCTCGCTTGCCTCCATCCAGCAATTACAGGCATATATCAGACATCTGGAGCAATGCATTGAACGAAAAAATAAAGAAGTCCGGCAAGCCCAAATGAATGTGCAAAGCAAACAGAGCATTTTGACCGATAAAATGCTGGATGAACAAGTTTGGCTCAAGGCAAGGGAGAAGGCGAAGGCAAGATTTCAAAAAGAACTGCTGCTCCACGAACAGAACGAGCTGGATGAGATGGCTTCCGTACGCTATGCAATGAGAGCCCGCTAGGATGCTTTGGATGAAGGTTCTGCTTGAGGAGGAATAAAATGCCGCAAAATGAAATGGAGCTTGAAAAGGAATCGGCCAGCGGTGTGGAACGGTTGTTATTCTTTCTGATTCCGATCGTTTTCACCATTGTGCTTGTCGTCGTTCTGCTTACATTGTTTAACACAGACTTCAAGAATGGTCTGCTTAAGACAGCCGACAAAATTCCGGTAGTCAAGAATTGGGTTCCCGAACCCGATCTGACTCCTGAAGAGCAAAAGGCTGCGAACGAAAAAGCCCAGGATAAAAGCTCCGAGGCCACGATTGAAAAGCTGAAAAGCGAACTGTCCCAGCAGGAGGCGAAATTGAAGCAAACTGCCACGGCCAAAGCCGAACAGGACAAGAAGGTCCAGGATCTTGAGGCACAGCTCCAGAGTGCAAAAGCGGAGCAGGAATCGGCAGCCGCCGTCGCTGCCGCTGCAAATTCCGGAGCAGACAAGGATCCGTATTTGAAACAGATCAAAAACCTGTCCTCAATGTATGAGACCATGAGCCCGAGCAAGGCGGCTCCCATTTTGTCAAATCTGACCAATCCGGAGATTGTGCAGATGCTTACATACATGGCGCCGGAGAATCAGTCGAAAATCCTCGCCAAAATGGATCCGCAAAAAGCTGCTGAAATTACGATGGATCTGAAGAATACGGTAAATTCAAGCGATCTGGAGGTGGCTGCGCTTCAGGCCCGCCTGCAAAAGGATCAACAGCCTGGTCCGACGCCTGCAAAAACAATCGATGATCAGGCGCTGGGTGGCACATTTGCGTCCATGAAACCGGCAGAAGGCGCCAAGCTGATCCTTGAGACATATAAATTAAGTCCGGAAAAAGCGTTAAACATTTTGCGAACTGTAGACGATTCTACCCGGTCAGGCTTACTGGAGGAAATGTCAAAGAGCAATTCGGCACAAACAGCCAAAATTTTGAACAAGCTGCTTGCCAGTAAATGATTTCATGATCTGTTGCCGAGAGATTGGAAAGGGGGTGAACAATTTAATGTCTACGATACGCATTAGCCCGAGTGCTTCTCCTGCAGTTCAGGCCGGGGCAAAGGCAGGTTCATCATCAGCTTCTTCGGCTCAGGGAAACTCGGGATTTAACGAGGCGCTTGTTCAGGTCATGGGAGCAGAGCAAAATACTGCTGCAGCGGCAGGTCTCATGGCTTCTGCTGTTCAGTTGCTGGCCGGGAATGGTGAAGGGCTTGAAGAGAAGGGACAGGGAGACACACTGCTTGACATGCTGCCGGAGCTGCTTCAGGATCTTGATCAATTGGATGATCTGCTCGAAAGTAATCCGGAGTTGCTTGCCACCCTGCAGGCATGGGTGGCAGGAGTGCAGCAGTATCTAAACGGAAACATAAAAAGCACGGATGACGGCACCGCCACTGCGGCCGGTCTGGCCGAGCACCCTGCAACCATCCGTTTTGTCCTGCAGGATAACGTGGCACAGCTGCTGGATGCTGCGGATGGGGACCAAGCACAGGTTGCGAAGCTTCTGCAGTCATTGCAGAAGGTTATTGATCCTGCCCAAACGTCCAAGACTGATGCAGCGTTATCACTGGCTTCAGATCTATCCGATTCTACATCTTTGGTCCAGCAGAAGATCCAGTCAAGCGGGCAGCAGTCGGGAGCAAGCGGCGATGGAACCAGTCGTGACGGGCAGACGGATCATACAGCTGTTCTGGATTCGGCTGATACGTCTGCCGAGAAATTTCCGGTGAACAGCGTGACTACCGCCGGACAGTTGGCTATTCAAAATAACGGTACAGCGCCGGCAGTGCCGGAGAGACCCGTAGTGCATATGAGGCATTTTGCCAAGGAAATGACGGAGTTTGTCGTACAAAAGCTGGACATTGTCAAGCACAACGGTTTGTCTGAAGCGACAATTATGCTGCGCCCGGAGCATTTGGGCCACCTTGAAGTCAAGCTAAGCATGTCGAACGGCCAGCTTGTCGCCCAATTTATGACAGAACATGGCGGGGCAAAGGATCTGCTTGAACAGCAGATGTCCCATCTTCGCGCAAGCCTGCACAACCAGGGCATCCAGGTGAATAAGGTCGAAGTCACTCATAATGAATCCTTGTCCTCACATTTATACCAGCAGGACCAGGGATCCGGCGCGAACCAGCAGCAGCGGGAGCGGCGTCCCGGTACACGTGGTAAAGAAGAAAATGAGGATGCCTTGAACGCTGCGGAAATGGCGGAGGAGCTTCGTACCTGGACGAAGGAACAGCGTCTGAACAGTACTGGCCAAAGCTCGTTTACCGCAGAGGCTTAAAAATGGGGGTGAACAACGAATGGCTTCGGAAAGCATAGTATCAACTTCGAATATATGGCCGAATTATGCTGAACAAAACGTGAACAGGGCTGCAAACAGCCAAAAAAGCGATAGCACCGGCAGCGCAAGCTCACTCGGCAAGGATGAATTCCTGAAGCTGTTGATCACCCAACTGCAAAATCAGGATCCGATGCAGCCGATGGAGGATAAGGAATTTATCGCACAGATGGCACAGTTCACTTCCGTTGAGCAGCTGATGAACATTTCCACCCAGCTGACGGCGATGAGTGAGTCACTTAGTGTATCTTCTGCGATGATCGGTAAGGAAATCACCTGGATCAATGAAGGCAAGGCAGATCCCATCACCGGAGAAAAGCCGGAAGGCACTGTACAGAGCGGCATTGTGGATTCCATTGTAATAAGGGACGGAAAACAGTATGCGACTGTGGGGAAAGAGGAAATTGCCCTGACGGATATTACTTCTATTAAAAACCCTGCAGGAGAAAAACCGGAAGAATCAGCGCCAGAGGAGCCGACAGGTGAACCGGAAACAGGAAGCAGTGCTACATCATGAATGAATCCATGATCGTTGGACGTTTATTTCCTGTCAAAGTGCCGCCAGGGGCCGGCCCGAAGAACAACAGCACTCCGGTTGCGAATGATAACAAATCCTTCAAACAGATGCTGCAGGAGCAGGTCCTTACGTTAAGTAATCATGCAGCCAAGCGCCTCGAACAGCGCGGCATTGAACTGGGCGCCGAGCAAATGGCCAAGATTACTTCCGCGGTGGATAAAGCGGCCGCCAAAGGGGCCAAGGAATCGCTGATCCTGATGCAGGACATGGCTCTGATCGTGAATGTCACAAATCGTACAGTTGTCACTGCCATGGACAAGCAATCGATGAAGGATAATGTGTTTACCCAAATCGATAGCGCCGTCATTATTTAACCGGCTGGCCCGACAGGAAGCCGGAAGCTCAGCCGCTGATCGACAGAAGCGGTGGCAAATTAACCTCACCTACTCAGGAGGAATAATACACATGTTAAGATCCTTATACTCTGGTGTCTCTGGCATGAAAGGTTTTCAGACAAAATTGGACGTGATCGGCAATAACATCGCCAACGTAAATACAACAGGTTTTAAAACGAGTCGGGTTATGTTTAAGGATATGTTAAGTCAGACCACTGCAGGCGCAAGTGCACCTGGCGATGCTGGCGGTGGTGTCAATCCCAAGCAAATTGGTCTGGGTGTAACGGTTAGTTCTATCGATACGCTCCATTTGCCCGGCAGTGCGCAAACGACTAACAATCCTACAGACATGCGAATTAACGGTGACGGATTTTTCCTCATCAAAATGACAGGGGAACAGGAGGTGCCTTATTTGACCCGTGCAGGTGATTTCCATGTCGATGCTAACCGCAACCTCGTTACATCGGATGGCATGTATGTATGTGATATCGGTGGAGCGCCAATCCAAATTGGGGAGGAAACTACATCTTTCTCCATTCAGCAGGATGGATTTATCGCTGAGACGATGCCTGATGGAACGATTGAGTTGAATACTCAAATAGGCCTTGCGACCGTTCCCAACACCGAAGGTCTTGAGAAAATTGGCGGAAACTTATACAGGCTTACCAATAATGCAATTGAAGGTGGAGCGTTTGAGGATTTCGTTGGCGGCAATGACGCTGAAGCAGGAACCGGTGCGATTGTTTCCGGTCAGCTGGAAATGTCGAATGTCGAGCTTACCAATGAATTCACCGAGATGATTATAACCCAGCGCGGCTTCCAGGCGAACTCTCGTATCATTACCACAGGTGACAGCATCCTTGAAGAAGTCGTCAATCTGAAACGTTAATTTTTTGTGAAAAGCAGGGGGGCTTAGCTCCCCTGTCAATCAGGAGGTAGAAGCAGCGATGATTCCTGTAACGCGGCTCAACGGTTCACCGATGTGGCTGAATGCATTGTTGATTGAAACCGTGGAAGAAACGCCTGATACGTATGTCACCCTGGTGACGGGAAAAAGGCTGATCGTGCTCGAGAAAGCGGCTGATGTTGTGGCTTTGATCAAGGCATACAACCGTGACATCGGCATGCATGCAGCCACGATAAAAGTGCAACAAACGGAGGAAGAAATATGAAGAAGATGCTGCCATGGATGCTTACGTCATTGCTGGGGATTACATTAATCGCAATAGTCGTTGTTATATTCCTACAACCGCTGCTGACAGGACAGGGATCATCAAAAGTTGCTGCCGAAGAGCGTCCTGCTCCGAAGCTCTCTGCAGATGAAATTGTTGAAGTTACTTCTGAAATTACCGAGGTCCGCACTAATTTGGCGGATTCGGATTATGTCGTTGCTGTCAATTTTGCTTTCCAGTTGAACAACAGCAAGTCCAAGGAAGCATTTGAAAAAATTAAGGAAATCAGCATTAAACCGATTGTCATTCAAACACTTGCAGATACCAAACCGGAGCAGCTCAGAACGGCCAAAGGACGTGAGGAATTTACGGACAGGCTGACGGCTTTGATTAATAAGACACTTCCTGAAGGCCAACTGACCAGCACCAAATTTACGAATTTTATGCTGGCTCCACTTTAATATTGCGGCCGGTTCAGCATGCAAGGGGGTGAAAAACATTGGTGGATGTACTTTCGCAAGGTGAAATTGACGCCTTGTTAGCTGCTCTCTCTTCGGGTGAGATGGATGCGGAGGAACTGAAGAAAGAAGAAACGGTGAAAAGAATCCGTTCCTATGATTTCAAGCGGGCTGTCCGTTTTTCCAAAGATCATATCCGCAGCTTGACACGAATTCATGAAAATTTTGCACGTTTTCTAACAACCTACTTTTCTGCACAGCTTAGAACATTTGTTCAAATTAGTGTCGTTCAGGTTGAACAGCTGCCGTATGACGAATTTATTCGTTCGATTCCTAAAATGACGATACTGAACATCTTTGAAGCCGAGCCTCTCGAAGGCCGCATGGTCCTTGAGGTGCATCCGAATGTCGCATTTGCGATGCTGGATCGTCTGCTGGGTGGCGTCGGGTCTCCTCCTTCCAGAATCAGTACGCTGACCGAGATTGAAACGACGATCATGGAGCGGATTTTCAGCAGAGCATTTCAAAGCTTGCAGGAAGCGTGGAAAACGGTGCTTGATATAACGCCAAAGCTCGAAGCGATGGAGACCAATCCCCAATTCATGCAGATTGTGTCCCCTAACGAGACGATCGCTCTTATTTCGCTCAGCACCAAGATTGGCGATACCAGCGGCATGATCAATCTGTGTATTCCCCATGTCGTGCTGGAGCCCATCATGTCGAGGCTGTCCACACATCAGTGGTTTACCTCAGAGAAGAAGTCCAGAGCGCCGGAGGAAGTGGATGCGCTCAAGCAGCGAATGAGCAAAGCACAGCTGCCGATTGTAGTCGAATTGGGCCAGTCATCCATATCCGTCTCCGAATTTTTGGGTCTTTCTGTTGGGGATGTTATTTCCCTTGATACATCTGTGAAGGATGGTCTGTCCATTAAATTGGGGGATAGATTGAAATTTAAAGGAAGCCCCGGCGTGCTGAAGGAACGGGTTGCCGTCCAGATTGACGAAATCGTCAGTGAAGGAGTTGAAGAATTTGACGAGTAAGGATTATTTATCTCAGGAGGAAATAGATGCGCTCCTGAAACAGACCGAAATGGGCGGGGAGACTTCCCCGGCAACTGGTGAAACGATTGACGATCTTCTCACTCCTCTGGAGCAGGACGCTCTTGGGGAAATCGGCAATATCACGTTCGGCAATGCCGCTACGGCACTTTCAACATTACTCGGAATTAAAGTGGATATTACGACACCTAGAGTGTCCGTGATTACACGTTCTGAATTCGAATCGACATTCCCGAAACCGCATGTGGCTGTTCATGTCAATTATGTTGACGGATTCGAAGGCATTAACTCGCTGGTCATTAAAAAGCGGGATGCACAGGTGATTGCCGACCTGATGCTTGGAGGGGGAGGAAATCCCGCAGATGAAGAACTGAATGAAATTCATATCAGTGCGGTTCAGGAAGCCATGAATCAGATGATGGGTTCTTCGGCTACCTCCATGTCGACGATTTTCAACCGGTTTGTCAATATTTCACCCCCGGGCATCGATATCCTTGATCCGGCCCGCGGAGACGGGGTATCCAGTCTCCCGGCAGATGCGGTGCTTGTGACGGTATCCTTCCGTCTGCTGATTGGGGATCTGATTGACTCGACTATTATGCAGCTGCTTCCTGTATCTTTTGCGAAAGAGATGGTTCGCATTCTGATCAGCGGTGGCGACGAGCCTGCTCCTGAACCGGCACCTGCATCAGCACCGCAGCAGACTGCGCCGCCAGAGCCTCCGCAACCGCCAGTACAGCCGCAGCAGCCTCCACAAGCTGCTCCGCAGTATGCGCAGCCGCCGATGGCGCCGCAGGATATGGGTTATATGCAGCCTCCGATGCAAGGAGGAATGCCTCCACAGCAAATGCCGTATGGAGCGCCTCAGCATTACGGTTCTGCTCCGGGGCGGAATGTGAATGTGCAGCCCATTCAATTCGCAAATTTGCAGTCCGGCGGTTACGCTCAGGTAGATGAAACCAATCTGGGTCTGTTGATGGACATCCCTCTGAAGGTGACTGTAGAGCTGGGAAGAACCCAGAAGCAGATCAGGGATATTCTGGAGCTGTCGCAGGGCTCGATTATCGAGCTGGACAAGCTTGCCGGCGAGCCGGTAGATATACTGGTGAACAATAAGCTGATCGCAAAGGGCGAAGTTGTCGTTATCGATGAAAACTTCGGTGTGCGCGTTACGGATATTGTGAGCCAATGGGACCGGATTCAAAAAATACAATAAGCATAATTTAGGGAGGATTTATTTTACATGGCTAACCGAATTTTGATCGTTGACGACGCAGCATTTATGAGAATGATGATCCGTGACATCCTGACGAAAAATGGTTATGAGGTTGTAGGGGAAGCTCAGGATGGCGCTCATGCTATCGAGAAATTCAAGGAGCTTCGTCCGGACCTGATTACGATGGACATCACCATGCCAGAGATGGACGGCATTGCTGCTTTGAAGGAAATCAAGAAAATTGACGCCAACGCCAAGGTCATTATGTGCTCCGCGATGGGTCAGCAGGCTATGGTTATCGATGCTATTCAAGCAGGCGCCAAGGATTTCATCGTGAAGCCGTTCCAGTCTGACCGTGTCATTGAAGCGATCAGCAAAACTTTGGGCGCTTAAAAATACTGTGTTGGCTACAGGACAGGAGGGTACGGTAATGAATGGCAGCGAAGGGATTGAAGGTTTCAGTGCTTGGAACGCAGCTACGGTTTTTATTGCGCTTGCCTTCATTATTGTATTGATTCTCTACCTGATTCGCTTTCTGGGCAAAAAGAATCAGAGTTGGTTCGGCAGCAGGTCCATCCGGGTGCTGGGAGGCGTGGGCCTTGCTCCGAACAAATCTCTGCAGCTGGTTGAGATCGGAAGCAATATATATCTGGTTGGTGTAGGAGAAGAAATTCGCCTGATCGATAAAGTATCCGATCCTGAGGAAGTGGAGCGAATTGTGGCCGCTCTTGAGCAGGAATCGACTCTGCGGCAGGGTCCGCTTGCCCCGTTCATCGCCAAGCTGAGTGACAAGCTGCGCAGGAAAAGCCATGACCGGCCGGAGGAACTGGAGGACGACATCACATTTCATGAACTGTTTGAGTCCAAGCTTCGACAGATTCCGAGCCGTAAGGACAAGCTGGAAAAGCTGCGGAATGAGGACAATACTACAGATCGGTCGGGAGATGCATGAGAAAGAAGATTATACTAGCCAGCTTGCTGTTTGTCTTGTTCAGCTTTCTGTCCGTGACAGCGGCCTCCGCCGCTCAGCCGATTCCGGACATCAACATTGACATCGGCAGCCAAGACAGCGGACAGCCCGGTACAACGTCGCTGTCCATTATTTTGCTTATTACCGTGATCAGCGTTGCTCCTGCACTGCTCATGCTGATGACGAGCTTTACCCGCATCGTGATTGTACTCGGGTTTGTAAGAACTTCACTGGGCACGCAGCAGATGCCGCCCAATCAGGTACTGGTGGGACTTGCACTGTTCCTGACCTTGTTTATCATGGCTCCCACGTTTGCAGCCATGAACGAGACAGCACTCCAGCCTTATCTGAAGGGGGAACTCTCCCAGTCCGAGGCGCTGGAAAAGGCGCAGGAGCCGATTAAAACCTTTATGTTCAAACATACGCGAGAAAAAGATTTGCTTCTGTTTATGAAATACACAAAAATGGAAAAGCCCAGCAATTATCAGGAAATTCCTTTGACCGTTATGGTTCCGGCTTATGCGATCAGTGAATTGAAGACCGCTTTTCAAATGGGCTTTATGATATTTATTCCATTTCTCATTATTGACATCATCGTATCAAGCACCTTGATGGCTATGGGCATGATGATGCTGCCGCCGGTCATGATTTCGCTCCCCTTCAAAATACTGCTGTTTGTCCTTGTGGACGGCTGGTATCTGGTTGTGAAATCGCTGCTGCTCAGCTTCAATACATGACAGTTTATGGATTGTGATTTACTCCAAGGAGGACGGCCATGACATCAGAATTTATTATTTCTCTGGCGGGTCAAGCCGTTTATACGGTACTTGTCGTGAGCGCGCCCATGCTTGTTCTGGGACTGGTTGTGGGGCTGATCATCAGCATATTTCAGGCAACAACCCAGATACAGGAACAGACGTTGGCCTTCGTACCTAAAATCGTGGCGGTTTTGCTAGCTCTGCTGCTGTTTGGTCCTTGGATCCTGCAGACCATGGTCGATTTCACCTACAACATCCTCAATAATTTGTATAGATACATAGGATAGGTCGGACAGAATGGAGATGATACTGCAGAGTTTTCCTGTTTTTTTGCTGATATTTTGTCGAATCACCTCATTTTTTGTAGTTGTGCCGGTGTTTTCTACTCGCGGGGTTCCGATGCAGTTCAGAGTCGGTATAGCAGCGGTATTGTCCATATTGGTGTACTTGACCTTCGGAATCCAAGAGCAGGTGCCGGCTGATTTAAGCTACGCGCTGCTCGTGATCCGTGAAGTCATGATTGGCCTGCTGCTGGGTTTTATCGCTTATCTGATGTTTATGGCGATTCAGACGGCTGGTTCATTTATAGACATACAGATCGGACTCGGTATCGCCAGTGTCTTTGATCCGATGACAGGCGCTTCCGTGCCGATTACGGGCAATTTCAAATATACCATCGCACTCTTGTTCTTTCTCAGCATGAATGGTCACCATTACCTGCTGGATGCCATTATGTACAGCTATAATTGGGTCCCGCTGGATAATGATTTTTTTGTCAAATTATATGGCGGCAGCATTTCCGAATTTATAATCAGAACCTTCAGCCAATCCTTTTTGCTGGCGTTCCAAATGGCTGCTCCTATTGTGGTAGCTACCTTTCTGACTGACGTCGGACTTGGATTTCTGGCCAAAACGGCGCCGCAGTTCAACATTTTTGTGATCGGGGTACCGGTCAAACTGATCGTTGGCCTGATCATGTTGTTTTTGTTAATGCCGGCCCTCGCGGTTTCCTTTGAGCGGTTGTTTAATGTGATGTTTGAGGCGATGCGCACGCTGCTGGACGTTGTGGGCAGCCGCCCGAATGCCTGATTTGGAGGTGCCTGTTGCGTGCTGAAATACTCCCTTGATCTGCAGCTTTTCGCCGGGGAAAAGACAGAAAAAGCTACACCCAAGAAGAAACAGGAAGCCCGCCAAAAAGGTCAGGTGGCCAAGAGTCAGGATATATCGACATCAGCAGTGCTGCTGATCTCCGTGCTGAGCTTGATGATGTTCGGCACCTATTTTAAAGACGGTATGGTTCGGCTGTTTACAGATATTTTTACGAACAGGCTGACGATGGACGTCACTGCTGAAAATGTGATCACGATGTTTGGCCAGTATGGGACTCAGATTCTGCTGATATTGGCTCCCATTTTTGTGTCCGCTTTTTTGATTGCAATTGTTGCAAACTATTTGCAGGTCGGTTTTTTGTTGACAGGGGAAGGCTTGGCTCCCAAATTCAGCAAGCTTAACCCGATTAAAGGTTTGAAAAATATATTTTCATTGCGTTCGGCAGTAGAGTTTCTGAAATCCATTCTGAAAATGACCATCATCGGTTTTCTTGTATACAGTGTCATCTGGGATACGAGGGGCGATATGTCCAAAATGTCCGAGCTGACGGGCGACCAGATTCTGTCCTATGCCGCAGGCCTGACGATGGAGCTTGGCATTAAAATCGGTGTCTGTCTGTTTGTGCTGGCTGTCCTGGATTATCTGTACCAGAGATACGAGCATGAAAAAAGCTTGCGGATGTCCAAGCAGGATATCAAGGATGAGTACAAAAAAATGGAAGGCGATCCGCTGATTAAAGGGAAGATTCGCGAACGCCAGCGGCGTATGGCGATGCAGCGCATGATGCAGGAGATTCCCAAAGCAGACGTCATCGTCACCAACCCTACGCATTTTGCGGTAGCTCTCAAGTATGATGGCTCCGAGATGGAGGCCCCGCAGATCATTGCGAAAGGCCAGGATTATATGGCGCTGCGCATCAAGGAGATTGCCGGGGAGCATGGCGTAGTCATGATGGAAAATAAGCCGCTGGCACGGGCGCTCTATGCAAGGACGGAAATCGGGGACACGATCCCTGGCGACTTGTTCCAGGCGGTCGCTGAAGTGCTGGCGTATGTATATAAATTAAAAGGCAAGACGAAATAGCGGGATCGGAGGGCAAGAGACCATTGAAGACCAAAGATATAGCTGTCCTTGGAGGCGTTATCGGCATCGTGCTGATGATGATACTTCCGATTCCTGCATGGCTGCTCGACATACTGCTTGTTATTAATATTTCACTTGCGCTTATGATACTGCTGGTGGCCATGAATACGAAGGAAGCGCTGGAATTCTCCATTTTCCCGGCCCTGCTGCTGATTACGACGCTGTTCCGCCTGGCGCTGAACGTGTCCACGACCAAGCTTATTTTGGGGACAGGGCATGCAGGGGAAGTGGTCGCCACCTTCGGAAGCTGGATCGCGGGCGGTCAAATTGCCGTCGGATTCGTCGTGTTTCTGATCCTGGTCGTCGTGCAATTCATTGTTATTACCAAAGGCTCGGAACGCGTTGCCGAGGTAGGCGCACGCTTTACCCTCGACGCCATGCCCGGGAAGCAGATGAGCATTGACGCGGATTTGAATGCGGGTCTCATCAATGAGCAGCAGGCGCGTGAACGGCGCAGCAAAATAGAACGGGAAGCCGATTTTTATGGAGCGATGGACGGTGCCAGTAAATTTGTCAAAGGTGATGCCATTGCGAGCATCATCATTCTGATCATCAATCTGGTCGGCGGTTTTATTATCGGCATGGCTGTCATGGGGCTGGGCTTTCAGGAAGCTCTATCCACCTTCTCCGTGCTTACAATCGGCGACGGGCTGGTCAGCCAAATTCCAGCGCTGCTTATCTCGACGGCTGCGGGCCTGATCGTTACCCGCGCTTCGTCCGAAGGCAACCTGGCCCAGGATTTGTCCAGCCAGCTGTTTTTATTCCCCAAACTGATCTATATTGTGGCGGTTACCGTGGCGCTGCTCGGATTTTTCACTCCGATTCATGTGATGACGACACTGCCGCTTGCGCTCCTGCTGTTTTTTGTTGCACGTAGAATGCAGCAGAATATAACGCGTAAGTCGATTGAGGACGAACAAATGGAAGAGGAGCAGCAGATTGAAGAGGTTCGCAGTCCGGAGAGTGTTATTAACCTCCTGCAGGTGGACCCGATCGAATTCGAGTTTGGCTATGGGCTGATTCCGCTGGCCGATACCCAGCAGGGAGGAGACCTGCTCGACAGGATCATTATGATCCGCCGGCAGTGTGCCCTGGAACTGGGACTGGTAGTCCCTGTCATTCGGATTCGGGACAACATCCAGCTCAAGCCCAATGAGTATATCATCAAAATTAAAGGCAACAACGTGGGCAGCGGTGAGCTGCTGCTGAATCACTACCTGGCGATGAGCCCAGGTTATGATGATGATGCCGTATCGGGAATCGAAACGACAGAGCCTGCTTTCGGGCTGCCTGCTTTATGGATTGATGAGTCAACGAAGGATATTGCTGAGCTGTCGGGTTACACGGTGGTGGATCCTCCGTCCGTAGTGGCCACCCATTTGACGGAAACGATCAAGAAGCATGCCCATGAACTGTTGGGCAGACAGGAGACCAGGGCGCTGATCGACAACCTGAAGGAGCATTATCCGGCATTGGTGGACGAGCTGATTCCTTCCGTGCTTGGCGTGGGAGACGTACAAAAGGTGCTGGCCAAGCTGCTTCGTGAAAAAATATCGATCCGGGACATGGTTACGATCTTTGAAACACTGGCGGATTACGGTACCTATACGAAAGATCCGGATGTGCTCACTGAATATGTAAGACAGGCGCTTTCACGCCAGATTACACAGCAATACTCCCAGAAGGGGGATACGCTGAAGGTCATTACGGTCGGTCCGGCACTGGAAAAGAAAATTGCGGAAAGCGTGCAGCAGACCGAGCAGGGAAGCTACCTGGCACTGGATCCGGTTTCCACTCAGACCGTATATCAAAAGCTGACTGAACAGATTAACCGGCTGATTCAATCAGGCCAGCAGCCGATTGTTCTGACCTCGCCGACCATTCGCATGTACCTGCGCCAGGTGATCGAACGGACGATGCAGGATATTCCGGTTTTATCCTACAGTGAGCTTGAGCCGAACGTTGAAATTCAGAGTGTCGGGGTGGTGAACCTATGAGAGTGAAACGATACGTTGTTGAAACGATGCCCGAGGCGATGCAGCACATCAGGAGTGATCTCGGAAATGATGCTGTCATTCTCAGCACCAAAGAGCTGAAGGTTGGCGGCTTTCTGGGCTTGTTTTCCCAAAAGAGGATCGAGGTCATTGCTGCAGTGGAGAAGGAGACCGCCCCGTCCGGGCGGACGTCTTCTGCCGGCACAGCGCTCCAAACGGCGCCAAAGCTGTCCCCTGCCCCGCAGCTTGCCCGTGTGGCCGCTCCCGATGCGTATAAACGAACGGCCGAATTGTTGAACAAGGGCAATGAAGGGGCAGACAAGCAGGGGCAGGCAGTGGCGGAGCCGCCGCGTAAACCTGCTGAAGCGCCGGAGAGAAGCGCGGACAGGAGCGTCCAGCGGGACGCTGCACCTTCCGATGTGACGGCTGCAGGATTGGCTGACAGGCATGTCAGTGGAAGAGACAGCGGGACGCCAGCCCCTGTAGCGCAAGATGCGCTGCTTGAAGAACTCCGCGAGATGAAAGCAATGATGAGCCGGATTTCACGTTTTACGCAAGCCTCCCCTGCCTTGCCCGAGCGGGCTCTGGCTCTGCACGAGCGGCTGCTGGATCAGGAGGTGGAGCAGGAGCTGGCGAATGAATGGCTGGAGCGGGTGCTGCAGCATCAGGGAGAAAGCGGCGCTGCATTAGAGGAATTCTCTTTTAAGAGTGCTCTGGAGGAGGAAATACAGCAGTTCCTCAGCGCCCGGTTAGGCGGAGGGATTTCCGCAAGCACTAAAATCGTGTACATTGCAGGCCCGACTGGGGTCGGCAAAACGACAACGATCGCCAAGCTGGCTGCGGAGCAGCTTTTCAAATACCAGCGCAAGGTAGGCTTCATTACTTCTGATACGTACCGGATTTCGGCAGTGGATCAGTTGCGGACTTATGCCACGATTTTGAATGTTCCGCTGGAGGTGGTCCAATCTCCGGGTGATCTGCAGCGGGCGATGCAAAGGCTCGAGCAATGTGATCTCATCCTGATGGACACAGCCGGACGGAATTATAGAAACGAACTGCTCGTGTCCGAGCTCCAAAGCCTGCTGGCGCCGGTTGAGGAGAGCGAAACCTATCTGGTCTTGAGCCTGACCTCGAAATCCAGGGATATGCTCGAGATTACCGAACATTTCAACAAGTATGGACTGGACAAAGTGATATTTACCAAGATGGATGAAACAGGCAGCATAGGCGCCATATTCAATGTTCTGGGGCATTACCCGTTGTTGTCATTGTCCTATATGACCAACGGGCAGAACGTTCCCGACGATCTGCTGATACCCGGCACAAGCATGATTACAGGAATGCTGTTGGGGGACCGTGTATGAGCGACCAGGCCCAATCGCTGAGACAAATGGTTTCACAGCACGAAACAAGCCGTCTCCCCAAACGAAGCTCACAGGCCAGAATCGTTACGGTTTCCAGTGGCAAAGGCGGTGTGGGCAAGTCCAATTTTGCACTGAATTTTGCGCTCGCATTGCAAAGCCTGGGCAAACGGGTACTGGTGTTTGATGCGGATATCGGCATGGCGAATATTGATGTTCTCATGGGCTCCTCCTCCAAATACAATCTCGCTCATGTGCTGAGACGGGAGAAGACGATGGCGGAGATTGTACAGAACGGAGCCGGTTCACTCCCCTACATACCGGGGGGATCGGGGATAAGCGAGCTGTTTTCCCTGTCGGAGCAGGATCTGGAATACTTTGCGGAGCAGGTGGAAGAACTGGCGGCTGAGCTGGATTATGTTTTTTTTGATACAGGTGCCGGCCTGTCCAAAGAAAATCTGAAATTCATCACCTCGGCTGACGAATGTCTGGTCATTACTACACCGGAGCCTACCTCCATTACAGATGCCTATGCGCTGATTAAAGTCGTGAACGGGGTGCAAAAGGACACGGTATTTAAGATTATCGTCAACCGTGCCGATAACGATAATGAGGCCCTGCAGGTTGCCGATAAAATTTCGCTGGTGGCGCATCGCTTTCTCGGATTGAATATCCCGCTTCTGGGATATATCCATGATGACCAGCATGTAACGCAATCTGTCAAAAAGCAGGTTCCTTTTTCACTCGCATATCCGGGCTGCCCGGCCTCCAAGGATATTTTGCGTTTGGCGCACCGTTTTGCTCTAATGCCTGTTGCGGCGGAAACTGGAACCTTGGCCGGAATCAAGGGTTTTATGCGGAAATGGCTTCGGCGCTAGGGCAAAATGATTCTGAGATAAGGGAAACAGAGGTGTTGTAAATTGGCAATTTTTCGGGTACTGGTCGTGGATGATTCTGCCTTTATGCGGAAAATTATCTCCGACTTGATTGTAAAGGACTCTTCTTTTGAAATTGCCGGTACCGCAGCAAATGGAAAGGAAGCTTTGGACAAGATCCGGGAGCTTAAGCCCGATTTGGTGACAATGGATGTGGAAATGCCTGAAATGAACGGCCTTGAGGCGTTGAAAATCATTATGCAGGAGCATCCGTTGCCGGTGATCATGCTGTCAGGAATCAATGAAGAAGGAATGAAGGAGACGATTATGGCCCTGGAGGCCGGGGCGTTTGATTTTATTCGCAAGCCTTCCGTCTCCCATTCCCAGGATATTCAGCAGGTTGGGGCGTCCCTGCTTGAACAGATGAGAACCGCCATACAGGCGGTAAAACGGCGGGCTGACCGCGAGGAAGCGCTGAAAAAGGCTGTCCAGGAAAGAGCGGCCCTGGAGAAGGCAGCCAAGCAGGCCGTGAAAGCCCGCACGGAAGAGGCAAATAACCAGCCGGAGCAGCAGGCGGTTGAGCAGAGGCCGCTTGAAGTTCCGCCTGTTCCGCCAGCCACATCGCCAATTCTGCGGCGGACGAAGCCGGATTCGCAGCAAAAAAGGATGACAGAGCACCCTGGAACGGCGCCTTTCTCTTCAGGCAAGGGTATCCGGAAAGCTTCCATCCCTGACATGTCTGCCCGGCAAGCTGCCAAAGCGGCCGACGGCAAGAGACTCAAGCCTGAGGCTCAGATACAGGCGCCACAGAACATGCCGGAGCAGCCAAAGAAGCCTGCCGCCCCGCTTGCGGAGACGCGCCAGCCTGCTGCTGTGTCGGCTCAGACCAGAAGCTCCGGTGGCGCCGCCGATCTGCGCAAGCTGGTCGCAGTCGGTTGCTCAACCGGTGGACCAAGAGCGCTCAAGACGCTGCTGGAAAGTCTTCCGGCCAATTTTCCGGCGCCGATCGTGATTGTGCAGCATATGCCGCCGAACTTCACCCGCTCCCTGGCCCAGCGTCTGAACTCTCTCAGCAGGCTTAAGGTGGTGGAGGCGGAGCAGGGAATGCTGCTGGAGAATGGAACGGCCTACATCGCTCCAGGGGGATACCAGATGAAAGTTGCCGGAGGAAACGGCAGCAAGTATACCATCTCTCTTACGTCCGAGGAGCCGCGTAACGGTCACAGGCCTTCGGTAGACACCTTATTTGAATCCCTTGTTCCTTTCACTTCCCTTGAACGTCATCTCGTTCTGCTGACAGGGATGGGCAGCGATGGGGCCAAGATGATGAAACTGCTATATGACAAAGGAGTGCAATCCACCTTTGCGGAAAATGAAGAAACCTGCGTCGTATACGGTATGCCCCGCTCTGCGGTGGAATTAAAATGTGTAAAGCATCTCCTGCCTTTGCAGGAAATCGGCCCCAGGTTAATACAAGTTGTGAAATAATCGGAGTGTAACTCATTGAGGAGGTGTCTCACAATGGACATGAATCAGTATTTAACTATGTTTATTGATGAGTCGAATGATCATCTGCAATCTCTTAACGAAAATATGCTTCAGCTTGAAAGCAATCCGACCGATCTTGGCATCGTCCAGGTGATTTTCCGCTCGGCTCATACGCTGAAGGGGATGGCTGCAACGATGGGCTTTGAAGATCTGGCTTCGCTTACACATCAGATGGAGAATGTGCTCGATCTGGTGCGCAACGAAAAGCTGGCGATGCAGGAATTCATATTTGACACCTTGTTCAAAGGCCTGGATGCCCTGGAGTCGATGGTTCAGGATATCACGGCAGGCGGTGCAGGAAAAGCGGACGTCTCCTCTATTGTTGCTGCACTGCAATCCATTGTGAATGGTGATTTCCAGTCCTCATCAGCCGTGCAGGAAGCGGCTGTGACTTCCGACGTTGCCCTGGACAATGCGGGACTTGCACTGGACCAGTTCCAGTATTCCGTGCTGGAGCAGTCCATCAAGGAAGGTCATCGCGTGCTGTACGTTCAAGTCGCCATCAGTGAAGAGAGCCAGCTCAAAGCGGCGCGGGCGTTTATGGTATTCAACGCTCTGGAAAACGCCGGGGAAATCGTGAAAGCCAGTCCATCGGTTCAGGATATCGAACAGGAAAGATTCGACCGTAGCTTCTCGCTGTACTTCATCACACAGAAAGAAGCGGACGAACTGAAAAAAGAAATTCTCGGTATTTCCGAAGTCGAGCAAGCAGAGCTTACCGAACTGGATGAAGAGTCGCTGAAGCAGATGAGCAACGAGAGCATAGAAGCCGTCAAAGCCGCTTCTGCGGAAATGGCCGCAGCCGTTACGGAAGCAGTTCATACTCCAGAAGTGGATGCCGGCAAGAGCCCGTTTCCAGCCGTCAAAGCGGCGGCCAAACCCCCGGTGAAAAACGCTCCTCCTGCGCCCAACCGGACGATCCGTGTCGATATTGAACGTCTGGATGTGCTGATGAATCTGTTCAGCGAGCTGCTGATTGACCGGGTCCGGCTGGAGCAGCTGGCCAGTGAGGCGGGGAATCCGGCCCTGACGGAAACGGTTGAGCATATGAGCCGTGTCAGCGCAGATCTGCAAAATATCGTGCTGAAGCTGCGCATGGTTCCGGTGGATACCGTATTTAACCGTTTTCCGCGAATGGTGCGCGATTTGGCCAAATCGCTGGATAAAAAACTGGATCTGATCATCACGGGTGCCGAAACGGAGCTGGACCGTACGGTGATCGACGAGATCGGCGATCCGCTTGTTCACCTGCTTCGCAATTCGGTGGACCATGGGATCGAGTCGGTGGCGGACCGGATTGCCGCAGGCAAGCCGGAAACGGGCACCGTGAACCTGCGCGCCTTTCACAGCGGCAATAACGTGTTTATCGAGATCGAAGACGACGGAGCGGGCATCAACCGTGAGAAGGTGCTGAGGAACGCTATTAACAAAGGCATTCTGACTCAGGAGAAGGCGGCGGCCCTGACGGACGAGGAAGCCTACCAGATTCTGTTCGCACCCGGCTTCAGCACCGCCGAGGTCATTTCGGATATATCCGGCCGTGGTGTGGGGCTTGATGTGGTGAAATCGAAAATTACTTCCCTTGGCGGAAATGTAACGATTTTCTCTACTCCTGGCAAAGGAACCAACTTCTCTGTTCAGCTGCCGCTGACACTGTCGATTATCGCGGCGATGATGGTGCAGATCGGTTCGGAGAAATATGCGATTCCATTGTCCTCCATTGTCGAAACAGCTATTGTGAAGCGTGATAAAATTCGTACGGTGCACGGAAATAAATTGATTGCCTTCCGTGAAACCCACATCCCGCTGATTTCACTGAGTCAAATTTTTGAAGTTCCGGATTTCAACGAGAATGAGGAAGAGGAAACCGAAGTGGTGGTCATTCGCAAAGGGGAAAAGCTGGCTGCGGTTTCCGTGCAGGACTTTTTGGGACAAAGCGAAATTGTCATCAAAAATATGGGCAAATATCTTCCGGCCATTCCGGGCATTTCCGGTGCAACTATTCTCGGCGACGGGCAGGTTGCTTTGATTATCGATCCTAACGTCTTCATTAAATAAGGATGATTTCTGAATCGTGAATATCATTGGGGAGGGTTTATGAGCATGGGAGAAGAAATTAAAGTTATCGTCTTTAAATTGGGTGAGGAGGAGTACGGGGTTGAAGTGGACAAGGTCCAGTCCATCGAGCGTATGGTTCCGATAACCCGGGTACCGAATACATTCACGTTCGTTAAAGGCGTGTTCAACTTAAGAGGTGTGGTGATGCCTGTTATTGATCTGCGCGGACGTTTCGGCCTGGAGGAGACGGAATATACGGATCAAACCCGGATTATTATCGTTGCGGTCAATGATATGCAGGTTGGCTTTATTGTCGATTCTGCGAATGACGTCATTGATTTGAATTCCGATGCGATTGAAACGCCGCCCGAAGTTGTCGGAGGCATCAAAGCCAAGTACCTGCGCGGTGTGGCCAAAATCAGCGAAGAACGCCTGCTGATTATGCTGAACCTGTCAGAGGTGTTGAATAAAAGCGAGCTTGTTCAGCTGGAAAGCATAGAGGAATAGAGCCGTGTTCAACAACTTGGAAGATTTCAAAATGGACGTCCTGAAGGAGGTCGGGAACATCGGGGCAGGCAATGCCGCCACCGCGCTGTCCCGGCTTCTGAACAAGCCCATCGATATGGGGGTTCCGAAAGTCCAGCTGCTGCCGTTTGAGGCCATCGCCGACAAAGTGGGCGGGCCCGAGCAACTGGTTGTCACCATCTTCTTCCGGGTGGAGGGGGATGCTCCCGGCAATCTGTTCTTCATTCTTGCGCCGGAAGCAGCGAAGGGACTACTGCAGCGACTGGCGGGCATAGAGTCGGAGGATGCGGACAGCTTCACGGATATGGAACAATCCGCTCTCTCGGAAATCGGCAACATTTTGGCAGGCTCCTATCTCTCATCCCTGGCGGACTTCACAAAGCTGTCCATGTATCCTACCGTACCGGGGCTGGCGATGGACATGGCCGGGGCGATCCTGAGCTACGGACTGCTGCAGTTCGGTCAGATGGGAGACGACGCTCTTTTGATTGACACATCGTTTCTTGAAGGACAAAATCATATTGAAGGGCAATTTTTCCTCATCCCGGACCCGGAATCCTTCGAAAAAATTTTCGAGTCATTGGGAGTCCGTTAAGTTATGATAGAGGAGAAAAATATAATTAAAGTCGGCATGGCGGATTTGAACGTCGCCAGCTTCCCGGATGCGATCCGAACGACCGGTCTGGGGTCGTGTGTCGGATTGACGATGTATGATCCTCAGCTGAAGATTGCAGGTATGGCCCATGTCATGCTTCCTTTTTCTGATATCGCGCGGGAAGGGCAGATCAACATTGCCAAATACGCGGATACAGCCCTGCCTGAGCTGCTGGACAGAATGCTTCAGCTCGGAGCGGTGCGCAGCCGGATTGTGGCCAAAATGGCCGGCGGCGCACAGATGTTTGCTTTTGCAGGCGGGGGAGACACCATGAGAATCGGTCCCCGCAATGTGGAATCATGCCGCGCGATGCTAACGGAACTGCGGGTTCCCCTGATTGCTGAAGATACGGGCGGCAATGTGGGGCGAACCATTGAGCTCGATTGTCTTACCGGTGTTTTAAGTATTCGAAGCGTACAAAAAGGTGTAAAGGAACTGTAATCATGTTATTTGGAAGCTTGCGCATGAACTTGTGGTCCGGAGCCGTCGGTTTTGTGCTGACATTCCTGTTGTCCCTTAACAGCAATTTGCTTGTGACCAGCTTAATCCGCGGCTTAATCGCTTCTGCAGTCTGGTTTTTGCTCGCTTTTGCGGTCCGCTTTGCCCTGGGGATTCTTACCCGGCCTGAAAAACCGGCATCCGTTTATCCGCAATCGGACAGCAACGCGGGGCAGGGGAAAGGTCTGGGCTCGCATCTGGACCTTACTACTCCTGACGAAGGCAGGGATTTAAATGATCTGCTGAAACCGCAGCCGAATTCAGAGCCGTTGCAGCCAGCGGACTTTAAGCCGCTCAATCCGCCCAAACTCGTAACGAGCAAAGATCCTGAAGAATTGGCGAAGGCAGTTCGTCACCTGACAGACAAATAGAGGAGGGTGAAGCCGATGACCGAGCGAAAAGCCGCTCACTTGAATTACGCTGAACTGTGGGAGCGCTGGAAAGAGCATGGCGAACTGGAGGCCAAAAAGCAGCTGATTGAAAACTATCTCCCTATTGTCGAATATGTTTCCGGCCGTCTCGCAGTTGGCTTGCCCAAGAACGTATCCAAGGATGATTTGGCCAGCAATGGTGTCATGGGATTGATTGACGCTATCGAAAAATTTGATTATGAGCGCGGTCTGCAGTTTGAAACCTATGCTTCATGGCGAGTGCGCGGAGCCATACTCGACGGGTTGCGTCAAGGCGACTGGGTTCCCCGCTCCGTCAGAGAAAAGGCCAAAAAGATCGAGGATGCCTATCAAAAGCTTGAACAAAAATATTTGCGGACCGTCAGCGACGAGGAAATGAGCAGCTACCTTCAGGTATCGGAAAAAGAGTTTCAGAACATGCTGCAGGAGGTCGCCGTCATGTCTATCTATTCATTGGAAGATCCAATCCGGGAAGAAGAAGCGGAGACAAGGCTGTCTCTGCTGGTTGATGAAAAGGCCAAAAATCCTGACCAAAAAGTAAACGAATTCTATCTTCGGGAAGCGCTAGTACAGGGTATTGAGAAGCTTACCGAAAAGGAGCGGATAGTCGTTTCCTTACTGTATTATGAGGATTTGTCCCTTAGTGAAATTGCGGAGGTTATGTCATTATCCCCTTCCCGTATTTCCCAGCTGCACTCCAAAGCTATTCTTCGTCTCAGAGCTACATTGGACAAGCAGCGGGATTTGCTGATGCGGAAGGATTAAACCTCCACCACTATCATGTGAGAGGAGAATGGATAATGGAGCAGGCGTATGTACTGGATCAGTTTTTGAGCATAACGATTGCCCCGGATAAGAGTGCGGCTTACCTTGAATTTTCCAGGCATGAAGAGGGCTTTCATTGCTCGCTTCAGGATCTGGAGAGTTATTTGGAGAAACATAGCATACGTTATGGAATCAACCGTCAGGCGCTGCAGCAGCTGGCAGACAGTCCGGACAAGTTTTTTTTAGCCAAAACCTTGATTGCTGAAGGAGTGGCTCCAATCAGCGGGAAAGATGGCTACATACGCATGGCGGAAGATATGAGTCAGTCTGATGAACATAGGCCGCTGAAGACGCAGGACGGTAAAGTGGATTATAAGGAATTGATTCGTTTGAGCAACGTCCGCAAAGGCCAGCTTCTAGCCGAGCGCATCGATCCCGCGCCCGGGGTGCCGGGCACAGGAGTAACCGGGGAGGAAATCCCTTTCCCAGCAGGCAAAGTAGCCAGGTTTAAAGCAGGTAAAAATGTCGTTGTGCATCCTGAAGGCTCTGCTTTATATGCTGCCATTGACGGAATGGTGACGATGACGGATAAAGATAAAATCAACGTCTTTCCCGTCTACGAAGTTAACGGTGACGTAGACTACAGCATCGGCAACATCAATTTTGTCGGAACGGTCGTCATCCGCGGCAATGTTCTTACAGGGTTTCGCGTCAAGGCGGACGGCGATATCAGGGTCGTCGGCGGAGTTGAAGGCGCGGAACTGGAAGCTGCCGGTTCGATCGAGATCACAGGTGGTATTATCGGCTATCATAAAGGCTGGGTTAAAGCAGGCCACAATGTCAAATGTTCCTTTATCCAGGACGGCAACGTTACAGCAGCGGCGGATATTATTGTCTCGCAAAGCATTATGCATTCCAACCTGCGTGCAGGCAAACAGGTGCTATGCAACGGTGCCAAGGGACTCATCGTCGGCGGAAGCATCCAGGCCGGAGAAAAGGTGGCGGCCAGAACGATCGGCAATACGATGTCTACGGCTACCAGCATTGAGGTCGGCGTTTTGCCTGAGCTGCGCAACGAATTGACAGAGCTGCGCAATCTCCTTAAAGATCAGAAGGTCAGCCTGGACAAGACGTCCAAAGCGCTTAACTTTTTGGATCAGATTGCCGCAGCCGGTCAACTTACTCCTGACAAGACCGCCATGCGCATCAAGCTGAAGGCGACCAAGGTCTCCACGGAGCGGGAGCAGAATGAGAACCGGGCGAGAATTCTGGAAATCGAAAGAATGCTCGAAGACGCGGATACGGCCAGAGTTGAAGTCAGAAACATGATTTACAGCGGCTCTAAAATAGTTATCGGCAGATACACGAAATATATTAAAGATTCTGTACAGCGAATGGTGTTCTATCACCAGGATGGGGACATTGCGATGTCCACCTTGATCTAATCCCTCTTGGTGGTATGCGGTTATCTTGGGCTGGCAAGCGCAGCTGCTGCTAAGAAAGGTGTGATCCTGTGAGTTTGAAAGCCGTTGAATTGCAAATTGCCGTGCCGCGGACGAGCGAGGCGGGAAAGGTACTAAGCGAGAACCGGCACAGAATGGTCAATGACCAGGCTCTTCTCGGGGAACAGGCCGTGAAAGAGACCGAGGCGGTCAGGCAGCGCAGCGAAGCGGTCGAGCAGTCCGCCGACGCGGCTGTCCGCGACCGGGAAGGGCAATCAAACTACCGGGATCACCGAAACAACAAGCGGCGCGGTTCCGAGCCTACACAGGATAATCCGCCAGCCGTACACCAGGCAGAGCATCCATTTAAAGGACATCATATTGATTTGTCCCTTTGATTGGCGATGAACGGGACGTGAAGGAGACGATTTTTTTTGGATCCATGGTTATATATCATATTGCTGGGTCTTGCCGCTTTGATGTACGGCTGGATGCTGCCCAAGCGCGGAGGCGGCAAAAGCCCGGAAGAAGATTTGGCGAAAAACATGGAGGCTGCACTTGAGCAGTATATGGCTGATATCGGTCGGGAAAACGATGAGCTGATTGATCTGGTCACGCAGATGAAACAGGATCACGCTTCCCGGCTGGCTGCCATGCAGGAGCAAACCGCCGAACTCAGGCAGCGGGTGATGGAGCTGGAAAGGCAGGACCGCCATAGTGCGGACATTTCGCAGCTGGCTGTTGGCCTTGTCAGGGAGCAGACCTATTCCGGTGCCCCGGTTCAGGAGGCGGAGCAGGATACATCGGTCCCTCTTCTTGAGGAACATGTTGCTATCGAAGAAACGGTCGAGCCTCAGGAGACGATCCGGGACCGCTATGCTGAGCTGTTCTCCCTGCATGGCCAAGGGAAATCACTGGATTCTGTTGCCAGGCAGACAGGGATGCAGCGCGGTGAGGTGCAGCTGATCCTGCAGCTGGCCGAGAGGGAGGGCCAGCATGATTAAGAATCGGACGTTTATGCTCGGAATGGGAACAGGACTGATTCTGGGGGCGCTGCTGCTCCAGCTCGCGATGATCGGCCAGGGGAAGTCGATCGGCTCCGCCGCTCCACGGGAGCTTACACGCGAACAAGTAGAGGCTGAGGCGCAACGTCTTGGACTTCAGGTCAATGACAGCGACGAATCTTTAATGACCGAGGAAGAATGGCGTCAGAAAGTGATAGACGAGGGTAGCCAACCCCCCGAGGCGCCGACGGCACCGAAAAGCACGGCTTCCGCCTCCGAGCCGAAAGCCCCTCAGCGGCCTCAGACCGATAACCCGGAGAATGCTGCACCGCAAACAGGGAACGGCACGGCACAGGCTCCTGAGCAGCCTGCAGTGCCGGAGGCCCCGCCGATCCGGTACCGCATCACACCGGGAAGCAGCTTGCGCAACGTCGCCGAGGGCCTGCAGAAGGCAGGCGTAATAGGGGATGTGGCTGCTTTTCAGAAGGCGGCCAATGAGCAAAAAATCAATACGAAAATCCGCTCCGGAACCTACAGCTTCCGTGAAGGGGAAACCTTTAATTCCATCATTACAAAAATAACTACTCCTCCGAAATGATCCATGGGAAACAGGCTCTCCAAAATTAGGTTGCAACGGCCCATGTCTTATGGTATATTAATTCACGGTGTTAAAAACACACGTTGGTTAATTTCGTAAAGGGTGCTTCCAGACGGGAGTTTTTACGAAAGATGATGTCAGCGGAGGAACACACAAAAAAACCAAACTTAGGAGGTGCGTGAAGATGGCAGTAATCTCCATGAAACAGCTTCTGGAAGCTGGGGTACACTTTGGTCATCAGACTCGTCGTTGGAACCCGAAAATGGATCGTTATATCTTCACTGAAAGAAACGGTATTTACATCATTGACTTGCAAAAGACAGTGAAAAAGGTTGAGGAAGCTTACAACTTTGTGAAAAACGTGGCTGCCGAGAACGGAACGATTCTGTTCGTAGGCACCAAGAAGCAAGCGCAAGACTCTGTTAAAGAGGAAGCAACGCGCGCTGGACAATTCTACATCAACCAACGCTGGCTCGGCGGAACGCTGACGAACTTCCAAACGATTCAAAAGCGTATTGACCGTCTGAAGCAGCTGGAAGCTTGGGAAGAAGACGGTACATTTGAAGTTCTTCCTAAGAAAGAAGTTATCATTCTCCGCAAAGAGAAAGATCGTCTTGAAAAATTCCTGGGCGGAATCAAAAATATGAAGGGTCTGCCAAGCGCATTGTTCATTATCGATCCTCGCAAAGAGCGTATCGCGGTTGCTGAAGCTCGCAAGCTGGGTATTCCAATCGTAGGTATCGTAGATACAAACTGCGATCCTGATGAAATCGATTATGTTATCCCTGGTAACGACGACGCGATCCGTGCTGTTAAATTGCTGACTGGTAAAATGGCTGATGCTGTTATGGAAGCTAACCAAGGCGAAGAAACTACTGCTTAATACCGCTTTTGCGGCTCGTAATATATGAATTAAATGAAAAGGGTGGTTGGTAGGTGGATAACCTTTCACTGCCCTTTTTTTGGGGATAAAGCAAGTAGTGCAACTAATACTTAGAACAATCAATTTTTTTGGAGGGAAATTTAATATGGCAGTTAATGCGAGCGCAGTAAAAGAGCTTCGTGAAAAAACAGGCGCAGGTATGCTGGATTGCAAAAAAGCGCTGGAAGAAACGAACGGCAATATCGAGAAAGCGATCGAGTTCCTGCGTGAAAAAGGTTTGGCTGCTGCTGCTAACAAAGCGGGCCGTATCGCAACTGAAGGTGTCGTGGAATCCTACATTCATGCTGGCGGAAGAATTGGCGTAATCGTAGAAATCAACTGCGAAACCGACTTTGTTGCAAAAACAGATCAATTCAAGGAATTCGCTCGCGATATCGCGATGCACATCGCAGCTTCCAACCCGCGTTACGTTCGTCGTGAAGAGGTTGCGGCTGAAGAGATCGAAAAAGAAAAAGAAATTCTGAAAGCACAAGCGCTGAACGAAGGCAAGCCAGAGAAAATCGTTGAAAAAATGGTTGAAGGCCGCATCGGTAAATTCTACGAAGAATTCTGCCTGCTGGAGCAATCCTTCATCAAGGATCCGGACAAAACAATCGCAACGCTGGTGAACGAGAAAATCAGCACCATCGGCGAGAACATCTCCATCCGCCGCTTCGTACGTTACGAACTGGGTGAAGGTCTGGAGAAAAAAGAAGATAACTTCTATGAAGAAGTTATGTCCCAGGTGAAACAATAATACCGTTTACACGGGTTGTATAGGCGTCAGGAGGAAAATGGAACACGCCAGTGTTCCTTTTCTTTCAAGTAAGGACGGATTGTGCGCTCTTGTCCAGAAAAGCTACCTGCTTGAAGACAGGAGCTTTTCTTGCAAATGGGCATCAAAATAGATAGAAACTGAATAGTGGAGGGTGGGCATTTGAAACAGCCTGTTTTTAAACGTGTCGTCTTGAAGGTGAGCGGTGAGTCGCTCTCGGGCAATAACGGGTACGGGATTGACGCCGATACGATTGCATCCATTGCACAGCAGGTCAAGGACGTTGTGGATTTGGGTGTAGAGGTCGCTATCGTGTGTGGTGGGGGCAATATCTGGCGCGGAATCGCCGGAAGTGCTAACGGGATTGACCGTGCTACCGCAGATTATATGGGGATGCTTGCTACTGTCATGAATTCACTTGCACTGCAGGATTCGCTGGAGCAAATCGATGTGCCGACGCGTGTACAGACATCGATCGCCATGCAGCAGATTGCGGAACCGTACATCCGCCGCAAGGCCATCCGCCATCTGGAAAAGGGGCGTGTCGTGATCTTTGCGGCAGGCACCGGCAACCCGTTCTTCTCGACGGACACAACCGCAGCGCTGCGTGCGGCGGAAATTGAGGCTGAGGTCATCCTTATGGCTAAAAACAAAGTGGACGGCGTATATTCTGCCGATCCGTTTAAAGACAGCACCGCCGAGAAGTATGAGCAGCTTACCTATCTGGATGTGCTGAACAAAAATCTCGGGGTTATGGACTCGACAGCTTCGTCGTTGTGCATGGACAACAACATTCCGCTTATCGTATTTGCAATTACCGAGCAGGGCAATATCAAACGGGTTGTGCTTGGGGACAAAATCGGAACAATCGTTAAAGGGAGTGTAGATTAATGCCGCAATCCATTAAAAAAAGCGCGGAAGAACGTATGGAGAAAGCCATTCAGGCGTTGAAACGCGATCTTGCCACACTGCGCGCCGGCCGCGCTGCACCGAGCCTGCTGGACCGTGTTCAGGTCGAATATTACGGAGCCATGACTCCCCTGAATCAACTGGCCAACATTAACACCCCGGATTCCCGGACGCTGATGATCCAGCCTTGGGATAAATCCTCACTGGCAGACATTGAGCGTGCCATTCAGAAGTCGGATTTGGGATTGACACCATCCAATGACGGGATTTCGATCAGACTGGTCGTGCCAGCCCTGACGGAAGAACGCAGAACCGAGTTGGTGAAAATGACGAAGAAGTATGGTGAAGAGGCGAAGGTGGCCATCCGCAATATCCGCCGCGACGCCAACGATGATATTAAAAAACTTGAAAAAACCGATATTTCCGAGGATGAATCCCGCCGCCATCAGGACGATATCCAAAAAACGACGGACAAATTCATCGCGGAAGTAGATAAAGTACTTGCTGCGAAAGAAAAAGAGATCATGGAAGTGTAAGAGACTTGCGGCCCCTCCATTACGGTGGGGTTTGTCTCTTTTCACGCTTATGGCTAATTTCCAGAGAATGTTGGGGGAAATGGTATGATAAATCGGGTTCGGTCTTGGTGGGGTGCTGAGCAAAAGGATGAACAGCCGCCGGCCGTTTCAAAAGACAATATTCCGCAGCATGTAGCAGTCATTATGGACGGGAACGGCCGTTGGGCGAAGCGGCTTGGCATGCCAAGAGTGGTAGGTCATCAGAATGGAATGAAGGCAGTCAAAAGAACCGCCATTGCCGCTGATGAGCTGGGAATCAAGTACCTGACCATGTATGCATTTTCCACAGAAAACTGGACCCGTCCAAAAGAAGAAGTGGAGTTTCTGATGCGGCTGCCGGAAGAATTTTTGGCTATCGAATTGGATGAATTGATTGAGAAGAACGTACAGGTTCGCGTGATGGGGCATAAAGAGTATCTGCCTCCACACACGCAGGCAGCTTTCGAGGAAGCCATCCGACGCACGGAGCACAATACGGGGCTTATCCTGAATTTTGCGGTCAATTACGGGAGTCGGCTAGAAATTACCGAAGCCATGAAGAAGATTGGCCGTGAAATTGAGGGCGGTACGATCAAAGCGGAGGATATTACGTCTGAGCTCATCGGAAAGTCGTTGCTGTCGGATGGAATCCCTGACCCGGACCTGTTGATTCGTACAAGCGGCGAACTGAGATTGAGCAACTTTATGCTCTGGCAGTTGGCCTACAGCGAGCTATGGTTTACGGATATTTATTGGCCTGAATTCAACAAAGAGCACTTATACGAAGCAGTGGCCGAGTATCAACGCAGATCACGGAGATACGGCGGCCTGAAATAATGGAGGAGGAAGCCGTTGAAACAGCGATTGATAACCGGTATAGTGGCAGGCATCCTGTTTTTGGGAATGGTCCTGTGGGGCGGCTTGCCTTATCACCTGTTCATTCTTGCCATGGCATGGATCGGATTTTATGAATTTGTGCGTATGATCGGACTTTCTGCAGGCAGTGGAAGCGCATGGCTGGGCTATCTGGGAATCACGGTGCTGGTTTTTCCTTATCAACCGTTGAATATCCAGCCGCTATTGCCGCTTGCCAATATGTTGTGGCTGCTGCTTGTCTTATTCATGCTGATTACGGTATTTACCAAAAATCAGGTCACGATCCGGACGTCAGCCCTTTTGTTTCTGGGAATCGTCTATGTGGGCATCGGATTTTCTTATATTGCGGAGTCGCGCCATATGGACCACGGGGTATTCTGGACATTTTTACTGTTGGCCGGCATATGGACAAGCGATGCAGGGGCCTACTTTGTGGGCAAGGCTTTCGGTAAAACGAAGCTTTGGCCTGCCATCAGTCCGAATAAAACGGTCGAAGGCGCCCTCGGCGGGGTCGTTATGGCCGCAGCGGCGGCTGTCGTGTTTGCGGTGTTTTCAGGAGGGCTGCTGTCTGTCGGGAATGCGCTGATCATCGGCTTGTCCTGCGCGGTCGTCGGGCAACTGGGGGATTTGGTCCAGTCTGCTTATAAACGGGTTTACGGAATTAAGGACACGGGAAATCTTCTGCCTGGGCATGGCGGCATACTTGACCGGTGTGACAGCTGGATCGTTGTTTTTCCGTTTGTACATATGCTGATGCTGCTTCCTGCCTGATGAATGTAATAGATGCTGCAGAAGACCATGTGCTGATTTTCTAAAGGAAGGTGCGTCATGAAAAAGATTACTGTGCTTGGCTCAACAGGCTCAATCGGAACGCAGACACTGGACGTTGTCAGCATGCACCCCGGCCTGTATCAGGTGGAGGGACTGGCTGCTGGCACCAATACGTCGCTTTTGCTGGAACAGGCGCAACGTCATCGTCCCAAGAAGGTGTCTGTGGCTACCAAGGAACTGGCGGAGCAGATCTGTGAGCAGCTGCCGCCGGGAACAGAGCTGTATTGGGGCGATGAAGGTCTTATTGAAGTAGCCGCAGGAACTGAGGCGGATACGGTAGTGACGGCGGTCATGGGCAGCATGGGACTGCCTTCAACCCTGGCCGCGATCGAGGCCGGCAAGCAAATTGGCCTGGCCAATAAGGAGACGCTGGTAACTGCCGGGCATATCGTCACGGAAAAGGCGCGGAAGAAAGGGATAAAGCTGCTGCCGATCGACAGTGAGCATTCCGCCATCTTCCAGTGTCTGAACGGAGAACGGATGCAGGATATTGCGGGGATTACACTGACAGCCTCCGGCGGATCGTTCCGGGATTTGACCAGAGAGCAGCTCAAGGATGTTACTGTGGAGCAGGCCTTGCAGCATCCGAACTGGTCGATGGGTGCGAAAATTACAATCGACTCGGCGACGATGGTGAATAAAGGCCTTGAAGTGATCGAAGCCCACTGGCTGTTCGGATTGCCTTATGAGCAGATTCATGTGCTGCTGCATCCCGAAAGCATCATCCATTCCTTTGTAGAATTTAAGGATACGAGTATCATCGCCCAGTTGGGAAATCCGGATATGCGTGTTCCGATTCAGTATGCCCTGACCTATCCGGACCGCATGATTTCACCAGCCAAGCCCTTGTCATTGGCGGAGGCAGGAAGCCTGCATTTCCGGGAAATGGATTACGAGCGGTTCCCGTGTTTAAGACTTGCCTTTGAATGTGGTAAAATAGGGGGAACAGCGCCAACTGCGTTCAACGCGGCCAATGAAGTGGCGGTGGCCCGGTTTTTAAGAGGAGAAATTTCTTTTTTGGCGATTGAGGATATCATCGCGCGGGTGCTCGACCGACACCACAATACGGTGAATCCGGATCTGCCGGCCATAGAAGCCTGTGACCATGAGGTCCGGGCAACCGCCGCAGTGCTGTAAAACCTTCTTCTTTCCAATTAAGACCCACCTGTGTGATTCTCTTGTACGGGATCGGAGAATAATGATAAATTAGAAGGACATACTCGATCTCACGAAAGGGGAAAGGAAACGATTGGAAACGGTTCAAATGGTTTTACTGACGGTGCTCATGTTCTTCGTTCTTGTCACGGTGCATGAATGGGGGCATTACTATTTTGCCAAACGTGCCGGCATCCTGGTTAGAGAATTTGCGATCGGTTTCGGTCCGAAACTGTTCTCCTATAAAAGGAATGAAACCCAGTTCACGCTTCGTCTGCTGCCTTTCGGCGGCTTTGCGCGGATGGCTGGAGAAGATCCGGAATTGAATCAGATTGAGGCCGGGCAGACCATTGCTGTACGCGAATCGGACGGCCTGGTAAAGACCATTTATCTTGATCAGCTGGATAACCGCAAAAATGTAATCCGCGGTGAAGTGCAGTCCATTGATCTGGAGGACGCCCTGACCCTTATGCTTGATGTGGATGGAGATTCCCAGCAGTTCAAGGTTCATCCGCAGGCGTTGACGGTGAGCAAGGGGCAATCGGTTCAGATTGCTCCCCGGGACCGCCAGTATGGCAGCAAGACGGTAGGGCAAAGAGCGATGGCTATTTTTGCCGGCCCGTTAATGAACTTCGTGCTTGCCTTTGTGCTGTTTGCCATTCATGTACAGATGACCGGCATTCAGGTTGCAAATCCGACGAACGTAATCGTAGGAGAAGTTACGGAGGGCATGCCTGCCGATAAGGCGGGAATCCATGAGGGAGATAGGATCGAATCCATTAACGGAGAGCAGGTTGGCGCAGATCGGCAAAAGCTGATCGATCTGATCGCAGCGTCCAAGGACCGGCCCATGGACTGGGTGATCCGGCGCGGGGATGAATCACTGAACCTGACGATCACACCGGTGGCGATGGAAGGGCAGGAAGGCGGCAAGGTCGGAATTGCACCGGTGCTGCCAACAAGGCAGGCAGGATTTGCCGAAACATTCCAGGTTGCAGGCCAGTCGATGGTAGATACGACCGTAGCGATCTTTGACGGGTTCCGCCAGCTGATTCAGAATTTCTCTATCGATGATTTGGGAGGACCGGTACGGACGGCTGAGGTCACCGGGCAAATCGCCAAGCAGGGCATCGATCAGCTCACGTATTGGGCGGCTATTCTGAGCCTGTATCTTGGCATCTTCAACCTGCTGCCGATTCCGGCATTGGATGGCAGCCGCTTGATTTTCCTTGGTGTAGAAGCTGTGCGGGGCAAGCCGATTGATCCAGGCAGGGAAGGCATGGTGCATTTTGTTGGCTTTGCGATGCTGTTCCTGCTGATGATTGCGGTCACCTATAACGATATATTGCGTTTGATTAACGGTTAATTTATGCCAGGGTCCGGCTGTGGCCGGACCCTGATGGGAGGACGGCCTTTTTATGTCAAAAGATAAACAATTCGTGTCTGAAATTACACCGCAGGGGGAGGACTTCTCCCGTTGGTACATTGATGTCATCAAGAAAGCGGAATTGATGGACTACTCTCCTGTGCGGGGATGCATCGTTTTCCGACCGGACGGCTTCGAAATCTGGGAGCATATCAAGGATGCGATGGACGTTCGATTCAGAGAGACGGGACATCGCAACGCCTACTTCCCGATGTTTATTCCGGAGAGCTTTTTCCAGAAAGAAAAAGAGCATGTGGAAGGCTTTAATCCGGAGCTGCCGTGGGTGACGGAAGCCGGGGGAGAAAAGCTGGAGGAGCGTCTTGCGATCCGTCCTACCTCCGAGACGATGATCGGCCATATGTACTCCAAATGGATCCAATCCTACCGCGATCTGCCTGTGCTCATTAACCAATGGGCGAACGTGGTCAGATGGGAGAAGCGTACGCTTCCTTTCCTGCGCACAAGCGAGTTTTTGTGGCAGGAAGGTCATACCGCGCATGAGACGGAAGAAGAGGCTCGCGAGGAAACGATGAAAATGCTGGAGGTATATCGCGAGGTTATCGAAGATGTGCTCGCGATACCGGTCGTTGTCGGCGAGAAAACTCCATCCGAGCGCTTCGCCGGAGCTGTAAATACGTACTCGTTGGAAGCGATGATGCGCGACGGTCGTGCGGTGCAGGCGGGGACCTCCCATTATCTTGGCACGAAATTTGCGGTTGCGTTCGATATCAAGTATTTGAGCCGTGACAATACGCTTGAGTATGTGCACACCACCTCTTGGGGAACGAGCACACGCCTGATCGGTTCGCTGATCATGGTGCATGGGGATGACCGCGGACTGGCGCTGCCTCCCAAGGTTGCGCCTACCCAGGTCATCATGATTCCGATAGGCCCGCCGAAGACACGTGACGCGGTGCTGGCGCGGACGGATGAGCTTTATGCCGAATTGAAGAAGGCCGGTGTACGTGTGAAAATAGATGACCGTTCCGACGTCAGTCCGGGCTGGAAATTCAACGAATATGAAATGCGCGGAGTGCCTGTCCGCCTCGAACTTGGGCCTCGTGACATGGAGAACGGAGTTTGCGTGCTCGTCTCCCGCATCAGCGGCGAGAAGAAAGTGGTGCAGCAGTCCAATCTGATTGATGAAATCAACGCGATGCTTGCTCAGGTTCAGCAGGAAATGTACGACCGGGCCAAGTCCTTTATGCAGGAAAATTTTTATTCTGTGAACACACTCGATGAAATGAAAGCTCTGATGGAGGAGAAGCGCGGCTTTACGCTGGCCGGCTGGTGCGGCTCTGAGGCCTGCGAAGACAAGGTGAAAGAGGTAACTGGGGCAACAAGCCGCAACATTCCTTTCAAGCCGTCCGAAGAGAAGTCGGTCTGCCTGTGCTGCGGACAGCCTGCCAAGCATACCGTGGTATTCGCACGAGCTTATTAATCAAGTAAAATACAGCATGGTGTAACTAAATGAGCTTCTGATCGCAGAAATTGTCGGTGTGTCTGTTGCCATCGATGGCATTTGCGGACCAGGGGCTCTTCATGTTTTGGGGAAGGTGGGAGAACCATGAGTGGTGCTGACGACAAGAGAAAGAGACTTGAACTGCTGATGAAGCAGGCGAGCGTAGCCCCCGGTATAGTAGATCCTTACTTTCTGGATGGATGGATCGAAAGGGTGGAGATCAGCCGCAGCAACAAAGAGTGGAATATTATTCTGGCGAAAGAAACGCTGGTTCCCGCTCCGGTATACCGGACGTTTTGCTTGCAGGTACAGGAAAAGATGAGTCATATTGCCAAAATTACTTTTGGATTTCAATACAGTGAGGCTGTAAACAGAGCTGACATTATCGACGAGTATTGGAAAATGTTCCTGGAATGGGTCCAACGCGAAATTCCTTCGGTTAACGGCTGGATGATCAGGGCTGGCCATGACTGGGACAACGGTTTGCTGCTGCTGACGATGACGGATGCTATGTCGCTGGAACTGGCTCGTAAAAAACAGATCGACCAGGCGATTGTTCGTTTTTACGAGCGATATTTTCATCTCACGCTCCGGGTCAAGATGCAGGCTGGGGAAGGCAACCAGGAAGCACTTGAGCAATTCCAGCAGAAGAAGCTGGAAGAAGAGCGCGAGGTTATCCAGCGCATGATGGAAAGCATGGAGACCGAGATGCCGCTGGCGGATGAAGAGGAAGGGGAAGTGCGCCTCCAATTCGGCTATGAAATTAAAGAGCAGCCTGTTCCGATTCAGGAAATTCAGGATGAGGAAAAAAAGGTCACACTGCAGGGAACGATTTTTGGCCTGGACAGCAAGGAGCTGCGTAACGGAAGCACCTTGTTCACTTATTATCTGACAGATTTTACGGATTCACTGCAGATGAAAATGTTCGCGAAGACCAAGGAAGACTTGAAAATTCTGAGCCTGCTGGCCAACGGCAAATGGGTAAAGGTTCGGGGACGGGTGGAATACGATCGGTTCATGCAGGTACCGGAGCTGGCCATGATTCCTTCCGACCTGGTGGAGGTACAGGCCCCGCCGTCGCGCAAAGACAATGCGCCGGAGAAACGGGTGGAGTTTCACCTGCATTCGAAAATGAGCACCATGGATGCGGTAACCTCCATTGATACCTATATCAAAACAGCCGCCAAATGGGGGCATAAAGCGATCGCCGTAACGGATCATGGCGGTGTGCAGTGTTATCCCGAAGCGGCCAAAGCAGCGAAGAAGAACGGTATCAAAATGATATACGGAGTGGAAGCCAACGTAGTCAACGATGCCATTGAGGTTGTCATGCAGGCTCAGCCGATTGATCTTAAAACGACTACATATGTCGTATTCGATATTGAGACAACAGGTCTTTCGATTACACAGAACAAAATTATAGAAATAGCGGCTGTGAAAATGCAGGAAGGCCAGGAAATTGACCGTTATGCTACCTTCGTCAACCCGCATGAGCGGATTCCTTATAATATCCAGCAGCTCACCAATATCACGGATGAGATGGTCAAGGATGCGCCGGGCGTGGAACCGGTTATGGAGGAATTTGTGAAATTCGTTGGAGATGCGGTGCTGGTCGCTCACAATGCCCGCTTCGATATCGGCTTCATTCAGGCCACCCTGAAGAAAATGGGGCTGACTGAGCTGACGAATCCGGTGCTGGATACGCTGGAGCTGGCACGCCTGCTCTTCCCGACCATGAAAAATCACAGACTCAATACGCTGACGGACAAATACAAAGTCGCATTGGAAAGCCATCACCGTGCGATTGATGATACGATAGCGCTCGGAGGTGTGCTGAACGGCCTGCTCGCCGATGCCGCACAGATGAAAGGCATGACACGGCTGGATCGGCTTAATGATGATGTGGGCAAGAATTTATCCACAGCCCGGCCGTTCCACTGCTGCATTTATGCGCTAAACCCGGTCGGCAAGAAGAACCTGTATAAACTTGTTTCTCAGTCGCACACAGAATATTTTAAAAGAGTGCCCTGTATCCCAAAATCGAAATTGTCCGAGATGCGGGAAGGCCTGCTGATTATTTCCGGCTGCGAAAAAGGCGAATTTTTCGAAACCGTGTTGAACAAAACCGTCGAAGAGGCTGAGGAAGTGGCGCAGTTCTATGATGTGCTGGAAATCCAGCCGCTTACAATGTACATGCATCTTGTAGAAAAGCAGCTTGTCAGCGACCCGGAAGCGATTAAAACGGCGCTGCGCAAAATATACGATATCGGACAGCGGCTCGGCAAACCAGTCATCGCCACCGGAAATGTTCATTACCTGGAGACAAGGGACAAGCTTTACCGCGACATCACGATTCATGGTATTACCGGCTTCAGCCCGCTCAAAGGTATACGCAAGCCTGACGCCCATTTGCGCACGACGGAAGAGATGCTGGCTGAATTCGAATTCCTGGGTGAAGAGAAGGCTTATGAAGTGGTTGTTGCCAACACAAGCGAATTGGCCGACAGGTTCGAAGAGCTGGAGTTGTTCCCGGACAAGCTCTTTACTCCGATCCTGGAGGGAGCGGATGAAGAGATCCGCAACACCTGCTACGAGACAGCCAGATCCATCTACGGGGAGGACCTTCCTGAAGTCGTTGTCGCCCGTCTGGAGAAGGAACTTGAGCCGATCATTAAATACGGCTTTTCGGCCAACTATCTGATCTCCGAGCGGCTTGTCAAGAAGTCGAACCAGGACGGGTATCTGGTCGGCTCGCGTGGTTCCGTAGGATCATCGGTGGTGGCGACGTTCCTCGGCATTTCCGAGGTTAACCCGCTGCCTGCGCATTATATTTGTCTGAATCCGGAATGCAAGCACAGTGAATGGTTCCTGGACGGCAGCGTGCCGAGCGGATTCGACCTTCCCGACAAGGACTGCCCGAAATGCGGCGGCAAGCTTAAAGGGGAGGGGCAAGACATTCCGTTCGAGACGTTCCTTGGTTTTAAGGGGGACAAGGTTCCCGATATCGACTTGAACTTCTCGGGCGAATATCAGCCACATGCCCATAACTATACTAAGGTGCTGTTCGGGGAGAAAGCGGTATTCCGGGCAGGCACCATTGGCACGGTTGCGGAGAAGACTGCCTTCGGCTTTGCCAAGAAGTATGAAGAAGAGCATAACCAGAAATGGCGCGGCGCGGAGCTGAACCGACTGGCCGCCGGCTGTACCGGCGTCAAGCGCAGCACGGGTCAGCACCCCGGCGGGATTGTCGTTGTGCCAGATTATATCGAAGTGGAGGATATCACTCCGGTTCAATTTCCGGCGGATGATACCTCTGCGGAATGGAAGACCACCCATTTTGACTATCATGCCTTTGACGCGAACCTGCTCAAGCTTGATATTCTGGGACACGATGATCCGACAATGATGAGAATGCTGCAGGACCTGACGGGGGTTGATCCGACTACGATACCGATGAACGATCCCAAGGTCATGAGCATGTTCAACTCAACGGAAGCGCTTGGCGTTAGGCCGGAGCAGATCCGAACCCCGGTGGCCACCTATGGCATCCCCGAAATGGGAACCAAATTTGTGCGCCAGATGCTGATCGAATCACAGCCTTCCTCCTTTGCGGATTTGCTGCAGATTTCCGGTCTGTCACACGGTACGGGGGTATGGCTCGGCAACGCGCAGGATCTGATTAAAAACGGCACGTGCAACATCAAAACGGTTATCGGCTGTCGTGACGATATCATGCTGTTCCTTATTTACAAGGCGGGGATGGACGCCAGTCTTGCCTTTAAAATTACGGAAAGCGTGCGTAAAGGCAAAGGCTTGACGCCGGAATGGATTGAAGAGATGAAGAGATGCAAAGTGCCGCAATGGTACATTGACTCCTGTCTCAAAATCCAGTACATGTTCCCGAAGGCGCACGCGGCTGCCTACGTTATCTCCGCTGTCCGCACCGCCTACTTCAAGCTGTACCATCCGATTGCATTTTATGCGACCTACTTTTCGGTCCGCGCAGCCGACTTTGATATCGAATTATGCTGCCAGGGCTATGAAGCGATCGGCCGTAAAATTGTCGAAATCGAGCAGCTCGGGTTCCAGGCTCCGCCGAAGGAGAAAAACATGCTGCCGATTCTGGAGATGGCGCTGGAAATGACAGCCCGCGGTTTCACCTTTAAGCCGATTGACCTTTACCGTTCGGAAGCGACCCGCTTTAAGGTCGACGGCGATTCGCTGATTCCTCCGTTCGGGGCCTTGGCTGGAATCGGGGAAAACGCCGCCCGTAATATTGCCGCTGCCCGCGAGCAGGGTGAGTTTTTGTCGATCGAGGATTTTCAGCAAAAATCGAAGGCAAGTAAAACCATTGTGGAGATGCTGTCGCAAATGGGATGCTTCCGCGGACTTCCGGAAAGCAATCAGCTTTCCCTCTTCTAGGCTTGTCCTCTCTGTGAGGAAGTCAAGCTTCAACCCTTGTCACTTACATCTGGTTATGCTATAATTTTTTTGGTAATCATGGAGATAAAACCGTCGCTAAAGAGTGGGGAAACCCACTCTTTACTCTTTGCTATGGCGGTTTTGTGAATTATTGGCGCAGGCCCCGGGTGGCGCGGCAAAAACAGATATACAGGAAACGATACTCTTGGAGGTTATAATCTTTGAGCACACCAAAGATCAAATCCATCGTGGAAGAAATGGTTCAACCCTACTTGATTGAGCATGGCTTCGAGCTGGTCGACGTTGAATACGTCAAGGAAGGCAGTAACTGGTTTCTGCGCGTCTTTATTGACAAGGACGGTGGAATTGACCTGGACGACTGCAGTATGATCAGTGAATATCTCAGCCAGAAGCTGGATGAGAAGGACCCGGTCTCGGATGCTTATTTTTTGGAAGTATCATCTCCCGGTGCGGAACGTCCGCTGAGGAAAGCGGAGGATGTGGCCAGAGCGGTAGGCAAAGACGTATTCATTACTACATACGAGCCTGTTAACGGCCTCAAGGAATTTGAGGGCAGATTGCTTTCATTTGAAAATGATGAGCTTACGGTGCAAACCGGCAAAAAAGAGCATGTCATTCCGTACGCCAAAGTAGCGGGAGCGCGGCTGGCGATCATATTTTAAATGCTTGACTGCAACTAGTGACGATTGGTCTGGCGTGAAACGACCGGTCTCCTTGATTGCAACAAGGAACAAACCGTTTTGCGCAAGACGCCATGATTTGAAAGGGGGAGAAATGATCCATGAGTATGGATTTTATTGAAGCAATGAATGAGCTGGAAAGGGAAAAAGGCATCAGCAAGGATGTGCTGTTCGAAGCGATTGAAGCCGCCCTGATTTCCAGCTACAAACGCAACTTTAACACGGCCCAGAACGTTCGTGTCGATATGAATCGCAACACCGGGGTTATCAAAGTGTTTGCTCGCAAGCTGATCGTAGACGAGGTGCTGGATCCTCGTACCGAAATTTCCCTGCCGGCTGCGCGTGAAATCAATCCGCATTTCCAGCTTGACGACATTGCGGAGATTGAAGTAACGCCGCGTGATTTCGGGCGGATTGCTGCCCAGACAGCCAAACAGGTGGTTACCCAGCGCATTCGCGAGGCGGAGCGCGGACTGATTTACAATGCTTTTGTCGATAAAGAGGAAGATATCGTCACAGGCACCGTACAGCGGCAGGATCAGCGTAATATTTACGTGGATCTTGGCAAGATTGAAGCAGCGCTTCCGCTCAGCGAGCTGATGCCGAATGAGAGGTTCAACCATCTGGACCGCATCAAGGCATATATCACAAAAGTGGAGAATACAACGAAAGGGCCGCAAATTCTGCTGTCCCGCACTCATCCGGGCCTGCTCAAACGATTGTTCGAGCTTGAAGTTCCGGAAATTTTCGATGGGGTTGTGGAGATTCGTTCCGTGGCCCGTGAAGCCGGCTTTCGATCCAAAATCGCCGTATACTCGCGTAACGAAGAAGTCGATCCGGTCGGCTCCTGTGTTGGCCCGAGAGGCACGCGTGTGCAGACCATCGTCAATGAGCTGCGCGGTGAGAAAATCGACATCGTCCGCTACTCCGACAATGTCGATGAATATGTAGCCAATGCGCTTAGCCCTTCCAAGGTGCTGGAGGTGCAGGTGTTTGAAGCGGAAAAAATGGCGCGTGTCATCGTTCCTGATTACCAGCTGTCCCTCGCCATCGGCATCAAGGGACAGAATGCGCGGCTTGCCGCCAAGCTGACAGGCTGGAAGATCGATATCAAGAGCGAAACCCAGGCGGAAGAAGAGTACGGCAGACCTCGCAGCAATGACGAGGAGATGCATCAGGATTCCGTTTCTGTCGATTAAACGCAAGGTTAAGGGGGGAGTCGAATGAAACAGAGAAAGGTACCGCTGCGCAAATGCGTGGCTTGCCAGGAAATGATGCCGAAGAAGCAGCTTATCCGCATCGTCAAAACCCCTGAAGACGAAATATTGATTGATCTGACCGGTAAAAAATCTGGCCGGGGGGCTTATTTATGCGGCAAGGACGCATGCTTTAAGCTGGCCCGGAAGAACAAAGCGCTGGATCGTGCTTTAAAGCATCAGGTAGATCCGGAAATCCATGATCAATTGGCCCGGGATTTCGCTGCCGCCGAGGAAGAATTCCTGGCGGCACAAGGCAGTGCCGATGATGAATAAGGCGCTGTCCAATATAGGCCTGGCCATGCGGGCAGGCAAACTGGTAACCGGTGATGAAATCGTACTGAAGGCTGTGCGCGTTTCCGAAGCCAAGCTGGTCATCCTTGCGAAAGATGCTTCAGTTAATACTCAAAAGAAATTCCGCGATAAATGCGGATTCTACAACATTCCACTGCTGATAGGGTTTGACCGGGAAAGCTTGGGCAACAGTGTCGGCAAGGCCGAACGGGTCGTGCTGGCGGTAACGGATCAAGGGTTCGCGCAAATGATCTTGAAACATGCGGGGATTATGTCGGAGGTGGAGTATATTGAGTAAACAGGAAAGCAAAGACAAACTGCGGGTTTATGAGTACGCCAAGTCATTGAATATGAGCAGCAAGGAAATTATTACGATTCTTAAAAGGCTTGACATTCCCGTTAACAATCATATGAGCGTTATGGAGAACGATGCCGTAAGCAAGGTTGAAAACTTCTTCAAGGAAATCAAATCCAACGCCGCTAAGCAAAGCGGGGCAGGTACGGCCCAGATCCATGCGCAAAAGACAGAGCAACCCAAAATTCAACAGGAAAAGCAGGTAAGTATGAATAATAAAAAAACCAACCAAAACCAGAGCAGTACAAACTCAAGACCGCAAAGCGGTCAGGATAACCGGAGAAGCGGTTCCCCTTCCGGCCAGGGCGGTCAGAACCGGAGCGGTGGGCAACGACAAGGCAATGCGGGCAGCGGCAACCGTCCGCAGGGAGGTTCCGCACCGCGCCAGCAAAGCGGAGGAAGCGTAGGCTCCCGTCCACAAAACAGCGGACAGCGCGACGGCGGAGCAAGTGTAGGTTCCCGTCCGCAAAACAGCGGACAGCGTGACGGCGGAGCAACGGTCAAAACGGCCGAACGCAGCGGTGGAGGACAAAACCGCGGCGGGCAAGGCGGCGGCAATCGCAGCGGCGGCAATAACCGCAACAACGGTGGCGGCGGTGGCCGTCAGGGAGGAAACAACCGCTTTGAGGACCGTACAGGCGGCGGAGGTCAAAACCGTGGCAATGCTGGACGTGGCGGCAAAGGCGGGAAATTCAACAACAACCGTGGCCGCGGGGGACAGCAGGAACAGCGCCGCGAGAAAATTGACAACACTCCGAAGAAAATTATCGTGCGCGGTGAAATGACCGTTGGCGAAACAGCTAAGCTCCTGCACAAGGACGCTTCCGAGGTCATCAAAAAGCTCATTATGCTGGGCACGATGGCTACCATCAACCAGGAGCTGGACATGGATACGATTCTCCTGCTTGCAGGCGATTTCGGAGTGGAAGTCGAAGTGAAGATTCCGGTCGAAGAGGACCGTTTTGAAACGACCGAGGAAAATGACGAACCGGAGAGTCTGACCACGCGTCCACCAGTTGTAACGATCATGGGCCACGTTGACCACGGTAAAACCACCTTGCTTGATGCGATTCGCTCCACGAACGTTATTGGCGGCGAAGCCGGAGGCATTACGCAGCATATCGGCGCATACCAGGTGGAAATCAACAGCAAGAAGATTACGTTCCTGGATACGCCAGGCCACGAAGCGTTTACAGCCATGCGTGCACGCGGTGCCCAGGTAACGGATATGACCATCATCGTTGTTGCAGCCGATGACGGTGTGATGCCGCAAACGGTGGAAGCGATCAACCATGCCAAAGCGGCAGGTTTGCCGATCATCGTAGCGGTTAATAAAATTGATAAGCCGGATGCCAACCCGGATAAAGTGAAGCAAGAGCTGACGGAATATGAGCTTGTTCCGGAAGAGTGGGGCGGCGATACCATCTTCGTGAACGTGTCGGCCAAGCAAAAAATGGGTCTGGAAGACCTGCTGGAAATGATTCTGTTGGTCGCGGAAGTAAACGAGTACAAAGCGAATCCCGACAAGCGCGCACGCGGAACCATCATCGAGGCGGAACTGGACAAAGGCCGCGGTTCGGTGGCACGGATTCTCGTGCAGAACGGTACGCTGAAAGTCGGCGATGCGTTTGTGGCGGGCAACTGCTTCGGGCGGGTGCGGGCAATGGTCAACGACAAAGGCCGCCGTCTGAAAGAGGCAGGTCCTTCCACACCGGTAGAAATTACCGGTCTGACAGAAGTGCCTTTGGCCGGCGATCCGTTCATGGTGTTTGAAGATGAGCGCAAAGCACGTGCCATTGCTGAAAAACGTGCAACCACACAGCGTCAATCCGAGCTGGGCAGCAATACACGGGTAACCCTTGACGACCTGTTCCAGCATATTAAAGACGGCGAAATGAAAGATCTGAACGTCATTATTAAAGGTGACGTGCAAGGCTCCGTCGAAGCGCTGAAAGGCTCCCTGAACAAAATTGAAGTTGAGGGTGTGCGCGTCAAGATCATCCACAGCAGTGTAGGCGCGATCAATGAGTCCGACATCATTCTGGCTGCGGCCTCGAATGCGATTGTGATCGGCTTTAACGTTCGGCCTGACAATCAGGCCAAGGCGACGGCCGATTCCGAGAAAGTGGACATCCGCCTGCACCGCGTTATCTACAACGTAATCGAAGAAATCGAGCAGGCGATGAAAGGTATGCTTGATCCGATATACAAAGAAAATATTATCGGTCATGCCGAGGTGCGCAACGTATTTAAAGTCAGCAAGGTCGGAACCATTGCAGGCTGTATGATTACGTCCGGCAAAATTTCCCGTAACGCGGAAGCCCGCCTGATCCGTGACGGCATCGTAATTTTCGAAGGTAAAATCGATTCCTTGAAGCGGTTCAAGGACGATGCCAAGGAAGTGGCGCAAGGCTACGAATGCGGTATCACCCTTGATGGCTATAATGATGTTAAGGAAAACGACGTCATCGAAGCGTTCGTCATGGAGACGGTGGAACGCTGAGGGCAGAAAGGTGAGCTACAATGGCTAAAATACGAACAGGACGTGTCGGGGAACAGATCAAAAAGGAGCTGAGCCTGCTGATCCAGAGCGAGTTGAAGGATCCGCGCATCGGTTTTGTGACCGTGACGGGTGTTGACGTGACCAATGATCTGTCCCAGGCCAAAGTATATTTAAGCGTACTGGGAGACGAAGAACAGAAGCAGGCCTCACTCAAGGGGCTGGACAAAGCCAATGGCTTTCTTCGCTCGGAGCTGGGCAAAAGAATCCGGCTCCGCCATGTACCGGAACTGATTTTTAAAATTGACGAATCCATTGCCTATGGCAGTCGCATCGAAAAACTGCTTAATGACATCGGCAAGGAAGATCAATCATGAATTGAATGTAAAGGAGACGGCAATGCAGACTTATGAACGGGCGCTCCAGCAGGCAAAAAATTTCCTGCAGGAGCATGATGATTTCCTGATCGTGTCGCATGTACAGCCGGACGGAGATGCAGTCAGCTCGACCTTAACGGTGGGCTGGCTTCTCTCATGTCTGGGCAAAAAATTTACGATGCTGAACGAGGGGGCAATCCCGCAGCGGATGAAATTTTTGTGGCATGCTGATGATATCGTGAATATGAGCGTTCAGCCCTTGGACCGCAAGTACAGCCGGGTGATCTGTGTGGACTGTGCAGATTTCCGCCGCGTTGGGCTGACCGAGCAGTATTTTGCAGATGATGCGCTTATTCTGAATATAGATCACCATCCGACCAATGACGGCTATGGCAGTGTCAATGTGATCAAGGCGGATGCGGCAGCCACGGCCGAAATTTTATTTGATTTGCTGGAACTGTGGGGCGTAAACTGGGATGCAGAGATAGCAACCCTGGTCTATACCGGCCTGTTGACAGATACCGGCGGTTTCCGCTATTCAAATACATCTCCCCAGGTTATGTCTATCGCCTCTGCACTGCTGTCTCATGGTGTGAATGGTCCGGATTTGTCGGAACGGCTGCTCGAATGCCTGTCGCTGGCGCAGGTGCAAATTTTGACACAGGCTTTGTCGACGCTGGAAATGACCGCTGATGGCAAAATTGCCTGGGTGACTGTCCGGCCCGAAGATATGGCGGCTGCGGGAGCCGAAAACGAGGATCTGGAAGGGATCGTAAATTATCCGCGTAACATCCAGGGAGTGGAAGTGGGCATTTTATTTAAGATGATCGACGGACAAGCAGTCAAAGCCAGCCTGCGCTCCGCAGGCCGAGTTGATGTGGCGGCTTTGGCCCATTCCTTTGGAGGCGGAGGGCATGTGCGTGCCGCCGGCTGCCGCGTGGAGGGCTCGCTTGCGGAAGTTGTCGAACGGGTCGTCAACAGAGTTAAGGAGCAGCTATGAAGAAAAGTTGGGAAGGGATCTTGCCTGTCTACAAGCCCGCCGGTTTTACTTCCCATGATGTGGTGGCCAAGGCGCGCCGCCTGCTGGGAATGAAACGGATTGGCCACACCGGCACGCTTGATCCGCAGGTCACCGGCGTACTTCCGCTTTGTCTGGGACGAGCGACCCGGGTTGTCGAATACTTGCAGGAACAGCCGAAGGAGTACCAGGCTACACTGCGTCTTGGTATTGCAACCGATACGGAAGATATGACGGGTATGGTGGTGGAGGAAGCTGACGCACGGGCGGTGACGGAGGCGGCGGCAGCAGCGGTGCTGCGGCGTTTTACCGGCGTGATCAGCCAGGTGCCCCCTATGTATTCGGCGGTCAAGGTAGCAGGCAAACGGCTGTATGAGCTCGCCCGGGAAGGGAAAACGGTGGAGCGCAAAAGCCGGGAAGTCACCATCTATGGGCTGGGAATGAACGGCTTTGTCAACAGGGATACATATACCGATGTATCATTTCGGGTTCTGTGCTCCAAAGGCACCTACATCCGTACTCTTTGCGTGGATATCGGGCGCGAGCTTGGTTATCCGTCTACGATGGTCCGTCTTGAACGGACCATGTCCGCCGGCATCAAAGCAGATCGCTGCCTGACGTTCGAAGATATTGAGCGCTGTACCGCAGATGGCACACTGGGCGAGCGTCTGATACCGGTGGATGATGCGGTTGCTTTTATGCCCGCACATACGGTTGTCAATCAAAGGGCGGCAGCGGCCGTGCAGGGACAGCGACTGTCCCAGGGGGCTGTGCTTCCGCCGGTGGACCATGATCAGCCTGTCCGGCTTTATCGGGAGGACGGCCAGTTTCTCGGCATCTTTGGCCGTGATCCGGAGTCGCATGCCGTGACAGCCATCAAGGTGTTTCTTCCGGAGCAGCAGTAATCGTATTCAGAACTATATAAGGAATGGCAGGTGAAAAGCGAATGATTACTGTACCTCTGTCATACCCGCCGACAGGTGAAGTTTTACAGAAGCATGCCCGCTCTCAGGTTATGGCTATGGGGCAGTTTGACGGGCTTCATATGGGTCATCAAAGCGTAATCCGCACAGCAGTTTCATTGGCTGAGCGCCGACAGTGCCCGGTATCTGTTATGACCTTTCATCCTCATCCCAAAGAAGTTATGAAGAAGGGTGATTATGAAGGCTATCTTACCCCCATTGCCGAAAAAAAGGCACTGCTGAGATCGATGGGTGTTGACGTGCTGTATATTATGGAGTTTAATGAAGCTTTTTCGCTTGTAACTCCGCAGCAGTTCGTAGAAGATGTGCTTTTCCCACTGCAGGTGCAAACAGCGGTCGTCGGGTTTGATTTCCGCTTCGGCCACCGTGGTGAAGGGGATGAGAGCATGCTGAGGGAGCTGGGAGGTGACCGGATGACCGTGGAGACCGCGCAGCCCTTCGAATTGAACGGGGAGAAAGTCAGCAGCTCGGGCATCCGCAAAGCGCTGAGGGAAGGTGATCTTGCCCGTGCTTTGGACTGGCTCGGACGTTCATACCGGCTGCAGGGGATCGTAAGCGATGGTGAAAAAAGAGGACGGACGATCGGGTTTCCGACCGCCAACCTGCGGCTGGATGATAATTATGTCATCCCCATGAAAGGGGTATACGCAGTCCGTGCCACCGTAGACGGCGAGCAGTTGAAAGGGGTTATGAACGTTGGGGTGAAGCCGACCTTTCATGAAGGAGACCTGAAGCCTTCATTCGAGGTGCATCTGTTCGATTTCAACCGGCAAATCTATGGTGAAACGATGGCGGTGGAGATGTGCCACTTTATCCGGCCTGAGCGCAAGTTCAGCGGTGTTCAGGAGCTTGTGGCACAAATCCGGAATGATGCGGATACGGCAAGACAGCTGCTTTCATCTTCAAGATTTTAGCACGGCATTTACAATGGGTACTCTGCCGTGTTATACTAAATTATGTTGCTCATGCAACAGTGAACCTTAGCTTGGTTTCACGCTTTCACCGGCGGTTACTCGGCTGACGGCGATTATAATGAAGGAGGTGAACAGAATGGCATTGACTCAAGAGCGTAAACAACAGCTGATTGACGAATACAAAACTCACGAATCCGATACTGGATCCGCAGAGGTTCAAATCGCAATCCTGACAGAGAACATCGTTAACTTGCAAAGCCACTTTCGTTCGCATAAGAAAGACCATCACTCCCGCCGCGGGCTGTTGAAGATGGTTGGTCAGCGTCGTAAGCTTTTGGCTTACCTGAAGAAAACCGATGTAAAGCGTTACAGCGCACTGATCGAAAGACTCGGACTGCGCCGTTAATTTACGTGTAAGCCCAAAAAGAACCTGGTTGTTCACCGCATGTCCCTGCAAAGGCGACGGCGGACAACAGCCAGGTTTTATTAAATTTCTCGGGTTTCCGGATTTTCGGGAATCCCTCCAATCGTGCCTTTTCCTAAGCGGTGACTGTCTTCAATGAAAGAGAGTTATCTTATGAATCGGCTTGGAGCAGGAAATACTGTTTTTACGCAGAACAAGAACATACAGGTGTAAAGAATGGAGGGATACCATGGAACAACGTGTAGAAATGCAGCTTGGCGGCAGAAAGCTCGTTCTTGAAACGGGCAGACTGGCCAAGCAAGCCAATGCAGCAGTAATGGTACGCTACGGCGAGACCGCGGTGCTTTGTACCGTTACAGCATCAAGCGAACCGAAGGATTTGGATTTTTTTCCGTTAACCGTCAATTATGAGGAAAGATTATATGCTGTCGGTAAAATTCCAGGAGGTTTCATCAAGCGTGAGGGAAGACCAAGCGAGAAGGCGATTCTTGCCAGCCGTCTGACGGACCGTCCGATACGGCCGCTGTTCCCGGAAGGTTTCCGCAATGATGTTCAGGTCCTGGACCTTGTGATGAGTGTCGATCAGGACTGTGAGCCGCAGATCGCGGCCATGATTGGCACGTCGGCAGCGCTGAGTATTTCGGATGTGCCGTTTAACGGTCCGATCGGCGGTGTTGCAGTCGGCCGGGTGAACGGTCAATTTATCATCAACCCAACCATTGAGCAGCAGGAGATAAGCGATTTGTATCTGGTTGTGGCGGGTACAAAAGATGCGATCATGATGGTGGAAGCCGAGGCGAATGAGGTTCCTGAAGAGACGATGCTGGAAGCGATCATGTTCGGACATGATGAAATCAAGAACATTGTCGCGACGATTGAAGAGCTGGTGAAGATTGCCGGCAAGGAAAAAATGCAGGTCAAGCTGCATGCCGTGGACGAAACGGTCAACAAGGAAGTGCGTGAGTATGCCGCAGCCCGTTTGCTGGAAGCGGTAAAAATCGAAGAAAAGCATGCACGCCAGAACGCGATTGATGCCATCAACGAAGAGACAGTTGCTCATTTTGAAGAGAAGTACATGGATACGCCGGAGCTTCTGAAGGATGTCAACGAAGTTCTCTATGATATCGTTAAGGAAGAAGTACGCCGTTTAATTACCCATGACAAGATTCGTCCGGACGGCCGCAAGCTGGATGAAATCCGTCCGATTGAGAGTGATACCGGCCTCCTGCCACGGACGCACGGCTCCGGTTTGTTTACACGTGGACAGACACAGGCGTTGAGCGTTTGTACGCTGGGAGCCCTTGGTGATGTGCAAATTCTGGACGGCATTTCATTGGAAGAGTCGAAACGCTTTATGCACCATTATAATTTCCCGCCTTTCAGCGTGGGCGAGGCGCGTCCTTTGCGTGCTCCAGGCAGACGTGAAATCGGGCATGGTGCGCTTGGCGAGCGTGCATTGGCCAAAGTCATCCCGTCGGAATCCGAATTCCCTTATACGATCCGTCTCGTATCCGAGGTGCTTGAATCGAACGGGTCTACATCGCAGGCGAGCATTTGCGCAAGTACGCTGGCCATGATGGATGCGGGTGTTCCGATCAAGGCACCGGTGGCGGGTGTGGCGATGGGATTGATCAAGGATAAAGATCATGTATCCATTCTGACAGATATCCAGGGCATGGAGGATCATCTGGGAGATATGGACTTTAAAGTGGCCGGTACTGCTGAAGGAGTAACCGCTATTCAAATGGACATCAAGATCGACGGCATTGACCGCAACATTCTGCATGACGCTCTGACCCAGGCCAGAGAAGGGCGGATGTTCATTCTGAATAAAATGATGGAAGCGATCAAAGAGCCAAGAAAGCAGCTTTCACCATATGCACCGAAAATCATTACAATGTATATCAACCCGGATAAAATCCGTGATGTCATCGGTGCAGGCGGCAAGATCATCAACAAGATCATCGAAGAAACCGGCGTGAAAATTGATATCGAGCAGGATGGCCGTGTATTTATCGCTTCGTCCAATCCGGAAATGAACGAGAAAGCACGCTCCATTATTGAAGGAATCGTAAGAGAGGTTGTTATCGGCGAAATCTATGTCGGAACCGTTAAACGTATCGAAAAATTCGGCGCATTCGTAGAAATTTTGCCAGGCAAAGACGGACTGGTTCATATTTCACAGCTGTCCGCCGAACGGGTTGGCAAAGTGGAAGACGTGGTGGCGATCGGCGATACGATCACGGTTAAAGTTACCGAAATCGATCAGCAGGGCCGGGTTAACCTGTCCCGCAAAGCCGTATTGACCGCAGAGCAGCCGGCCAAGTAGCAACAACGCTTCATACTCATCAAAGAATCTGTAAAAGAGACAGAGCAATTTTCTGGCTCTTTTTTAATACATATGCAAGCAGGAAACCATAGAGGTATAAAACCTGTCCGGCGCTCATAGGATGTGGACAAACGCGCTGGAAGGATGAATGGGATGAAAAAGGCGAAAATAGCCGCCGCTGCCTTGGTGAGCGCCGCTCTGGTTCTGTGGATTGGTCAAATCGGCGGTATCCGTGAATATGTGCAGGAGGTCCGCAACCAGTGGGAAGAAGAGATTGCAGTAGAAGTGTGGGGACCTGCGACAGCAGGCGAGCAGCTTATGGAGATCATAAAGCTTGAGGCCGAGCGACGTAAACAGGCCCCGATTGATGCGAAGGTTGACCATGTCTGGAAGGCGGTTCCCGGGTACAACGGGGTAGAAGTAGACATAGAAGCCACCTACCGGAGGGCCGCTGCCACTCCGGGTATGCCTGTAAAATACATATATAAGCAAATTCCACCGCAGGTATCGCTTGATGATCTGGGTCATCACCCGATTTACCGCGGCAACCCGTCCAAACCGATGGCTGCCTTCATGATCAACGTTGCCTGGGGCAATGAATACATCGGTCCTATGCTCGAAACTTTGGATCGGGAGCATGTCAAGGCCACTTTTTTCCTGGACGGAAGCTGGTTGAAGAAAAATCCGGATATCGCCAAGGAAATTCAGAAGAGAGGGCACGAAATTTCGAATCATGCCTATTCCCACCCGAACATGAGCCGGCTCAGCCGGGAACGAGCACAACAGGAGATTTCGAAAACGGAGGCTTTGCTCAAGGAAACACTTGGCGTTCAGAATAAGTGGTTTGCTCCTCCTTCCGGGGATTATGATCAACAGACCGTTGAAATCGCCGCAAGCCTGGGATTGAAGACTGTTTTATGGACACTGGACACAGTGGATTGGAAAAAACCGGACCCTGCTTCCATCGTGCGCAAAATTGAAGCCGGTGTTGGACCTGGCTCACTCATCCTGATGCATCCAACCCAATCTTCGGCTGAGGCATTGGCCGATATGATCAAGGCTGTACGCAGCAAAGGACTGACACCCGGCACGGTCAGCCAGACACTTTCGTCGGAGCGGATCCTTGACGAAGCGGTTGAGTAGTCTTCCTTTTTCTGTTACGATGAACATTATGGCGTTAGATGCATCATGGCACAGGCAAGTTTAAGTTTAAGGGGGCCAACTTAGTGAAATTGATACAGCTGAACAACGGCCTTAGAGTGGTCATGGAAAAAATCCCGAACGTACGCTCTGTTTCCTTCGGAATCTGGGTCAAGACCGGATCGCGGCATGAGGACGAAACCAGCAGCGGCATATCCCATTTTATCGAGCACATGCTTTTTAAAGGCACGGACCGCTTCAGCGCAAAGGATATTGCGGAGGAGTTTGATGCCATCGGCGGAAACGTCAATGCATTTACTTCCAGGGAATACACATGTTATTATGCCAAGGTGCTTGACGAACATTTGCCGATCGCGGTAGATGTGCTGTCAGATATGTTTTTTAATTCAAAGCTGGACCCGGAGGAGCTCGCAAGAGAGAAAAACGTCATCCTTGAGGAAATATCCATGTACGAGGATACCCCTGATGACATGGTGCATGATCTGGTTTCCAGAGCGGCGTACGGGAGCCATCCCTTGGCCTATCCGATTCTCGGCTCGGAGGAGCGCCTGCAGGCCATGGACAGTGACCAACTCCGCGGTTATATGAAACAGCATTATACCGTTGAAAATACAGTAATCAGCCTGGCCGGAAATATCGGTGATGATGTGGTCGAGTTGCTGGAGAAGCACTTTGGCCACTTTGACAATCATGGTCAGCCTTCGAAGCTGGAAGTTCCTGCTTTTGCAGGACAGTTCCTGTTTCACGAAAAAAGCACGGAGCAAAACCATATCTGCCTGTCATTCCCGGGATGTGCCACGGGCGAGCCGCTGCAATATGCCATGATTTTGCTGAATAATACACTTGGCGGAGGCATGAGCTCCAGACTGTTCCAGGAAATCCGTGAAAAACGCGGGCTTGCATACTCCGTGTATTCCTATCATAGCTCCCATGCAGACAGCGGTATGCTCACCATCTACGCGGGGACGGCGCCAAAGCAGACGAAGGATGTACTTGAGCTGACCCAGGAGCTGCTGCATGACGCCGCAGTGAAAGGGCTGACATCCACAGAGCTCAGCAAGGGCAAGGAGCAGCTTAAAGGAAGTCTGATTTTGAGCCTGGAGAGTACGGGCAGCCGGATGAACAGAAACGGGAAGAATGAACTGATGCTGGGCCGCCATTATACGCTGGATGAAATGATCCGGAATATTGAGCAGGTCACGATGGATGATGTCCAGGCCGTGCTGGACCGTATGTTCGCCCAACCTTTCGCCGTCGCCATGGTCGGGTCTTCGGACGCGGCAGTTACAGGATTGAGGAGGGACCAGTTTGTCTTATTACGTGGAAATTAACAAGCTTGCGGGCAATGAAGATATTGAATTGCCCTGCAGAATGTCGGAGCTTGCTTCCGGATTCGATTTATATGCTGCAGTAACAGAGGATGTCGTACTGGAGCCCGGTAAGCGTGGCCTGATTCCGACCGGATTTGCGCTTGCCATGCCTGCCGGACTGGAGGCGCAAATTCGCCCCCGCAGCGGTTTGGCCTACAAGCACGGGATTACGTGTCTGAACACGCCCGGCACGATTGACGCTGATTACCGCGGCGAAGTCAAGGTACTCCTAATTAATTTAGGGGAGGAGCCATTTACCATCGTGCGGAACGAACGGATCGCCCAAATGGTGTTCCAGGAGGTGCCCCGGGTCGAACTGAAGCAGGTCGAAGAATTATCTGAAACGGTTCGTGGATCGGGAGGTTTTGGACATACAGGCCGACAATAGGCCTGAAAGCAATAATTCTGGAATCTTAAAGTGCGAGTTCAAAAAGTCAGGTTTTCAGCACCGAGAAGGTTGAATGAAGCCAGGGACTGAGGAGCGGAGCGTACGTTTTGGTACGTGAGCACCTGAAATGTTTCCGTAGGAAACATGCTTCGGAAGCATTTGCTTAGGCCCGGCTGAATTCAAGATTCGATGTCGAGTCCGCTTCCTGATTGACTTCGTGATCAAAAGATGACTTTTTGAACTACCTCTTAAGAGAACCGCCCGTTATGGGCGGTTTTTTGCGCTCTCTATCACCCTTTCCGGGTAAACGCATAATATGAACCATACCGTGTCTGGAAAAGGAGTGAACACCAGATGCTCACAGGAATTCGGGTTTTGGTTATTGGTGGAGATGCCCGACAGCTGCAGGTACTGAGAAAATGTGCCGATTTGGGCGCTTCTGTGCATGCAGTGGGATTTGAACGCATTCCGGAGAAGATTCCCGGCGTGTCTTTTGTGCCGCTGGGAGAAGAAGTTCTGGAATCAGCGGATGCTCTCATATTGCCGGTTGTAGGCTGTGATGATGAAGGAAAGGTAAACGCGTTATTTGCAGAGGAACCGCTGCAATTGCTGGATGAGCACGTTTCCGTGCTACCGGGGCACTGTACAATTTACACCGGAATGGCTAAGCCGTATTTGCACAATTTGAGCGAGAAATATGGTCTGAAGCTGGTTGAGCTCCTGAATCGGGACGATATTGCCATTCATAACTCGATTCCTACGGCCGAGGGGGCCGTCATGATGGCGATCCAGCATACGGAAATTACAATTCATAGGTCCAAATGCATCGTGCTCGGTATGGGACGTACCGGGTTTACATTGGCTAAAACTCTGCAGGGGCTTGGGGCTGACGTAAAGATCGGAATTCGCTGGAAGGATGAAGGGGCACGTGCTGCCGTGATGGGCTGGAAGCCTTTTGAGACAAGGGATTTGGCGGATGAGGTGAGCGATATTGACTTGCTTTTTAATACGATACCCACTATGATTATCACAGCGCAAATCCTGTCCCGAATGCCTCGGAGTGCCGTCATTATTGACCTGGCCTCCGCTCCCGGTGGATGTGATTTCTCAAGTGCGGAGAAGATTGGAATCAAGGCTGTTCTTGCCCCTTCACTTCCCGGCATCGTAGCTCCCAAAACCGCAGGTATGATTATGGCGGACGCATTGGTTCAGCAGCTTTTGCAAGATAATCCGAACCGGGAGGAAGGCATATGAACTGGAGGGGCAAGACAGTAGGTTATGCGATAACGGGCTCACATTGTACCTTTGAGGAAGTGATGCCCGTCGTTCAGCGTTTTGTAGATGAAGGCGCGCGGGTTGTTCCGATTATTTCAGGTTCGGTGTTGACGACGGATACACGTTTCGGCAGCTCGCAAAATTGGCAAAAACAGTTGAAAGATATAACAGGGAATGATATCATTTCTACAATTGTCGAGGCTGAACCGCTTGGACCATCACGTATGCTGGATGTCCTTGTTATTGCGCCATGCACGGGCAATACGACCAGCAAGCTGGCCAACGCCATGACGGACAGTCCCGTGCTGATGGCTGCCAAAGCACAGCTTCGGAACGGCCGTCCGCTGGTGCTTGCCATTTCAACCAATGACGGTCTTGGACTGAATGCGGCGAATATCGCTAAGCTGCTTGTGGCCAAATCCGTTTATTTTGTGCCATTCGGGCAGGACAATCCGGAACAGAAACCCAACTCGCTAGTGGCTCAGATGGAGCTGATTCCCGAGGCATGTTATGCAGCCCTGGAGGGCAGACAGCTCCAGCCCATGATCATTCAGCGACATCATACCATGTAATTGTCTGGCGGGCCTCCGGCTGCTGATGCAGCCGGAGGCTTTCAGAATATATGGTAATTCGCTGCAGCGGCAAAGGGAAAAAGAAGTAGATTGAGCAAGCAACGGAAAAAATACAGCATGAGATTGTTTGACAGGAACGGATATTGATAAGCCCGTTCCTGAGGTGCACATGGTGGAGGAGAAATTATGGGGATTTTAGTACAGAAATACGGGGGAACTTCGCTTTCCACACCAGAAGCCAGAAGTCTGGTCATCGGTCACATCAAGAGGGAGCTGAAGAATAACTTTCAGCTTGTAGTGGTTGTATCGGCCATGGGCCGCAAGGGTGAACCGTATGCAACGGATACGCTGCTCGATTGGGCGGCAAGTAACGGAGACGGTCTGCCTGACCGTGAGCGGGATCTGCTGATGTGTTGCGGAGAGATTATTTCTGCAGCCACGCTCTGCGGCCTGCTTGAGCGGGAAGGAATTTCCGCTACGGTATTGACTGGAGCACAGGCAGGCTTTATAACCGACAGCCAGTTCGGGAATGCAAGAATTTTGGACATCAAGCCTGCACGTATTCTGGAGGAACTCGGGCGGGACCGTGTTGTGATCGTAACCGGCTTTCAGGGCCAGACGGAAAACGGAGATTTCACGACACTTGGCAGGGGCGGGAGCGATACATCAGCTACTGCGTTAGGGGCCGCCCTCCATGCGGAAATGGTCGATATTTATACGGACGTTAACGGAATTTTAACCGCAGATCCAAGAATTGTGGAAGATGCCAAACCGCTCACTTATGTCAGCTACACGGAAATTTGCAATATGGCGCACCACGGAGCGAAAGTAATCCACCCACGAGCCGTGGAAATTGCCATGCAGGCGACCATTCCTGTGCGGGTACGTTCGACCTTTTCCGAGAATGAAGGTACATTGGTGACGCATCCGGAAGGCTTTAAGGATGTTCAGTCAGGTGTGGTCGACCGGTACGTGACAGGCATCGCCTACGTTGGAAATGTGACCCAGATAACTGTTGAGTCAGAGGAAGCGAATCATCATCCGCAGTTAAAGGTATTCAAGGCGATGGCCGCAAGCGGGATCAGCGTTGATTTTATTAATGTGACTCCAACAGGCGCGGTATACACGGTCAGTGACAGTGAAGCCCCCAAAGCGGCTAAAATATTGCGGGAAATGGGCCTGAGCCCAAAGATGATCTCTGGCTGCGCGAAGGTATCGGTGATCGGGGGCGGCATCAACGGTGTGCCCGGCATTATGGCGACGATTGTCGAGGCTTTGGCGGAGGCCAACATTCAGATTCTGCAGTCTGCCGACTCCAACACAACCATTTGGGTTTTGGTCAAAAAAGAGGATATGGTGCAGGCGCTGCGCGCGCTTCATGCCAAATTCGAACTACACCGTTAACCGGGCATGGGGCTATGAAAGGAGGCAGCATGATGGGTTTTGGAAGATTGATCACAGCAATGATTACACCATTCGACGAGCAAGGCGAGATCAATTGGGATGCGACATCTGATTTGATTGATTATTTAATCGAGGAGCAAAAATCCGACTCTCTCGTTGTATCGGGGACGACCGGCGAATCCCCGACACTTAGCGATGAGGAAAAAATCAATTTGTTTTCTTTTGTAGTGGAGAAGGTGGCGGGGCGCTGCAAAATTATCGCAGGCACGGGCAGCAACAACACGCGCCATTCCATTCATTTAACCAAGGAGGCCGAGCGTGTGGGCGCGGACGGCGTTCTGCTTGTAGTTCCTTATTACAACAAGCCGAACCAGGAGGGCATGTACAGACACTTCGAGGCGATTGCCCGCTCTTCTTCCCTGCCTGTTATGCTTTATAATGTGCCGGGAAGAACGGCAGCAAGCCTGACGGCAGAGACTACGCTGCGTTTGGCCCAAATCAGGAATATTGTGGCAACCAAGGAATGCGCTTCACTGGAGCAGGTCACACAGATAGCAGCTGCCGCACCTGGCGGCTTCAAGGTATATTCCGGTGACGATGCCTCGGGCCTTCCAGCCATGGCTGTAGGCGCTTATGGGATCGTCAGTGTAGCCAGCCATGTGGTTGGCTCGGAAATGAAGCGGATGATTGAAGCCTTTACGGGCGGGCACCCTGATCGGGCAGCAGCTCTGCATCAATCGCTTTTTCCCGTGTTTAAAGGCCTGTTCACATGCCCGAATCCAGTGGCTGTCAAATATGCATTGGAACTGAAGGGAATTGCCGCCGGTTCTGTCCGTCTTCCGCTTGTGGCGCCAACGGAACAGGAAGCAGACTTCATTCGCTCCCTGTTTTGAAAAATAATTTGATTAGGGCAAGGCAGAAGCGTTTCCGATGAGGAACGCTTTTTTTGTTTTGCTCGAACGAGCACGGTTAAAGGGAGTAAACGGCCTGCGTTCATGGTTTTTTGCAAAACGGGAAACCTAACTGCAAAGAAGAGGGTGACTTGTGTTTTCGCTTTTTGATCATGTATAATGGGGTCAAGTGACTGGGTGCGGTATTTTTTTGAAAAATAAATAACAAATTAAGGTACGACGTCCAACTACCATAGGAGGTTTAGATTCATTTGTCTAAAAAAGCCAACAACGATAAATTGATGATTTTCGCTTTGGGCGGCGTCGGAGAAATCGGGAAAAACATGTATGTCATCCAATATGCCAACGACATTGTTGTCGTGGATTCGGGACTGAAATTTCCTGAGGAAGATATGCTCGGAATCGATATCGTCATTCCTGATATTTCCTACCTTACGGAGAACCGTGACAAAGTGAGAGGCATTGTGCTGACACATGGCCATGAAGACCATATCGGCGGTCTGCCGTATGTGCTCAAGCACCTGAACGTTCCCGTTTACGGGACGAAGCTGACCTTGGGGCTTGTGGAGAACAAGCTGAAGGAGGCGAATTTGCTCGGGGAGACGAAGCGGATCATCATCAACGCCGACTCTGAGATCAAACTGGGTTCGACCCTGAAAGCATCATTTTTCAGCACAAATCACAGTATTCCGGATTCGGTTGGTGTTTGCATCGATACACCGGAAGGTGCTGTTGTTCATACGGGCGACTTCAAGTTTGACCATACTCCAGTCAATGGTCAATACGCGGATTTGCAGCGGATGGCCGAGATTGGAAGCAGGGGGGTGTTAGCGCTTTTATCAGATAGCACCAATGCCGAGAAGCCTGGCTTCACACCTTCGGAGAAAAGTGTAGGCATCGTGCTTGAGGATATTTGCCGTAAATCCCGCCAGCGGGTTGTAGTTGCAACCTTTGCTTCCAACGTGCACCGGATTCAGCAAGTGGTGAACGCCGCCGAGAAGACTGGCCGCAAGGTGGCTGTGATCGGACGCAGCATGGTGAATGTCGTTGGTATCGCCCATGATCTCGGATATTTGCAAATCCCGGACGGCATGCTGATTGAGCCTGAGGAAGTCGGCAAAATGGCCGCCGATCGGGTCGTTATACTGTGCACCGGCAGCCAAGGGGAGCCGATGTCAGCGCTGACACGCATGGCCCGCTCCACCCACCGCAAGGTGGATATTCTGCCTGGAGATACGGTTATCATTGCCGCAACTCCTGTACCGGGCAACGAGAAATATGTCGGTCGTACAATCGACGAGCTGTTCCGTTTAGGTGCGGAGGTTTATTATAGCGGAGCGAATTCAGGCGTGCACGTGTCCGGTCATGGCAGTCAGGAAGAGCTCAAGCTGATGCTCAACCTGATGAAGCCGCAATTTTTCATTCCAATTCACGGTGAATACAGAATGCAGCGCAGACATGCTCTGCTGGCTGAGTCGGTTGGCGTGGATCATGACAACATTTTTATTACGGATATCGGCGATGTTGTCGAAATTCAGAACGGTGCCGCGCGCAAAGCAGGAAAAGTGACGGCAGGCAATGTGCTGATTGACGGATTGGGAGTCGGCGACGTAGGCAATATTGTGCTGCGTGACCGGAAACTCCTGTCACAGGACGGAATTCTCGTCGTTGTCGTTACGCTCAGCAAGCAGGATGGCACCATTGTGTCCGGTCCTGATATCATCTCCCGCGGTTTCGTGTATGTCCGCGAATCTGAAGGGTTGCTGGATGAGGCCAACCGCATCGTTTCCAGTACTTTACAGAAACTGATGAGTGAGAATGTAAATGAATGGGCTTCGCTTAAAACCAATGTCAAAGATGCGCTGGGCCGTTTCCTGTATGAGCAGACCCGACGCAGACCGATGATTTTGCCGATTATTATGGAAGTGTAATTCTATAGTCGCATAAGGCACACAGTCGCCTCTCTCTGCTGAAATATTGGACGGTTTCCGCAGAGGGAGGCTTTTTTTGTTTTGATAGTATAAAATCTTCCATTTCAATACCATACTATTCGTTATAAGTGTGTGTTCAAAAAGTCAGGTTTTCAGCACCGAGAAGGTTGGATGAAGCAAGGGACTGAGGAGCGGAGCGTACTTGGGGTACGTGAGCACCGGAAGGCCCGGCTGAATTCAAGATTCGATGTCGAGTCCGCTTCCTGACTTACTTCGTGATCAAAAGATGACTTTTTGAACTACTTCTATAGCGCATTTATTAATGAAGGGATGGGTTAATATGGTATCTTATGGCGGTAATACGGAAGGGGAAGCGGAAGAGCACCCCCCCCAAACCGGAGATAAAAAAATGTCCCAGGTTGTAGAAAGTATACAGCAACTCGGACAGACTGGAGTACCTGCTGCGGAATCCAATATTTTTTGCATGACCATTATCGGACAAATTGAAGGGCATTTTATCCTGCCTCCACAAAACAAGACGACCAAGTATGAGCATATCATCCCCCAGTTGGTAGCCGCGGAGCAAAATCCCCGTATAGAAGGACTGCTGCTGGTGCTGAACACGGTTGGAGGCGATGTGGAAGCAGGCTTGGCCATAGCGGAGATGATCGCTTCCCTGACCAAACCGACCGTAACGGTAGTCATCGGCGGCGGTCACAGCATCGGTGTGCCCATCGCAGTATCGGCGTCTTACTCGCTCATTGCGGAAAGCGCCACAATGACCATCCATCCGATCCGGATGAGTGGTCTGGTGATCGGGGTACCGCAGACCTTCGAATATATGGAGAAAATGCAGGAACGGGTTGTGCGGTTTGTGACCAGTCATTCCCGCATCTCGGAGCAGCATTTCAAAGAACTGATGTTCAAGACAGGAGAGCTAAACCGTGATATCGGTACTGCTGTGGGAGGTCATGATGCTGTCAAATACGGGCTCATGGATGCGGTTGGCGGCATCGGAGATGCGTTGACCTATCTGAATAAAACCATCATCGAAAGACGGCGCAAGGCGCCGCAGGAAGTGATGCCTTCCCTGCATGGCGGCGCAGTGCAAGGGCATTCCGGAGCGGCGGCTCCTGCACAGCAAGGAGGACTGACCCAATGACGCACTATTCTATTGTGCCGATGGAAATGGTGCTTGAGGGCTTGTGGAAAGAAGCAGCCCCGCTGCAGGAAGTCAGGGCGGAGGGGTGCCTGATCCAGGTAAGAGCCGAGGGGGAGAGAAAAGGGACCATCGTAAGGCTGCTGGATTGTTCTCTCGATGCTTACTTGAACCCGAAACTGGCTCCTGGTACCGAGATTGAGTGGTAATCCATCTATCCAAGCAGGCAGGAAAGCAAGATGCTTGTCGAAAAAGAACATATGTGCGGATACGAGTGGACGTGGTATAATATTCTTCTGGGGGTGACCATGATGGCCAGAAGACGCAAGAAGAAGAAAACGACACTGGGGAGCGTCCTGAAATACGAAATATACGGCATTGTTCTGATTACACTTTCAGTTATCGCCCTGTCCGGTGAAGCGGCGGTCGGCCGCTCATTATCCAAGATGTTCGGTCTTGTGCTGGGCAAGTTTTACTTTGTCATACCCCTGATCGGCATTTTTTACGGTTTGATGGTAATGATACACCGGAAGTGGCCGAACAAATGGAATGGCCGCAAGAGCGGGTTGCTTTTATTCGTGCTTACATTAACACTAATGAGCACCATTTCCTCCATGGAACAGCGGCTTGGCCCGATCGGAGCGCTGCAGCCGGGGAATGTGATGAATCAAATACATATTGATTTGCGGGACGAGCTGTTTGCTGCGGATGAAGATCAGCATTCCATGCTGAATAAGGAGATCAGCGGCGGATATGTTGGAGCTATGGAGCTGATGATCCTGCTCTGGCTGTTCGGGCTGATGGGAGCCAAGCTCATTATGCTTGTCATGTTTGTGATCAGCTTTATGCTTGTTACGCAGCTTTCTTATGTGGATTTGGGACGTATTCTGCGCACCAAGGTGCTGAAAACAGGCAGCAGCCTGCAGCGCAAGTGGGAGGCAAGAAAGTCCCCGATCCCGGTTGCGGAAAGCGGCAGAAGCAGAAAGGGTAAGCCTGTGCCTCTTCCGGAAGACGAGGAGGAGCTGGACGACGATTATGAAGAGCTGCCATCACTGCCCAAGCGGAAGCAGCCATTGTTCTTTCAGTTATTCGGTTCCAGCAAAGCTCCGGCGGATGCTCATATGACGGAAGACAAAACGGAAGGAGAAACGGCGTTTAATTCATTGGCGTATGAAGACCGGTACGATGACGTGGAAGGAGATGGACATTCATCCCCTTTTATTGCTGCTGAACCTGCAGTGACGGAGATGAGAAGCTCGCCGATCATCAGGGATTTCCTTGAGCATGTCCGCACGGAAGAAAGCGTGGAGCCATACGACAGGGAAGAGGAGAACAGCCTCCCGCCGCTTGCGGATGCTGAAGCGGACACGTCCCTTTTTGCCGGAGTGGGAGCAGGAGAAGAGAAGGACGAAACAATAGAGGCACAGGCGAACAGTACGCCAGCAACCGAAGCCGGCGAAGGTCTGTCGGACGGCGGATCGGCCCCTCAGACATCGGCTTCGCCGCCTCTGCCGCCTCCGAAGCCTTACAAGCTGCCTCCATTCAAGCTCCTTTCCAAACCGCAAGGCGCAGGCAAGGGAGGCGGACAGAAGGACTACATGCAGACAGCGCGCAAGCTTGAGGCTACATTGGAAAGCTTCGGTGTACGGGCCAAGGTGCTTGAAGTTGTTCGTGGCCCTGCCGTAACCCGTTACGAGATCCAGCCGGACATCGGGGTTAAGGTAAGCCGCATTGTAAGCCTGACTGATGACATTGCGTTGGCCCTGGCAGCCAAGGATATTCGGATGGAGGCGCCGATTCCGGGAAAGTCCGCTATCGGCATAGAGGTTCCGAACAGTGAGGTATCGGTGGTGACCATGCGCGAGGTGATGGAAACTCCGGTGTTTCAGGAGTCGGAGGCCAAGCTGTCCATTGCGTTTGGCAGAGATATCGCGGGGCAGACCATTATCGGCAATCTGGCCAAAATGCCCCATTTGCTTGTAGCAGGGGCAACCGGTTCAGGTAAATCGGTATGCATCAACGGTATTATTACCAGTATTTTGTATAAAGCCAAACCTGATGAAGTTAAATTTTTGATGGTCGATCCCAAAATGGTGGAGCTGAATGTCTATAATGGCATTCCTCATCTGCTGGCACCTGTCGTGACCGATCCGAAGCGGGCTTCGCTGGCTTTGAAGAAAATTGTCGTGGAGATGGAGAAGCGTTATGAGCTCTTCTCCAAATCGGGAACGAGGAACGTAGAAGGCTACAACCTTCTGATGAAAGACAATCCGGCGGCTGTACTTCCGTATATTGTAGTTATTGTGGACGAGCTTGCCGACCTGATGATGGTGGCCGCCGGCGATGTGGAAGATGCCATAGCCCGTTTGGCTCAAATGGCCCGCGCCGCCGGCATCCATCTGATCATTGCCACACAGCGCCCGTCGGTTGACGTCATTACAGGTGTGATCAAGGCCAATATTCCATCGCGAATCGCGTTTGGTGTTTCGTCTCAGGTCGACTCCCGTACCATTCTGGATATGGGCGGAGCAGAGAAGCTGCTGGGACGCGGGGATATGCTGTTCATGCCGATGGGGGCTTCCAAGCCGGTTCGTGTACAGGGGGCATTTTTGAGCGACCAGGAAGTCGAGAACATCGTGACCTATGTCCGCAATCAGGCGGAAGCCCAGTATGATGACACACTAGTGCCGGAAGTCGAGGAGAACGCAGCCGAATCGGATGATACACTAGATGAGCTGTACGACCAGGCTGTGAGCATCATTCTTGAGGCGAAACAGGCGTCTGTATCCCTGCTCCAGCGCCGCATGCGCATCGGATACACCAGGGCCGCCCGCCTGATCGATTCTATGGAAGCACGCGGTGTGATCGGCCCTTATGAGGGAAGCAAGCCGCGGGAGGTTCTGATGTCCCTTGAGCAGTATCAGCAAAATAAAATCAGTTCCTGAGGGGAACGTGGCCGGCCGTTCAAGCGATTAGCTTGAACGGCTCTTTTGTCACTCAAAACCTTGCAGTGGGTCCAGGGCGGTGTGAATAGTCAGGCTTCTCCCTTGTCATAATAAGCGTAGCCATCCTGTTCATCCCACAAAGAAAGGTAGAGCGAATGATGAAAAAGACAGCCCTATGGATATGTACGGGTGTACTGGCAGTTACGGCCGTAATATATGCAGCCTTTCTTGAGTCCGGTGAAAAACGGAGCGGCAACCAGCCCCCGCAGCAAACTGAGACTCATGAAGCGGAACCTGCTGAAGCGGTCTTCAGCAGTAAGCCGATTGCCTCCGGCTCTTACGGTCAGGATGTCTATGAACTGCAAAGCCGTTTGAAATTGCTTGGCTTTTATTATGGAAAGGTAGACAGTCAATTTGGAAGTAAAACTTTAAGGTCGGTAAAATGGTTTCAAGGCGAATTCGGCATAAAACCCGACGGCGTCGTCGGCCCTAAAACAAAATTGAAGCTGGTGAATGCCACCGGGCATTGGAAGCCGACTGAAACGCCTCTGCACAAGCAAGGCACCAAACGGCAGGCGTCGAGCAATGGCGGGGCAAGGGATGGGGTAAAGGCAACCTCAACAGCCGAAGTTGTTTCTCTCAGCCCTGGCAGAGCGAACGGCCTGTCCGAAAACGAGCTGAAAATGATGGCGAACGCCGTTTACGGGGAGGCGCGCGGCGAGCCGTTTGAAGGGCAGGTTGCTGTTGCAGCGGTTATTCTGAACCGTGTGAAATCACCCAGTTTTCCTAATACACCGTCAGGTGTAATCTTTCAGCCGGGGGCGTTTACAGCAGTGGCTGACGGTCAAATCTGGCTGACGCCGAATCCGCAGGCCCGTAAGGCAGTCCAGCAGGCATTGAACGGCTGGGACCCATCAGGCGGATGCCTCTATTATTTCAATCCAAAGACGGCAACCTCCAAATGGATATGGACACGTCCACAGGTGAAGACGATTGGGGAGCACATTTTCTGTATGTAGCCTTGCCAATGAAAACCGGCAACCGGAGCTTGTCTCCGGTTGCTTCTTGCCTTTTTGATCGTTTACAATAAAAATTGGCACAGATTGCCGTTCGTGAAGGAATTAAAATGACGTCGCAAAGGAGTTTTGGACTTGATAAAAACAGGATTTGAGCGCGGCAGCCGGCGGCAGCTGCGTATTCACGTGATGCCGACCAAACGCTTTAAGACGTATGCAATATCGCTCTACGCTGGAATTCCTTTGCAGGAGACCACCGTTTCAAGTGTGGCTTTGACCCCGTTTGTACTGAGACGCGGAACGGCTTCCTATCCGGAAACCATCCAATTCAGGGAGCAGCTTGAGCAAATGTATGGAGCCGGCTTCGGGTTCGATATATATAAAAGAGGAGATTACCAAATCGTCCAGTTCCGGATGGATACCATTAATGACAGCTTCGTAAGCAGCACGGACAGCTTGCTCGACAGATCTTTTTCGTTTCTCGGGGAAGTGCTGACGCGTCCGGTCATGGAGAATGGCGCTTTCCGCGGGACTTATGTACAGCAGGAAAGGGAAAATGTGCGCAAAAAGCTGGAGGCGATCGTTAACGACAAAATCCGCTATGCAGGTGAACGCTGTGTAGAGGAAATGTTCAAAAATGAGCCTTTCCGCCTTCATCCGCTCGGACAGCGCTCCGATCTGGATGCGATCGGTCCGGACAGCCTCTACAAGGCTTACGAAGATTGGCTTGCAAACACCAGCATGGATCTGTATGTGGTAGGGGACACGTCTCTGGAAGAGGTAGAAGGGCTTGTAGACCGTTATTTCAACCTTGATCGCTCTTCTGCGGCACAGTACAGAAGGGCTGATGTCTCTGCACAGCCTCGTGATGTTCAGACCGTTGTTGAGCGCCTTGATGTAAATCAGGGGAAGCTGAATATGGGCTTCAGAACCTCGATTACCTACAGCGACGATCAATATGCCTCTGCGCTGATGTATAACGGCATCCTTGGCGGTTACCCGCATTCCAAGCTGTTTGTGAACGTAAGGGAGAAGGCGAGCCTTGCTTATTATGCTTCTTCCCGTTACGACGGACATAAAGGTCTTGCCACCATTCAGTCCGGAATTGAAATTCCCAATTACGAACAGGCCGTAAGCATTATCCGTCAGCAGCTTGACGATATGCGCAAGGGCAGCATCAGTGAGCTGGAAATGAGCCAGACGAAAGCCATGATCCGCAATCTGCTTAAAGAGATGCAGGATTCCGCGTTCGAAATGATTGCGTTTGACTTTAACAGAGAGCTTTCCGGCAAAGAAAGAACAGCTGAGCAATTGCTTGAGCAGGTAGAGGCGGTATCCATCAAGGACGTTCAGGAAGCGGCACAGACTTTTAACCTGGATACCATTTATTTCTTGAGAGATCAGAAGGAGGAGTAGTCGTGCAGAGCATAGCATATGATCATTTACAGGAGACACTGTATTTCGAGGTAATGGATAATGGCCTGCACGTATACGTGCTTCCCAAACCGGGATTTCAGAAAACGTTCGCCACGTTTGCCACGAAATATGGCTCCATTGATAACCACTTCAAGGTTGAAGGGGAGGAAGAGATTAAGGTTCCGGACGGAATCGCCCACTTTCTTGAACATAAAATGTTTGAAAAAGAGGATGGAGACGTATTTACGAAGTTCTCCTCGCACGGGGCATCTGCCAACGCGTTTACCAGCTTTGAGCAGACCGTATATCTCTTTTCGGCAACCGAGCATATTTACGACAACCTGGAGACGCTGATCGATTTTGTGCAGGCGCCATACTTTACGGATCAGAGTGTGGATAAGGAAAAAGGCATCATCGGTCAGGAAATTAATATGTACCAGGATAACCCTGATTGGAGAAGCTATTTTGGCCTTATTGAGGCTTTGTACTCCAAGCATCCTGTACATATTGATATCGCGGGTACCGTGGAGTCGATAAGCACGATTACAAAGGAAACGCTCTATACCTGTTACAATGCTTTTTATCATCCCAGCAACATGCTGCTTTTCGTGGTAGGAGGGGTGGAGCCGCAAAAGGTATTCGACCTTGTCCGTAAAAACCAAAGCGACAAGGATTATAAGCCGCAGGGCAATATTGAGAGAATCTTTGAGCAGGAGCCGGCTGGTGTAGCCCAGGAAAGACGTGAAGCAAGGCTGGCGGTATCTCTCCCCAAATTCCTCTTCGGTTTTAAGGAGAAAAAGACCGGTCTTACTGGGCCAGAATTGCTCCGTCATGATCTGGAAAGCAAGCTGATGCTTGATCTGCTGCTCGGTTCCAGCACACAGCTTTATCAAAAGCTATACGATGAGGAGCTCATTTCAGACAGCTTCGGCCATGAATACAACAGCTCGCATGGTTATGCCTTCTCGGCGATCGGCGGAGACACCAAGGACCCGGACCGTCTGTTGTCCCGCATCCGTGAGGAAATTGAGGCGGTCAAAGCAAGCGGATTTGCAGAGGAGCATTTCGAACGGGCACGCAAGAAAAAAATCGGCGGTTATTTGCGCATGCTCAACTCCCCGGAAAACATTGCCCATGAATTTACCCGCCATCGCTTCAGAGGAAGCGATTTGTTTGAGGTGCTGCCGGTCTATGAAAGCATCACGCTTGAGGATGTGAACCGCCGCCTGCGAGAGCACACAGACTGGGGGCAAATGGCCGTTTCGCTGGTGGTGAGTCCGTAACATGGAGAAAGAAACCGGAGCGGTTAACAAGGCATTAGGGGAAATGACGGTGCTGGTGACCGGCGGAAGCCGTGGCATCGGTGCGGCTATTGCGGAGCGCTTCGCTTCAGTTGGCATGAATGTAGTGATTCATTACATGAAATCCCACGAAGAGGCCAACGAAGTGGCCCGGCGTTGCATGAAGGATGCCGGCTCCGTGATGACGGTCACTGCGGATCTTCGCAGCAAGGAGCAAATTATGCGCATGCGGGAAAAGCTGGAGAACCACGGACTAAAGCCTGATATTTTGGTTAACAATGCCGGAATATCCCACTACGGACTGTTATCGGACGTGAGCGAGGAAGAATGGGATGATGTCATGGCCGTCAATGTAAAAGGCACATTTCTGTGTACACAGGCTTTTCTGCCACATATGATTTCACAGCGATACGGCCGGATTATCAACGTATCTTCCGTATGGGGGTTGTCCGGTGCATCGTGCGAGGTGCTTTATTCCTCAACCAAAGGGGCAGTAAATGCCTTCACGAAAGCATTAGCCAAAGAGGCGGCACTTTCGGGGGTAACGGTTAATGCGGTCGCCCCGGGCGCCGTGGATACGGCCATGCTGGAGCATCTTGATCCCGGCGAGCTGGCAGAGCTTCAGGAAGAAATTCCAGCCGGAAGACTGGCAAAGCCGGATGAAATCTCTTCGCTTGTGTATTTCCTGGCGCTGCCTGAATCCGGGTATATCAATGGCCAGATTATTAGCCCGAACGGCGGTTGGGTAACCTGATTGGCTGAAGAGGCAGCTTTGGCGGAAACCTCCAGCATAGCCGGGATTGGCACGGCGCATATTACATCTGTAGATTTTTTAAAATCTCAATCCTTACTGAGGAGGATGTAATCATGGCGTCGACAGTACTCAAAGATTTTGATACCTGGAAGAAATTTCTTGGCGATCGTGTAGCCAAAGCGGAAAAAATGGGTTTTAGCGAGGAAACCATTGCGAATCTGGCTTACGAAATCGGGGAATTCCTGGATGAAAAGGTCGATCCGGCAAATCATTCCAATCGCGCTCTGAAAGAGCTGTGGGATGTAGCCGATAAGGATGAGCGTCACGTCATTGCCAAATGTATGGTGAAGCTCGCCAAAACCAGTGTTTAACCTGTAAATGAACGGAAAAGCCCCCAAGAGGGGGCTTTTCTGCAATAGTTACAGACCTGTTCTTGTAATTCATAACTATTTTATATATCATAAACGTGGTTGCAAAAACGGATGTCAATTAAATGCGCTTGTACGGAAGTTTCATAGAAATATGTCGAATGTACTTGAATAATGGCTTGAAGAGGTGGCAAAGTGACGGCTGAAACCAAACAATGGTACATGGAATACAAAATACATAACAACCGTCCCGGGCTGCTCGGTGATATTGCTTCCATGCTGGGGATGCTGGGAGTTAATATCCTGACGATTAACGGGGTAGAGGGACAGCGGAGAGGCATGCTGCTTGAAACGGATGATGATGATAAAATTCGCATTCTCGGCGAGATGCTGCAAAAAGCCAGCAACATTACCATCACCGCGTTCCGTCCCCCCAAGCTGGTTGATATTCTCGCTGTCCGCCATGGTCGTTATATTGACCGTGATTCAGATGACCGCAAGACATTCCGTTTTACACGGGATGAACTTGGGTTGCTTGTTGATTTTTTGGGTGAAGTATTTAAGAGGGAAGGAAATCAAGTCATCGGTCTGAGGGGAATGCCCCGGGTCGGAAAGACGGAGTCTATTATAGCCAGCAGTGTGTGTGCTGCGAAAAGATGGACGTTTGTCTCCTCCACACTGCTGCGCCAAACGGTTCGCAGCCAGCTTTCTGAAGAGGAAATGAATCCAAACAATGTTTTTATCATTGACGGTATTGTGAGTACAATCCGCTCCAATGAGAAACACTATAATTTGCTGCAGGACATTATGAATATGCCAAGCACGAAGGTGATTGAGCATCCGGATATTTTTGTCCGCGAATCGGGGTACAGTTTTGATGATTTCCATATTATCATTGAGCTGCGCAACAATCCGAACGAGGAAATTATATATGATACATTCACTACCAGTTACACGGACGACATTTAAAACAGTGGAAAGAAATGAGGAGATGATGGCATGTCTGAACTGGGTCAGCAGTTAAGAGAGGCCCGGCTGCAAAAAGGGTTGAGCCTGGACGATGTCCAAGATATGACGAAAATTCGCAAACGTTACCTGGAGGCGATTGAAGCAGGCGACTACAAAGTGCTGCCAGGAACCTTTTACGTTAGAGCGTTTATCAAAACCTACGCCGAGACGGTAGGATTAAATGCGGACGAAATTCTTGAAGGCCATAAAAAGGATGTTCCTGCACAGGAGCAGGAAGCGACGATGGAACCGGTTATTCAGAAACGGGCAGCCCGCGCATCCGGGGAACGGAATATGAAATGGATGTCGAGCGCGTTGATGTGGCTGTTCCCGATTTTGATACTCGGTTTGATTTATGTTTATATCGCAAACAGAGGCAATGACAGCATTCCTCCAAACGATGTAGCCCAAAATAATAATCAAAGCCAGACAACACCACCCGCCACCGGCGGCGGCAAGGAAACCGGGGGCCAGGAGACAGGAAATCAAGGAGAGACTCCTCCGGCGGATGGAGCAGACAACAACGATACTTCCGCTCCACCGCAGGCTGAGACCGGCACGACGAATGGCGAGACCGGCGGGGGCGGCCTGACTGACGGGCAGGGAGAGACTCCACCGGATAATACGGGGACGGAACAATCGGGAACGGACGAAGGGACAGGAACTACTGAAGGGGTTACGGTAACCGAAGATGGCAAGGCTGGAAAAACGACCATTTTCGGTGTTTCCAGCGCAAACGGCGGTCCTGTCAAAGTGGAGATTCAAGCAACCGGAACGAGCTGGCTTGAGGTATACAGGGGAGAAAATTCAAGCGGTGAGAAGCTGCAGTACGGGATGACCGAAGCGGGACAAAATTATTCTTTCGACTTTGATGAACGGGGATTGTATATTAAATCGGGCGCTGCTTCCGCAACCTCGATTACGGTTGGCGGGCAACCCGTTTCCGACGGCAAGGCGACGACACGAATCCGGCTCGTTCCAGGCTCGACCGGCACAGCAGGTGCGAATTCAACGGCTAACGATTCGGAAACGAACTCGGCCGGGGAGTAACGCTGGCTGCGAGCTGTTTCTTAACTGTATTGTTTTATGAGGTGTTTTTTTCGGGTAGACCGTGAAAAGCACCTTTTTCCATGTGGAATATTAGACATCCGGATAGCTTTTCCATATAATTATAGTTTGAACTTTCTTCCGAAAGGAATGTGACGATATGGCTTCAGAAAATTCATTCGACATTGTTTCCAAGATGGACATGCAGGAGCTTGTGAATGCCGTGGATCAGGCGGAACGTGAAATTGAGACACGCTTTGATTTCAAGGACAGCAAGAGCAGTCTCAAGCTGGATAAGGATGCTCTGACAATTACGTCGGACGACGAATACAAGCTGAACGCGGTCATTGACATTTTGAAATCCAAAATGATCAAACGCGGGCTTGCTGTCAAAAATATCGATTATGGCAAGCTGGAGCCTGCTTCGATGGGCACGGTCCGGCAAAAGCTGAGCTTCAAGCAGGGAATTGATCAGGAAAATGCGAAAAAGATCAACATTCTGATTCGCGATTCGAAGCTGAAGGTGAAGAGTCAGATTCAAGGGGATCAAATCCGCGTAACAGGCAAAAGCAAAAACGATCTTCAGGAGATCATCCAGATACTGCGTAAAGCGGATCTTTCCATCGACCTGCAATTCACAAACTTCAAGTAAAGGTTTTCCTCTGGTGTATCGTGCAGCTGCGCCAGAGTTTTTTTGCTTTTGGCATCGGCGGATACAGGCATAGCCCTGTTTTGACACGTCTTTCAGCCGTATATTATACTTGAAGTCGATAAGCCATCGGCGATGACGCTGTTCGAATTACATAAGCATTTAAGAATGGTCAGGGGAGAGTGAACTGTGAATTTACCCAACAAAATTACACTGGCGCGGATTTGTCTTATTCCGCTTATGATGATCTGCCTGCTGGTGGAGTTTAGCTTCTATCCTGAGCCGCTGCAATGGGGAACCTTCAGTCTGCCTTTCAACCAGCTGCTTGCCGCGCTTATTTTCATCGTGGCCGCAAGCACGGACGGTATCGACGGATACCTGGCCCGCAAGCACAACCTGGTGACCAATTTGGGCAAGCTGCTTGATCCCCTGGCGGACAAGCTGCTTGTCACCGCAGTGCTCATCTCGCTTGTGGAGATGGGGAAGCTGGATTCCTGGGTGGCTGTAGTTATCGTAAGCCGGGAGTTTGCCGTGACCGGACTACGGCAGATTGCGCTGCTTGACGGCTCCGTGGTGGCTGCGAGCAATTGGGGCAAGCTGAAAACGGTCATACAGATCGTGGCGATCATAGCTTTGCTGATCAACAATTTCCCGTTTGTTTTTATGGGGATTCCGTTTGATCAAATTGCGATTTGGGCGGCCGCTGTCATTACCATTTATTCGGGGTATGATTATTTTGTAAAGAATAAGCATTTGCTCCGTTCCTCCAAAGCTTGAGCACAGGCTTTCCTGTGCTTGAAGACGAATGCAATAGGGTTGCCTATTGCTTTTTCTTTTGGGGCAGCGGAGATGCGATATTAATTGATATGGGGGACACCGATATGAAAGCAGAAATCATCGCAGTAGGCACCGAATTGTTGCTGGGACAAATTGTGAACACAAACGCCCAGTATCTATCCCAGGAGCTGGCGGCGATCGGGGTTGATGTCTACTTTCAAACCGTGGTAGGAGATAATATGGCACGCCTTGAAAGCGCGGTGACAGCGGCGCAGAGCCGGGCGGACATTATTCTGTTTTCCGGCGGGCTGGGGCCGACCCAGGATGATCTGACCAAGGATGCGATCGCCTCCGTGCTGGGACGCGAGCTGCATATCGACAGATTATCGATGGATAAAATCGAGGGCTTCTTTCGGGATCGTGGTGTTGAAATGACGGAGAACAACCGTCGTCAGGCCTTGACGATTGCTGGAGCCACACCGCTGAAAAATGAAACCGGGCTGGCTGTCGGCAACGCGCTTGTACAAGAGGGGAAATACTACGTTATTCTGCCCGGTCCTCCGAAGGAATTAAAGCCGATGTTTGAGCAGGAGGCAAAGCCATGGATTCTGCAGCACGCATTAGGTGGAAGCGTAAAGGCGATTTACTCCAAAATGCTGAAGTTTGCCGGTATCGGCGAATCTGCGCTTGAAACGAAGCTGATCGACCTGATCGAGGGGCAGAGCGATCCGACGATCGCCCCTTACGCCAAGGAAGGGGAAGTGACGATCAGGGTGTCTACGAAGGCGGCAAGCGAAGCGGAAGCGCTTGTCAAGCTGAATGCGGCGGAGGTACAGATCCAGCAGCGTCTGCCTGAGCACCTGTATGCCAGTGAAGATGTGCCCCTGGAAAAAGTCATTGTGGAATGGATGGGCCGACTGGGGCTGACAGTTGGGGCGGCGGAAAGCTGCACCGGCGGTCTCGTTATGGAAATGCTTACGTCCATTCCAGGCAGCGCTACGATTTTCAAAGGCGGAATCGTCTGTTACTCCAACGAGATCAAGAAGAAGCTGCTGAATGTACCCCATGATTACCTTGAGGGAGAGAATTGTCCGGGAGCGGTGAGCCCGGAAGTGGCGCAGGTGCTCGCAGAGCAGGTCAGAATGATCATGGACAGCGATTTCGGGCTGTCGGTTACAGGTGTGGCGGGTCCGGGTTATTCCGAGTTTAAGCCTGCAGGGCTTGTCTATATTGCGATCGCGGAGCGGGGCAAGGAGACGGAGATTCATGAGTTGCGCCTGAACGGCAACCGGGAGACCATTCGCATTCGCTCGGCCAAGGCTATTTTATACAGACTGTGGCGCCGGCTTGTAGAAAATGAAAAAGAATGATATAATCCAGTTACACGGAAGGACCGTGGCAACCAATTTGCCAACGGTTCTTTTTTTGTTTGAGGAAGTGGATGCTTCTTTACTATCATTAAAGAATCCCCCTTGTGCTGATCCACAGTTGTCGGATGTTATCGGACAGCGCAAAAAAAAACGAATGTATGTTCGAAAAAATGCTTGGCAAACGTGTCCAAACAAGGTATTATAACATTATAAACAATGAAGGATGTGAGCTAATTGTCAGATCGTCGTGCTGCGCTGGATATGGCGCTTCGTCAAATAGAAAAGCAATTTGGTAAAGGTTCGATCATGAAGCTGGGGGAATCGACTCATATGCAGGTGGAGACAATTCCCAGTGGATCGATTGCTCTGGATATTGCGCTAGGAACCGGCGGTTTTCCAAGAGGCCGCATTATTGAAATATACGGACCGGAATCTTCGGGTAAAACGACGGTAGCGTTACATGCGATTGCCGAAGTACAGAAGTCTGGCGGACAGGCTGCCTTCATTGATGCGGAGCATGCTCTGGATCCTTCCTATGCAAAAAAACTGGGTGTCAACATTGACGAACTGCTGCTTTCCCAGCCGGACACGGGTGAGCAGGCGTTGGAGATTGCCGAAGCGCTTGTGCGCAGTGGCGCAGTAGATATTATTGTTATTGACTCGGTAGCGGCTCTCGTACCGAAGGCTGAAATCGAAGGTGAAATGGGAGATTCGCATGTGGGTCTGCAGGCGCGCCTGATGTCCCAGGCTCTGCGCAAGCTCTCCGGTGCTATCAACAAATCGAAGACCATTGCCATCTTCATCAACCAGTTGCGCGAGAAAGTCGGAGTTATGTTTGGCAATCCGGAGACGACGCCGGGCGGCCGTGCTCTGAAGTTCTACTCCACAGTCCGGCTGGATGTACGCCGTATTGAAAGTTTGAAAATGGGCAACGACGTTGTAGGCAACCGCACCCGGATTAAAGTTGTTAAAAATAAAGTGGCCCCTCCTTTCAAACAAGCCGAAGTGGATATTATGTACGGAGAAGGCATTTCCAGGGAAGGCAGCCTGCTCGATATGGGTACCGATCTTGACATCGTTGATAAGAGCGGCGCTTGGTATTCCTATGAAGGGGAGCGCCTCGGTCAAGGCCGTGAGAATGCTAAGCAGTTCCTGAAAGAAAATCAGCACCTGACGAATGCCATTGAACAGAAAATCCGCGTTGCAAGCAATCTCATTACGACGGTTGAGGCTCCGAGCGCTGAGGATCTTGCGAAGGAAGCCAAAGAAGAGCAAGAGCTGCTTGAGCTTGAATAATCATTATATTGGATTACAATGGCGCCCTGCTTGTGATGAGCAGGGCGTTTTCATTTATATGTCTTAAAAAAGGAAAGCTAAGAGAGGGCCTTTCAGGAATGAAGCATGAGCCGATGGAAGAGAAGCATACAATTCAGCAGGGCATAGAACATTTCCCGGGTGATGAAGAACTTGAAATTACCAGGGTAGAGCAGGGAAAGCGCGGCATGCGGGGCAGATACATTATACACTTCGGACCGTATTCGCTATCTGTTCTTGAGGATGTCATGATCAAATACCGCATGACCAAAGGTTCGTTTTTCAATAAAAGTGAGCTGTCGGACATTGTTATGGCAGATGAGAGGCAGCAGGCATATGTCATGTCATTGCAATATTTGGCGCGCAAACCGCGAACACGTCAGGAGCTCTCAAGGCGCTTGCTGGAGAGAGAACTGGAACCGGCAGTCGTAGAGGAAACATTGGCCCGTCTAGAGAAAGAGAGGCTGGTGGATGACGAGCTGTATGCCAGGCAGTGGGCACGGCAGAGAGTATCCGGCCGGGGAAAAGGGAAGTTATGGATCAGGCAGGAGCTTCAGCAAAAAGGTGTGGACAGATCGATCATTGCCTATGCGCTCGGCGATATCAGCGAGGCGGAGGAATGGGAGAGCGCATTGCAGGCAGGTCAGAAAAAATGGGATCAGACTCGTGGTGAAGCAAGCGAAAAAAAGCGAAAAACCTATTCATTTTTAATGAGGCGTGGTTATTCCAGCGAGCTTACAAGAAGAGTTCTTCAGTCATTGCTGCGCAGGGACCAGACAGGTCCGAAAGCAGAGGAGGATGAACTGCTTTGGGATTAGGCCTGTAAGCCTTCCCGGAGCTGGCGGCAGAGAGACGTATGTATGTTTGCCTTCTCTTGACAATGCTGATTGTCGAGTAATAAAATGGACATGAATCCGTGTTCACACGATCCTCTTTTTCCTTCCCCAGAAGAGGACGTCTGGAACTGATTCTCATCGCCCATAACAAGTGAAGCCGCCCTTCGGGCGGTATTGTACATGTGGAAGCATGTTCACATTGATGAAGCGTAATGAACAACTGAACAAGTCCCAAGGAATGCCTTGGAGGAACCAACGAGGAGGTGAACAGTATGAGTCCTGGAATCTCGATCATTCTCGTTGTAGCCGCATTATTCTTTGGGTTCGGGATTGGTTATTTTATTCGCAGATCTATTGCAGAAGCTAAAATTTCCAGTGCGGAGCAAGCTGCCGTACAAATTGTGGAGAACGCAAAGAAAGAGGCAGAAGCACTGAAGAAAGAAACGGTACTGGAGGCGAAGGACGAAGTCCATCGCATCCGTAACGAAGCTGAAAAAGAAACTCGTGAACGTCGGAATGAAATTCAACGGCAGGAACGAAGACTGCTGCAAAAGGAAGAGTCGCTGGATAAAAAAATAGAATCGCTGGAACGAAAAGAAGAACAAGTGGCTAACAAAGAGAAAAGAATTGATGAAACCCAGCAGCAAATTGAGCTGATTTACAAAAGTCAGGTGACAGAACTGGAACGGATATCCAACCTTACGATGGAGGATGCGAGGAGCATCATATTGTCTAACGTAGAGCAGGAAGTTCGTCATGAGACGGCTCAAATGATCAAGGAAATCGAGCAGCAGGCCAAAGAGGAAGCGGATAAGAAATCCCGCGAAATCATTACATTGGCCATTCAACGCTGTGCCGCAGATCATGTGGCCGAGACGACGGTGTCTGTTGTAACTTTGCCGAATGAAGAAATGAAAGGGCGCATCATCGGACGTGAAGGACGTAACATCCGTGCGCTAGAGACCCTTACGGGCATTGATCTCATTATCGATGATACGCCTGAGGCTGTAATCTTGTCCGGATTTGATCCCATCCGCCGTGAAATTGCACGGACCGCTCTGGAGAAACTCGTCGCAGACGGGCGGATTCATCCGGCCCGTATCGAAGAAATGGTGGAGAAATCCCGTCGGGAAGTTGATGAACGAATCAGAGAATATGGTGAACAGGCCACATTTGAAGTGGGAGTGCACAGCCTGCATCCGGATTTGATCAAAATTCTCGGACGTCTCAAGTTCCGTACAAGCTATGGCCAGAATGTGCTTAAGCACTCCATGGAAGTGGCGTACCTGGCAGGCTTGATGGCTGGAGAATTAGGTGAGGATGTCGTGCTGGCGAGACGTGCAGGTCTTCTGCATGACATCGGCAAAGCGCTTGATCACGAAGTGGAAGGGTCTCATGTCGAAATTGGCGTAGAACTGGCGAAGAAGTACAAGGAGCATCCAGTTGTCATCAACAGCATCGCCTCCCACCACGGTGATGCGGAAGCAACTTCCGTCATTGCCATGCTGGTAGGAGCGGCAGACGCCTTGTCTGCTGCAAGACCGGGAGCCAGAAGAGAAACACTGGAAACGTATATCCGACGTCTGGAGAAGCTGGAGGCGATCTCCGAATCTTTTGAAGGTGTTGAGAAATCCTATGCCATTCAGGCCGGACGTGAAGTCCGTGTCATGGTGCAACCGGAAAAAGTGGATGATGCCGAAGCCTTCCGTCTGGCGCGTGATATTACCAAAACGATCGAAAATGAGCTTGACTATCCTGGGCATATTAAAGTAACCGTCATTCGGGAAACCCGTGCGGTTGAGTATGCCAAATAGATACACTTATGAAAGTGGCCCCGTGTGGGCCACTTTTCATTCTGTTAAAATAGAAGTATCGGCTGCAATTCAGGTTAGGAGGAATTAAAATCAACGTATTATTTATCGGAGATGTTGTAGGAAACGTCGGCAGAAAAGCCTTGAGGGAGAACCTTCCCTTCCTGAAGGAGAAGTTCAAGCCCCACTTTATTATTGTGAATGGGGAAAATGCAGCTGCCGGACGGGGAATCACCGGGGCCATTGCCAGGGAATTTTTCGACTGGGGCGTTCATGGCATTACGATGGGAAATCACACCTGGGACAACAAAGAGATCTTTGAGTTCATTGATGATGAACCGAGAATGATCAGGCCGGCGAACTTTCCGCCGGGAACCCCTGGACAGGGATATACGGTTGTACGATCAGGTGGGAAAGAGCTGGCTATTGTCAACCTGCAGGGGCGGACCTTTTTGCCGGCCATTGATTGTCCGTTCCGTGCCGCAGATGAGATTGTAGATGAATTGCGGCGGAAGTACAAACATATTCTTGTTGATTTCCATGCGGAAGCGACCTCGGAAAAAATCGCTATGGGCTGGCATCTCGATGGACGGGCCTCAATCGTGGTAGGCACGCATACGCATGTGCAGAGCAATGATGATACGATTTTGCCGCAGGGGACCGCCTATCAGACTGATGTTGGGATGGTCGGGCCATGGGAAGGCATTCTTGGCATGGAGAGAGAGGCTGTTTTGCGTAAGTTCCAAACCCAGCTCCCTGTTCGTTTTCAGGTCGACAATGGCAAATGGCATTTCCATGCAGTGTGTGTGGAACTGAATGATGAAGACGGCAAAGCCCGTAAAATTGAAAAGATACGCCTAAAGGAAGGCGAGTGGCGTATGAACTGATCCGAACACGCTCTACTGTTAAAATATAATTCCAAAAAGCAGGAATTTTTTTGCAGCCCCTCGAATATCATCTACTAGTGGAATCAAACCATCACCATATTCCCAGGGGAGGTACTTACTATGGAAGTATTAAAAGTATCAGCAAAGTCCAATCCCAATTCCGTTGCCGGCGCATTGGCGGGTGTCTTGCGTGAGCGCGGAAATGCTGAGTTGCAGGCGATTGGAGCGGGTGCACTCAATCAAGCAATTAAAGCAGTAGCCATTGCCCGGGGATTTGTAGCGCCTAGCGGGGTGGATTTGATTTGTATTCCGGCATTTACAGATATTGTGATCGATGGAGAAGACCGTACCGCAATCAAGCTTATTGTGGAACCAAGATAATCGAGGGTTTGCTTATAAAGCCTGTTTACGATCTTTGATCTGTAAACAGGCTTTTTTATTTGTTTATCACTTGCTGCTCAGGGAAAGGAGTTTTTTTGAAAATGCCAACGACTCATCAACCGTGGCCTGTTGCCGATTTTCATTGTGATGTATTGTGTAAAATGATGCTGAACTCCGGGCTCGATTTTAATCATCCGGAACTGGATGTGACACGTAAAAGGTTGGAGGCGGGGGGAGTAAAGCTGCAGACGTTTGCGATCTACATACCTGTCGAGGCGGGAAACCCGGGGATGGACCATGTCGCCAGACAGATCCAGATCTTCCAGGAAAAAATAGCCGGTCCGGAGGGAGGGCTGAAAACGCTGCTTTGGCGTGAGGAAGCGGAACAAATTGCGATGTCTGATCACCGGGAGATATGGGGAATGCTCTCTTTGGAAGGAGTGGACGGACTCGAAGGCAATCCATTTTATGCTGATCTGTGCTTTGCGCTGGGAGTCCGGCTCATCGGATTGACCTGGAACTTTGCCAACTGGGCTGCGGACGGTGTGATGGAGCGGAGAAACGCGGCGCTGACCAACAAGGGAAGAGAACTGGTGCAGCGCTGTAATGAGCTGGGTATGCTGCTGGATGTGTCACATTTGAGCGAGCGGGGTTTTTGGGAGGTCATGGAGCAGAGTGCACGGCCGCCGGTTGCATCCCACTCCAACGCCGCCGCTATTTTTCCGCATCCAAGAAATTTAAATGATGAGCAAATCAAAGCGCTGATTATACGGAACGGACGGATCGGAGTGACCTTTGTGCCGATGTTTTTGCAGGAGAAAGGCAGTCCGCCTATGGACCGTTTACTTAACCACCTGGAGCACATATGTGCTTTAGGAGGGGCGGAGCATATGATGTTCGGTTCGGACTTTGACGGGATTCAGGAGCATGTCATTGGATTGGAGCATCCCGGCTGCTATCCTGCTTTGACAGAGCTTCTGCTGAAATACTATCCGGAAGAGCTCGTCAAAAGATGGCTGTTCGGGAGTGCAATATCCTACTTACAGGCAAATCTCCCGAAAAAACAGAATTAGCAGGCATTGAGTCCGGACGGCAGAATGAAAAGCGACAGTTTAGGGAACATTGTGCAATCCGCTTTTCTTTCTTTTGCAAAAAGGAGTATAATGGCATAGGTTCGCATGGATTGTTATAGAGAAAAAGGAGTGACACACGATGAGTAAAATCGTACCTGTAGGCGTATCCGGACGCCACATTCACCTGACAGAGGAACACATTGAAGCTCTGTTCGGAGCCGGCTATCAATTGACTGAATTTAAGCCCCTGTCCCAGCCTGGACAGTTCGCTGCCAATGAAACCGTTGCGGTCATCGGTCCTAAAGGCACGTTTGAAACTGTTCGTATTCTGGGCCCTGCACGTCCTGAATCACAGCTTGAAATTTCCCGGACCGATTCTTTCGCCCTGGGTGTCAAAGCGCCTGTACGCGAATCCGGCAAAATAGACGGTACGCCTGGTATTACGGTCAAAGGACCGGCAGGCGAGATTGAACTGGACAAGGGTGTGATCGTGGCTGCCCGTCATATTCACTTCCATACGTCGGTTGCCGAGAATTGGGGCATTCAGGACAAGCAGCTGCTGAAAGTCCGTGTAGGCGGCGAACGCGGCATTGTGTTCGAAAACGTGCTTGCCCGGGTTTCCCCTTCTTTTGCACTGGATATGCACATTGATACGGATGAAGCGAACGCAGCCGGCGTGAACAACGGCGACTCTGCGGAAATTGTTGAATAGATAGCTTGTTTTCGATGAGATTCAGCCTGCGGGCTGGATCTTTTTTAGATGTTTTTGAGGCTTGTGAGCTCTGGCCAGATTGGCCGAAACTGCTGTTCCTGCACGCCATGGCTAAGCCGGTCAACTCATGTTATAATATAGCGTAATGCCTATTTGTATAATATCAGCGCGGCTAGCGTGGAATAGATCGGATTAGGAGTGATCCGCCGTATGGCTAAAGAAACAAAAGACTATGCGAAGTATTTTGATTTTTCAGACGCGAAAGTCATCTCTGAGGATGAAAACGGCAAAAAAATACGCATCCGCGGCCGGGAAATCAATATCATATCAGAGCCGAACCACCGTCAGGAAAAGCAGCGTGGCAAGGAAAGCATCAACGTGCTTTATGAAAATGCCGTGCCTGAGGAGCTCAAGCACCTTGGGCAAGGGAAAAAATATATCGTCTACACCTACGGCTGCCAGATGAATGAGCATGACACGGAGACGATCAAGGGCCTGCTTGAACAGATGGGCTACTCTTCGACAGAAGACCGGAAAGAGGCGGACCTGATTTTACTGAATACCTGCGCCATCCGCGAAAATGCGGAGGATAAAGTGTTCGGCGAGCTGGGCCATCTGAAGCATCTCAAAACCGAGAAGCCCGATATGCTGCTTGGTGTCTGTGGCTGCATGTCACAGGAAGAGGGAGTCGTTAACCGTATTCTGCAAAAGCACGGCTTTGTGGATATGATTTTCGGCACCCATAACATCCACCGTCTGCCGCATTTGATCAAGGAGGCGCTGTTCAGCAAAGAGATGGTTGTGGAGGTATGGTCCAAGGAAGGCGACATTATCGAGAACCTGCCCAAGAAGCGTGAAGGCATGCGGGCATGGGTCAACATCATGTATGGCTGTGACAAGTTCTGTACCTATTGCATCGTGCCGTTTACACGTGGCAAAGAGCGGAGCCGCCGTCCGGAGGACGTCATTGCCGAGGTGCGGGAGCTGGCCCGTCAAGGCTTTAAAGAAATTACGCTGCTGGGGCAGAATGTCAACGCGTACGGTAAAGATTTTACCGATATCCAATACGGTTTCGGGGATCTGATGGATGATATCAACAAGATCGATATTCCCCGCATCCGTTTCACCACTTCGCATCCGCGCGATTTTGACGACCGTCTGATTGAAGTGCTGGCGAAAAGAGGCAACCTGGCGGAGCATATCCATCTGCCGGTGCAGTCCGGGAACAGTGCGGTGCTGAAGAAAATGAGCCGTAAATACACCCGTGAGCAGTATCTTGAACTGGTGGCGAAAATCAAGAAAGCGATCCCGGATGTGGTGCTGACAACAGACATTATTGTTGGTTTCCCGGGTGAGACGGATGAGCAGTTTGAAGATACATTGTCGCTTGTGCGGGAGGTTGGCTTTGATTTCGCCTATACGTTCATTTACTCTCCGCGCGAGGGAACGCCTGCGGCCGTGATGGAAGACAATGTGCCAATGGAGGTTAAAAAACAGCGCCTGCAGCGTCTAAACGATGCTATTTCCGAATATAGCCGCGGCGGCAACGAGAAGCTGCGCGGCCAGATCGTGGAAGTGCTCGTCGAAGGCGAAAGCAAGAACAATGACAAGGTGCTTGCAGGGCGTACGCGTACCAACAAGCTGGTCCATTTTACCGGCTCTCCGGATCTCATCGGCACTTTCGTGCATGCTAAAATCACGGATGTGATGACCTGGTATATCAAAGGCGAGCTGGTTGCCGAACCAGTAGCTGTGGAATCTTAAAGATCAACAGATTGGAGCGATAGACTGTGAAGGAAGATCGAGTGCAGGAAGATGTGCTGAATCCGGCGAAGAACGATCAGAAATATCCGGTCTTTCGTCAGGATATTTTGCACAAAACGCAAGAACTGGCCGAATTGCTTCAGAACAGTGAGGAAGTGCAGATTTTCCGGAAGGCGGAGGATAAGATCAAGAACCATCAGCGCATACAGCAGCTGATTGCCGCCATGAAGAAAAAGCAGAAGGAAATCGTTGCTTTCGAATCACTTAAAAATACAGCGATGGTGGCGAAAATTGAACAGGAAATTGAACAGCTGCAGGGTGAGCTTGACGGCATTCCGGTCGTGAACGAATTTCAGCAGAGCCAGGTGGAAATCAACGAGCTGCTGCAAATGATCATGGGGGCCATCCGTGATACCGTATCGGAAAAAGTGAGTGTGGAGACAGGCAAGGATTCACCTTCCTCCAGCTGCAGCGAATAACATGATCTCAGGTGCGGAAGCATAGGCTTCCGTGCCTTTTTTGCCATCCACATCTATATACGAGGAGAGAAACAGCATGGAAGTACTGCGTAAGATGATTGAAGAAGGAGAAACTAAATTTTGGGGTTTTCTCGGCTGCAGCTTTATTGGTGCCGATAATGGCGAAATCCGGATCGGCCTCGAGGCGGGTGAACAGCATACGAATTCCATGGATATCATTCATGGCGGTGTGCTGACTTCCCTCATGGATCAGGCGATGGGAATGGCCGCTACTTCAATACGCGCGCAGGCTGCATGTGTAACGACGAATTTGAATGTGCATTTTCTGTCCGCCATGCATAAAGGAAAGCTGGAGGTAAGAGCCCGAGTGATACACGAAGCAGGGCGCACCATTACGACAGAAGCGGATATCCGTGACGAAAAAGGCACGCTTGGCTGTATGGCTACAGCCACTTTCCGGGCACTGTACAGCAGTCCTTCCAAAGAACAGGCTTGACATTTCATATTATGACTTCATAATGAAAATATCAAAATGATATAATATGGTGATGACAATGAGTGCAAATAACGATCAGGAACTGGGGCAAAATGCCGGCTATGATGCAACAAAATACAGAACTCCGGACGGAGCCCCCGCAGATATCGTTATGTTTACTCTGACGAAGCGGGAACGGAAAACTGTAACCAAAACGCTGCCGCTCCGCGAGCTGAAGGTTATGCTGATCAAGCGCCGCCGCTGGCCGTTCGAGGGCCGCTGGGCGCTGCCGGGCGGGTTTTGCCAGGAAAATGAGTCCATAGAAGGTGCTGCCAAACGCGAGCTGATGGAGGAAACGGGTGTCGACGGCGGGCATCTGGAATATTTGGGCGTATACAGCAAGCCTGGCCGTGATCCGCGCGGCTGGATTATATCCCATGCGTTCTTTGCGCTGGTGGAGGAATGGATGCTGGAGGAGCGGCAGGCGGCGGACGATGCTGCCGAGGTCGGTCTGTTCACCATTCAGGAGGCGCTTGAGGAACTGGAGCTGGCTTTTGATCATAAAGAAATTATTGAAGATGCTTATCGCCAGATTCAGCTGCAGATGCTGCAAACGACGATAGCGAAGCAGTTTTTGCCGCCCCATTTTACACTGGGAGAACTGTACCAGGTCATTCAGAGTGTGGTGCCGGATTTTGAGGAGCCTAACTTTATCCGTAAAATCACGTCCACCCGCAGCAGACAGGGCATTCTGGAAGAGGTGCGGGATGAGCAGGGCAATCCGCTCAGCTCCAACCAGTATTCACAGCGGCCTGCGCAGCTGTACAGATTCAGCGACAGAACGATTCCACGATTATCCATATACACATGAAATCAATCATGGGGAGTGGGAGCTATGAAAGCATTGATTGTTATTGATTATACGAATGATTTTGTAGATGGCAGCCTGCCCGTAGGCCAGCCTGCGGCAGATTTGGATGATCGGATCGCAGACATTACACAACGCTTTCTTGATCAGGGTGATCTCGTGGTAATGGCGGTAGACCTTCACGAGGAAGGCGACCCGTACCATCCCGAAACGAAGCTGTTTCCGCCCCATAATATCCGGGGCACGTCCGGCCGTCTGCTGTACGGCAAGCTGCAGCAGGTATATGAACGCAATCAGGAAGCGGTTTTCTGGATGGACAAAACTCGTTACAGCGCGTTCTGTGGTACGCCACTGGAGCAAAAGCTGCGGGAGCGGGGCATAACCGAGGTTCATCTGATCGGAGTATGCACCGATATATGCGTGCTGCATACGGCAGTGGATGCTTATAATAAAGGCTTTGCTATTACGGTCTATAAAGATGCGGTGGCCAGCTTTAACGAGGCAGGCCATGAATGGGCTTTGGGACATTTCAGCGGCAGCCTTGGCGCGCGCGTCGTAGCGGCGGAAGAAGAGCTTCTGAGGCGCTGAGCGGGGATTTACTACACAGCGAATGAATACAGCAGCCGGGGATCGTGAGAAAGGATGAATAACGATGCAGACCAGTCTTGCTTTACATACGGACAAATATCAGATTAACATGATGTACGCCCATTGGGCCAATGGCACACACCAGCGCCACGCCGTGTTTGAGGCTTATTTCCGCAAGCTTCCTTTCGGAAATGGCTACGCGGTATTCGCCGGTCTGGAACGGATTGTACACTACGTTTCCAGCCTGAAGTTTACCGAGGAGGATATCCGCTACCTGGCGAAGCAGGAAGAGCAGTATGACGAACGCTTCCTGGAGGAGCTGCGCCGGTTCGAATTCCGCGGAACGATCCATTCCATGAAGGAAGGGGCTCTTGTATTTCCGAATGAGCCGCTGGTCAGAGTGGAAGGCACGATTATGGAAGCGCAGCTGGTCGAAACAGCGTTGCTTAATTTTATGAACTATCAGACGCTGATCGCCACCAAAGCCTCACGGATCAAACAGGTCGCCGACGGGGACACGCTGCTCGAGTTTGGCACCCGGCGCGCTCAGGAAGCAGATGCCGCCGTATGGGGCGCCCGTGCCGCATATGTGGCCGGATTCCACGCCACCTCCAATATGCTGGCCGGAGAGCGGTTCGGGATACCGACAGCGGGTACGCATGCCCACTCCTGGGTGCAGAGTTTTATGTCCGAGCAGGAGGCGTTTGACGCCTATGCGAAGGTGCTTCCGGATCAGGTTACACTGCTGGTGGATACGTTTGATACATTGGAAAGCGGTTTGCCCCATGCCATTAAAACGGCCAAAATGCTGGAGGCGCAGGGGAAACGCATGAGAGCCATTCGTCTGGATAGCGGAGACCTGGCTTATCTGTCCATTCAGGCGCGGCAGATGCTGGATGAGGCGGGACTGGATTATGTGCAGATTGTTGCTTCCAACGATCTGGACGAGAATACGATCTTCAACCTGAAAGCAGAGGGAGCGCGTATCAACACCTGGGGAGTAGGAACCCAACTGATCACCGCTTCGGACCAGCCCTCCCTCGGCGGTGTTTACAAGCTGGTGGAGCGGGAGCAGGACGGGGAGATGGTGCCAACGATCAAAATTTCCGCCAATCCGGAAAAGGTATCCACCCCTGGTAAAAAGGATGTCTACCGGATCGTCGATCAGAAGACCAAAAAAGCGGTGGCCGACTATATTTCATTCCCGGATGAAGATCGTCCGCGCAATGGCAAGAAGCTGAAGCTGTTCAATCCTGTGCATCCTTATCTGAAAAAGTATGTCGCCAATTACGACGCTATCCCGATGCTGGAGCCAATCTTCGTGGATGGGAAGCAGGTCTACGATCTGCCGTCGCTTGATGATATCCGCAGCTACCACCGCGAGCAGCTCGCTCTGTTCTGGCCGCAATATTTGCGCAAGCTGAATCCGGAGATTTACCGTGTGAATATCAGCCAGAAGGCATGGGAGCTGAAGCAAAAGATGATTGACAGCTATATGGCTCCTGAACCAGAGCATGACGAATAATACGCGATTATGTTTAAAGGCATCTGACCGATAGGGGACAGATGCCTTTTACGTTACCGGACAGGAGCGCCCTTATTTGCCCCAAAAGACGGGATTTTACTTTCTATCGGACAGAGGGAACCTTATTTGCCCGAAAATAGTCTAAAACGCACGTTGAAATGCTCAATAACGGATCTGGTGTCCGTTCGCAGCCCATAAAGGTTTGATTTCGCGGAAATAGCGGCACTCCTGTCCGTTTAAATGATGGCATAAGCCGTATTGTCAGACTCCGACTTTAGTTTGCGTCTTAATATTTTGTATAATATCGGGTGTATATTCAAGGTGTCGTATTCATGATAAACACCCCCGCCTCATACAGCAAGTGGATGAGAATCAGGGTTTATAGATTTCCCGCATGACATGACGGAGTTCAGGAATAATAATGCGCTCCATGGCAAGCTTGACGGCCTTGGGAGATCCCGGCATGGAGAAGACGGCAGTTCGTCCAACCGTGCCTGCAATCGCTCTGCTCAAAATAGCCGCCGCACCGATATCCTCTGTGAAACTTAAATAACGAAAAATCTCCCCGAAGCCCGGAAGCTCCTTATTCAGCAGCGAAACAACAGCCTCGTAGGTGGTGTCCCGCGGCGAAATTCCTGTACCTCCTGTGAGCAAAATCGCTTCAATCTCCCGGGATGCTGCTGCTTCAAAGACGAGCTGGCGGATCCCTTCATAATCATCCTGGACAATGACATATTTCGCTACACTGTACCCGTTATCTTGCAGCAGCTGCTTCAGGAGCTGCCCCCCTGTATCCGTCGCTTCTGTACGAGTATCCGACACGGTAATGACCATACACGTCACTTGCTGCGGTGATTCACGGCGATGTTCTTCAACGGTTGAATTCATAAAATTCCTCCTTAATAAACTCAAATGCCCTAAACGCTAATTACAATCATAGGAAAAGTCTTCATCGTTATCAACTTGCAGCAGAGACAGAAAGCCGCTTGTTCCTCGTCTCCGCTTATAGTACACTCGTTATGTTAACTTCAGTCAGATTCCTGCAAAATCTGTATACAGATTTTGCTTCACAGGAGGTTGTTATGGAACAGGCAGTACCTGTTTACATATTATCAGGTTTTTTAGGCAGCGGTAAAACGACATTGCTGCAAAAAATGCTGTCCGCTTTTCGCGCTCAAGGCAAACGCCCCGCAGTTGTGATGAACGAGCTGGGGGATGTGAACCTGGACGGTCAACTGATTGACGCCCAGGTGCCGACAGCGGAGCTGCTCGGAGGCTGTATCTGCTGCTCCATCCGGGGAGACCTCAGTCTGCAGCTGGTGGAGCTAGTACAGCAGGAGGCTCCGGACGTCATCATCATCGAAGCAACCGGCGCGGCCAATCCGCTGGATATTTTGGAGGGAGTGTCCGAGACCTCGCTTTATGTCCGACTTGAACTTCGGCAGCTGATTACGATTGTGGATGCGGCTCATTTATATGATCTGTATCAGGAGCAGCGGGGCAAGAGCTATCGGCTAATGCAGGAGCAAATCCGCTGTGCATCGATTTTGATTTTAAACAAAACAGACCGGGTAAACAGTGAAGCTCGCGATCTGCTCAACGAACTGCTGCGCAAATGGAACGCTTACGCTCCCGTGCTGCCGGCTGTTCAATGTGATGTTCCTATAGAGACTTTGTTAGACACGGATATCGCCGGGGCCCAGCAAAAAAGGCAGCAGGATAGCCTTGCGGGGAGCATACCGCATTCCGGCAGCCATGCCAATGCCTGTAGCCATGACCATGGGGAGTTCTGTGGCTGCAGTGATAGCAGTGGCAGTCACGAACATGCAGCCCATGAGCCGCATGATTCACATTCGCATGTGATGGCGTATACCCATTATTTTGCAGGACCTGTCAACAGTGTGGATTTTGAAAAGCTGTTGCAGGAGCTGCCCCGTGATATTTACCGGGCCAAAGGAATTTTGACGTTTCATGATACGAGCGGAAGGTTCTTGTTTCAGTATGCTTACCGGGAATCGGATTTTATGAAAATTGACCCGCAGGGCGAAGTGCAGGATGTAGCCGTATTCATTGGTGAGCATTTTGAGAAGGAAGAGATCCAACGGAGATTGTCCGCCCTAGGGGATTCGTCCGTAAGCTGATCTGCGGCATGCCGCCTGATGCAGCAGGCATAAGCCGACCACTGCCAGCAGTGTGTGGAAGCGTGCCGCCGCTGCGTCGAGGCTTGTCGTTTTATGGCGGCTGCATAGTTGGGGACATGTGGCTGCAAGCAGAGAATGTTGCTATCGTCGAGGCCCTGGGCCGGGTTTGAAAGAGGCAAATATACGTTTGCGGCTGCTTATTTTCAGGATGGATTTATGCTACTATAGGGTGGTGGAAAGGCAACTTGGGCTGTAGGCAGCCGTGAGTGCGAACCCCAAGCGCACATGAAATCCCCGGGAGATTCGCACCACCAGATTTCATGCGGCTTTTCACGGTTTTAGCCTAAAATTGGCCTGTGTAAAATCATACGAAATTCGGGATTCGCACTTTTTGGCCCCGGAGCCTTTACGGGACAAGGGCTGAAAACGCCCGCTGTTACTCCCCCTGCGGGAGTATGGATTGAAACTCACTGCTTGGGGAAGATTTGACGAGAAATGAAGTTACTCCCCCCTGCGGGAGTAAGGATTGAAACGACCCACTGACCAATCAGAAGGCCAACGCCTGGAAGTTACTCCCCCTGCGGGAGTATGGATTGAAACAACGATTTCGTGAGATAATAGGTTCCCAAGAATCGTTACTCCCCCTGCGGGAGTATGGATTGAAACACGGATTGGACTTCTGTAAAAACACTGAGCAGCTCGTTACTCTCCTTGTGGGGGTATGGATTGAAACGCATCCCAGAACATGGCTTCCATAACCCGTTTTATATTACTCCCTATATGGGACATGTTAAGGTGGTATGAGGTTTATGCGCAGCTCAGAAATATCTAACCTGAATTTCCTTGTAGAGAAAGAGAAGCTAGCTTTGGCAGAGGTATTACACAGAATCGAAGGTCCTTTTAAAGTAAGAGAGGCAATCCTTTTTGGGTCAAAAGCACGGGGGGACTTTGAACAGGAAAGTGACATAGACTTGCTTGTTTTGACAGAATTGGAGGATCATCCTGAAAATAGACACTATTTGTCGGATATGCTTTTTGATGTAAATCCATGCTACGAGCCGCCTATAAGCGTAACGTATTTTAACAAAGACGATTGGGACTCAGGGAAAGTATTACCTACTTTTAAAAGCAATATTTTGAAGGATGGTGTTCAGGTTGTCTTTTAAAGATGAGGCAGTCAAGTCGTTCCTAAAAAGAGCTAAGGGGAAATATTCAGCTGCTGTGTATTCTTTTGAGAATGAAGATTATCCGGCAGCCATAGCTTCCCTTTATTATTCTGCTTTCCAGTCCGTCTCAGCTTTAATGGTACATAGAGAGGTCTCGGAAAATAAACACACTCAAGTTAGAGCGTGGGTAGGCAAGGAGCTGTTTAAGCAAGGGTTGATTGGCTCTGATTTAGCTAAGATGTACAATCGTTTGATGGATGACAGGCAGGATGCTGACTATAAACCTACGGTTAACATAACTAGGGAGGCAGTGGAATCCTACTTTGAACCAGTAAAGGAGTTTAATGCAATAATATTAAAAATGATACAGCAGGAGGGATTGCAGGGTCTCGACACGTTTTATATCAATTGACCTTGTAATAGTACCGCCGATTGCTGGTTTTATCGCAAAATTCAATTGGACGCTGCAACTTACGGCGTGCTACATTGGGTATGTAAATACTCCTTACGTGACGTTCCCAAGCTCATGGAACATGTGGAAAAGAGCTATATGTAGCCCTGATGATCCGGCTAAGCATTGTCATGATGTGAAGTAAAAGGGGGGCCGGGCGTTGTCCAATCTTTGTTTGTTCCTTCTCGATCTGAGCCATTAGAATCTGAGTCTGATCAGGGCTCGAGATAGAAAGGTAACTTGGGCTGTGGGTAGCCGTGAGTGCGAACCCCAAGCGCACATGAAATTCCCGGGGGATTCGCACCACCAGATTTCATGCGGTTTTTCACGGTTTTTTTTGAAAAATGGCCTGCTTTAAATGATACCTGATTCGGGGGTTCGCACTTTTAGGCCTGCGAGCCCTTACAGGACAAGGGCCGAAACAGCCCGCTGTTACTCCCCGCTGGGGAGTATGGATTGAAATGTTGAGAAAATATTACCACGAATCTATTTGAGCGGCGTTACTCCCCGCTGGGGAGTATGGATTGAAATGAGAAACTGATTGCATCCGAACAAGCAGCCCACCGTTACTCCCCGCTGGGGAGTATGGATTGAAATACATGATCCTTGGCAATATCCCCTACCGCACGCAGCAGGTTACTCCCCGCTGGGGAGTATGGATTGAAATCTGCGGCAGAGGCTACTTCAGGGACGGCAACCACGTTACTCCCCGCTGGGGAGTATGGATTGAAATTAAGAGCGCCACCTTGCGCATTTGTAGGTCATAGTTACTCCCCGCTGGGGAGTATGGATTGAAATGAAGCGTATGGCCGCAAATTTGGATCGTATGATTGGGTGGACTCCCCCCATTTCGGCTAGTGCTTCGCTCTGGAAATGAGCCGACAGTTAGAGGTGACTGCACGAGCGTAATTACACAACGTGGCGTTGTCCACTAACGGTTGCGTTATTTCCAAGAAGATGCACTAGGAGATAGGTGTGAGTGCGTGTAAAAGCGCGAACACGCTAACGGTTGTATGCGACGCTATTTGGATAAAAACGGGGCATGACAAGCTACAACGGTTGCCATCGAGCCTATTTCCTATTTTTCCGCAGGTAGAGGGGGCTGTTTCCCTAAATAGGCGCGCATACAACCGTAAAAAAAGAAACCCTGCTCTTCTCTGCCGGATAAGCGCGGTGGCAACCGTTAGCAAAGCAATGTGCCGGGCAAATCGATCCTTCGAGGCTAAGGTTCACACTGGATTCCCTCACTCGGGGAGCTTATACCCTAGCGCTTCGTTCTGGAAATGAGCCGACGGTTAGAGATGACTGCATGAGCGTAATTACACAACGTGGCGTTGTCCACTAACGGTTGCGTTATTTCCGGGAAGATGCACTAGGTTACGGTACTCCAGCTTGTTACTTCCTACACGGGAGTATGGATTGAAACATTCTTGAACCTTGTTAGGCGGAGTACGTCTAAGGTTACTCCCTATCCATGAGTGCGGCTGAAACACAAGGACCGTCCGACGACGTGGTGTTCGAGTATTTCCCCCTACACAGAAGTAAAATCGAAATCTTAAACGAGTGAAATAAATTAAAGGCTCCAATCACTACCTCCCCAAAAAAATTCTCTTCCACCTTCTTGCAGGTGAAAAATGACGGCCATTTGGCCGCCATTAGCATTTATATAGAACTTAGCGGTAACCCGCAGCATTCGCTGGTTTGCCCGCCTCCTGCACCTCTACAAGATAACGCCAGCAGTCCGGCTGGGAGCCATCGAGATCATAAAAACCATATACCTGTGCGAGCTGACCACTTGAAACCGAATGACCGTTCCAGCGTGCTGCTTCCGGATCTGCAGCTAGAGCGGCCACAGCACGTCCGACAAAGTGGGGTGTTTCCGAGATGATAAAATGAGGTTCCTTTGCCGTAGCATCACGCCAGTTTTCTTCTGTAACGCCAAAGTGATCAAGCATAATTTCAGACCGCATCCAGCCCGGAGTCAAAGCTACCGCGGTGCAGTTAAATGGCGCAAGCTCATGGGCTAAAGCCTTAGCCATTCGAATAACAGAGGACTTGGCCAGATCGTAGAACAGTGATGAACGGTAGTTTTGATCATTGTACTCTGCCGTGCCGTCAGTCATTTCAACGACCAGTCCGTTTTTGTTGCGGATTAACAGCGGCAGGGCAAAATGGCTTGTTATAATATGCGTGTCAACCGCAAGCCGCAGCATGCGCAAACCCCGTTCCAGCGAATGCTCCCATACAGGCACGTCCCATTCTGCCAAATATTCGGCTCCCCACACATCGTTGACCAGAATGTCCAGTTTTCCCTGTTCATTTTCAATTCGTGCCATTAGAGCTTGAACCTGGTCAGGATTCAGATGGTCCACTTGAACTGCTATTCCCTGGCCGCCTGCGCTGCACACCAGTTCGGCGGTTTCTTCAATCGTTTCGGGGCGATTATACTCGGAGCGCTGCGTTCTTGTCGTGCGTCCTGTCACATATACCGTGGCACCGGCTGCTCCTAATTCGATGGCGATTCCGCGGCCTGCGCCGCGTGTTGCACCTGCCACCAAAGCTACTTTTCCCTCTAGAGGTTTCATCATTTGTTGCTCCTTTCGTGTTCTGTCTCCTACATTATGGGCTTTAAATATGTCATCTAGTGTCATAATAAAATTGCCTGTCATCGATTCACTCTGGAACCCATCCAGTACAGCAAAGTTGTATAAGCTGAGGAGAGAGGGTATAGTTTTGTATGTATTTTATTTTGTGTGAAAGAGGTTCATATGGCGACAATTCACGATGTGGCTTTAAAAGCGGGGGTATCTGTCACGACCGTATCCCGTGTTATGAATAACCGGGGATATATCAGCGAAACGACCCGCAAAAAAGTGTTCGACGCAATGGATGAGCTTAATTACCAACCGAATGAAATCGCACGTTCCCTGCTCCGCAAGCAGTCCAATATTATCGGCCTGATTATTCCGAATGTTGCGCATCCTTTTTTCAGCGAGCTTGCCAATCAGGTGGAGTATTATGCCTATCAGCATGATTGCAAGGTGCTGCTGTGCAATTCACATATGGACCCTGTTAAGGAAAAAGTATATATCGACATGCTGAAACGCAACCGGGTCGATGGCATCATTATGGGCAGCCATACGCTGGAAGTGGACGAGTATCGTCACCTGAATTCACCGATTGTGACATTTGACAGACAAATTGATCCGCATATTCCTTACATTTCTTCGGACAATTACCGTGGCGGCGAGTTGGCCACGGAGCTGCTCATTCGCAAGGGCTGCCGGAAAATTGCGCATATATGTGGAAATCTGGAGCTCAACATGTTGTCCAATCAGCGGACAGACGCATTCCGGGATGTTGTGAACAAGCATGGTGCAGAGCATGTGATCGTGCAAACGGATTTGAACGTGTTCGCGCAAAAAGATTACGAACGCATCATCCGTCAGCTTGTTCAAGAACATCCGGATGTCGACGGAGTCTTCGCAACGAGTGATATCATCGCTGCAGTTGCGATGAAAGAATGTATGCGCACAGGTAGACGTGTGCCGCAAGATGTGCGCATTGTAGGCTTCGACGATGTAAGCGTTGCATCCTGGCTGACGCCGGAGCTGACATCGATAAGACAGCCGATCGCGGATATCGGCAGACTGGCGGTTGAGTTGATTCGTAAACAGGCGGAGGGAGAGAGGGTAGAGCCCATGAATCTGCTGCCGGTTGAGCTTATTGAGCGGGCTACCACCTAATTGCCTAATGAGATGGGAAAATCCCGGGAGGTTCATTGATTGGAGAGTTCCTTGTTGGTGTTCTGAGGCACTACGAGAACGAAGCATTCCTGCAATCGCTGTTGACCCTTCGGGCCAAAGGCGAACGCTCCGCTTTTCCGGAATTGCTGCGTGTATATCCATACTTGAAATTCGAAAGAAGCAGCCGTCAATCAAAGGAACCACTCGCGATTTCTGAAGAAACCTACCTCTCAGGCTTTTGTACGAAAAAACGTACAACTGAGGTCCTGAGGGTCCTCGGTCCCAGGCTTTTGTACGAAAAAACGTACAACTGAGGTCCTGGGGGGCCTCGGTCCCAGGTTTTTGTACGAAAAAACGTACAACTGAAAGCCCGAGCGGTCTCCATCCTACGCTATTATACGAAAAAACGTACAAACGAGAACCTGAGCGAGCCCCGTCTAAACGTGGTCTGGTTTCTGTGAACATACGTCGATAGACGTCTTCCTAAAGAGTGTCAAAGGTTTGATATGTCAAACGATTGACATAGGTTAAACCTTTGACATATAATTCGATTGTAAGCGCTTCACAATATGCTCAGATCATTATGAAAATAGGGGGATAACAAGTGACGGCGAAATTCAAAAGGGTTCAATGGATGGTCATGCTGCTTCTTTTGGTAATGGTGATGTCTGCTTGCGGCGGCTCTGCAGGAGAAAGTAATTCGGCGTCCGGAGGAGCAACAGGGGATTCGGGAAATGTGAAAATTACGCTGCTGAACTCCAAAGGTGAAATTCTATCACAGCTCGAGGATGCCGCCAAAGCATTTCAGGAGGACAATCTGGGCATTACAGTGGAAATCCAGCCGGTTGCGGCCGGTACATCTCCATTTGAGCGTGCTTCGGCATTATATGCGTCAGGCAACCCGCCAACGATGATGATGCTGGATACAAGTGATGTCGAGAAATTCAAGGACCGCATCCTCGATCTGAGCGGGGAGAAATGGAATGCGGATACGCTTGAGAACGCTACCAATGAAACTACGTTTGACGGTAAAAACTACGCTTTTCCGCTAGCTATAGAGGGCTACGGATTCATCTACAACAAGGCTGTTGTTGATAAAGCGGTGGGCGGAAGCTTTGATCCGGCCACAATCAAAACCAGAAATGATCTCGAAAAGCTGTTCCAGCAAATTGAGGCATCCGGGAAAAAAGCACTGGTGATCTCGCCGATGGACTGGTCGCTGGGCGCTCATTACTTGCCTTTGGCCTATGCCGGACAGAACAAAGACATGGTGGAAGTGGACAAATTCATAACTTCACTGAAGGCAGGCCAGGCCAACTTGGCCAACAATCCGGTATTCAACGGTCTGATGGATACCTTCGACGTGATGATGAAATATAACATTGACCAAGCTTCTCCGCTGGCAGGAACGTATGAACGGGGACCGGAGCTGCTCGGCAAAGGGGAAGTCGGCATCTGGTTCATGGGCAACTGGGCATGGCCGCAAATTAGCAGTTTTGATACCGCAAACCAAGAATACGGCTTTCTGCCTGTACCGATCAGCAATAATGCCGATGATTACGGCAATCAGGAAATTTCGTCCGCCGTATCCAAACGTATTGTCATTGACAAGGAGAAAGCTACCCCGCAACAGCAGGAGGCGGCGAAGAAGTTCCTGAACTGGATCGTTTATGATGAAAAAGGTCAGGATTTCCTTGTGAATCAAGCGAACATTATCCCGGCGTTCAAAAATATTACACTGCCTGCGGCCGATCCGCTCGGCAAGTCCATTCAGGATTACATGGCAAGAGGCAAGTCAGAACCTTCGATGAGTATGCTGCCTGCCGACCATTGGGCAAAGACGGGATCGTCCATGCAAAAATATTTGGCGAAACAGGGCGACCGCGCAACGCTGGCCAAAGAGATCGAAGACTACTGGAAAACCGTAAAATAAGATCTTTTCCAACCGCCTCAAATGGGAGAGAAAACCGGAATAAAGAGAGGGATCATCATGATTGCGGAAAAAGGAGTGTGGAACCGGCTGCGTTTACGGCTGCTGTTTACCGGACCTACCTTGTTTGCCTTCACTACGGTAATGATCATTCCGTTTTTATATGGCATTTACCTGACGTTTACGAACTGGGATGGTATTTCGACAACACAATCATTGGTAGGTATGCAAAACTACCTGGCTGTTTTCCGGGATGCTGACTTTTGGAAATCGTTTGGTTTGACGCTGAAATATGTGTTTTATACCGTCGTGCTTATCAATGTCATCGCTTTTATGCTGGCATACGTACTCACCAAAGGGTTGAAGGGGCAGAGCATTTTCAGGGTAGGATTTTTCCTGCCCAACCTGGTCGGCGGTATTGTGCTCGGTTTTATCTGGCAGTTTATTTTCAACTTTGTGCTTGTTTATTTGGGTCAAAATGCCGGCATCCAGTCCCTTAGCGCAACTTGGCTGGCTGATCCTGATAAAGCGTTCTGGGCGCTCGTCATGGTAACGGTGTGGCAAAACGCTGGTTACATGATGGTCATTTACATCGCAGGCTTGACTGGTGTGCCGGATGATATTATGGAGGCTGCAAGCATAGATGGGGCGAGCGGCTGGATCAAACTACGGAAAATGGTGCTGCCCCTGATGGTCCCTTCATTCATCGTATGTATATTTTTGTCCCTGCAGCGGGGATTTATGGTCTATGATGTGAACCTCGCGCTCACGAAAGGCGGGCCGTTCGGCAGTACAAAAATGGTGTCGATGCATGTGTATGAAAAGGCATTCCTTTCCCGTGATTATGGTGTGGGCCAAGCCGAAGCATTCGTGCTTTTCCTGATGGTTGCCCTCATTACGCTGCTGCAGGTTTATTTTAGCAAGAAGCTGGAGGTGGAAGCGTAATGGCAAGCCAAAAAGCTGCCTTCAGTGTGCTTAAATTCATGGTGCTGACCGTCATGCTTATATTGTTTATCGTGCCGTTCGTTTTCCTGCTGATCAATTCGTTCAAGGAGAACACGGCCATCACCGCTAATCCGTTATCGCTTCCTGACAGCTTCAAAATGGCCAACTATACGTATGCGCTCGAGAAAATGAATTATATCGACGCTTTTACCAACTCATTGATGATAACGGTGTTAAGTGTCCTGTTGATCTCGCTGTTCGCGGCGATGACAGCTCATTATTTTGTCAGAAACAACAACAAAGTAAACCAATATACGTTTCTGCTGATGGTGGCTTCCATGATCATTCCGTTTCAGGCCATCATGATTCCGTTGGTGAAAATTTATGGATCACTTGGTCTGCTGAACAGCAAGTGGTCGCTGATTTACATGTACATCGGTTTTGGCAGCTCGCTGGCCGTTTTCATTTATCATGGATTCGTGAAAGGGGTTCCCAAGGAACTGGAAGAAGCGGCGCTGATTGACGGCTGTACGCGGGTTCAGACCTTCTTCCGCATCGTGTTCCCGGTACTGATGCCGACGACGGCGACCATCTCCATTCTGAATGTGCTGTGGATTTGGAATGACTTTCTGCTGCCTTCACTTATTCTTGTCGATCCGGAGCAAAGGACGCTGCCGCTGTCCACATATAACTTTTACGGAACCTACACGGTGGATTACGGTCCGCTGATGGCCAGCCTGGTATTGACGATTTTTCCGGTCATTATCATCTATCTGTTCGCCCAGAAGTATATAATTCGGGGTGTGATGCAAGGTTCGATTAAATAAACGAAAAGGGTAGGATGCCTTATCAAACAGACTAGAAGGTATACGAGAGAGCAAGCTGATCAATTTATCGCCCAATCGGAGCATTTGCTTCGTCCAGATTACAGGCTGAACTACCATCTGATGGCCGAGTATGGCTGGATGAACGATCCGAACGGATTTATCCACTATAAAGAGCAGTATCACTTGTTCTACCAGCATTACCCGTATGAGCCGGTATGGGGACCGATGCACTGGGGGCATGCCGTCAGCCACGATCTTATGAAATGGGATTACCTGCCGGTTGCCTTGGCTCCCGACGGTGTGTTCGACCGGGACGGCTGCTTCTCCGGCAGCGCCATCGAGCAGGACGGCAAGCTTGTCCTCATGTATACGGGGCATGTCGTGACCGGACCGGACAAAGATCAGGATTACAAGCAGTCACAGGGCATTGCCCTGTCGGAGGACGGGGTGACGTTCGAAAAATGGGAAGGCAACCCGGTTATCGGTTATGATGCTGTTCCGTCGATGGTCAGCCGTAAAGATTTTCGTGACCCTAAAGTGTTCAGGCATAGCGATCAATATTACGCTGTTCTTGGGTCGAATGATGCCAAAGGAAACGGATTGGTATTGCTATACCGCTCAAATGACCTGCGCAGCTGGACATATGTCAATGTGCTTGCTAGGAGTGACGGGCGTTTCGGCGACAATTGGGAATGCCCGGACTTGTTTCCGCTTGGGGGCCGGCACGTATTTATGCTCTCCCCGCAGCGCATGCCAGCCCAGGGAGAAGCTTACCGCAACCTGCATTCGACCATGTACGGTATCGGTGATTTTGATCCGGTTGCCGGGACCTTTACGGCAGAGCGGTATGCGCCGGTAGACCACGGGTTTGATTTCTACGCCCCGCAGTCAACGGTGGATGACAAGGGACGGTGTATCATCATCGGTTGGATGGATATGTGGGAGTCGGACATGCCGACCCAGCAGGGGCATCATTGGGCTGGTGCGATGAGCCTGCCGCGTGAGGTGGTCATCGACGGCGGCCGGTTGCTGTTCCGCCCACTGGAAGAGACAGAGAAATACCGTTCCAATCTGTTCGAGCAGCCTGTTACGGTGCTGACAGGCGAGCAGACTCTGGAGACGGGGGGCGACAGTTATGAACTGCAGGCCGTATTTGAATTTGAAGCCGGAAAAACCGAGGAATTCGGTTTAAAGCTGCGGGTGGGCGGCGGCGAGGAGACGGTGCTGTCGTACCGTCCCGGCGACGGCCTGTTCCGTTTCAACCGTGACCGTTCTGGGATCGGGCCTGGGGGCGAGCGGAGAGTGTACCTCGGACAGGATGATGGCCGTTTGGAGCTGCGCATTTTCGTCGATAAAAGCTCAGTGGAGGTATTTATCGGCGATGGCGAATATGTCCTTACCGGCCGGATTTATCCTGGCCCGAAATCGCTGGGCATTTGCGCTTTTGCCGAAGGAGCTTGTTCACTCGTCTTATTCCGCAAGTGGGATATCGTCACATAATGTTATGGCGGCAGGAGCCTAGCGGAAAAGCCGTTGAAAATACGTATCTTACCCTTACGTTGCAAAAGGAATTGACACGTAAAACGTATTATGTAAAATGAGGATATGTTGAAGACGGCAGGTGCGAACCCCAAGCGCACATGAATTCCCTGGGAGATTCGCACCACCAGGTTTTACGCGGCTTTTCACGGTTTTAGCCTAAAATTGACCTGTGTAAAATCATATGAAATTCGGGATTCGCACTTTTGGGCCTCGGAGCCCTTATGGGACAAGGGCTGAAAACGCCCGCTGTTACTCCCCTTGCGGGAGTATGGATTGAAACCATACCCTGTTGGCCCTCGCTCGTGTGCCAAATGGTTACTCCCCTTGCGGGAGTATGGATTGAAACTAGTTTATTAGCGTATTTTTGACAATGGTAAAAAGGTTACTCCCCTTGCGGGAGTATGGATTGAAACAATTGAATCGATAAGAGCTTGTATTAGTTCGTCGTTACTCCCCTTGCGGGAGTATGGATTGAAACTGTCCCCAAATTGTCCCCTTCAATATAAAAGCGCCGGTTACTCCCCGTGCGGGAGTATGGATTGAAACGGGCAGGCGCTGGGGACATTTGTTAAATGGCATGTGGTTACTCCCCGTGCGGGAGTATGGATTGAAACTGGGAGGAAATTACCGAATTGCATCCAGGCCGTTTCGTGTTACTCCCCGTGCGGGAGTATGGATTGAAACCATTGTTCAGGAGATTTTCAAGTGTATATGCCGTATAGTTACTCCCCCTGCGGGAGTATGGATTGAAACTTAGTGATTAATTTCCTACCTCTTATCATAAGCAATATGGTTACTCCCCCTGCGGGAGTATGGATTGAAACATGATGGCCCAGCAAATATCGAGCTCATCAAAGAGTTACTCCCCCTGCGGGAGTATGGATTGAAATGTCACCCCAATCCTTTTTCATGTGATCCACACTGTGGTTACTCCCCTTGCGGAAGGAACCTATCCAGTAAAGAGGGCTGCTTCTTGAGTGTCCGATGGATGCACGAGCCAGAAAGTGTATTTGGGCCATCAAACATAACCGGGATTCCGGCGCTTCCTGTTTTAACGCTTACAAAAAGTAAGTTCGGAGGTTGGGTATCTTTTATTTGCTCACCATCTGACGAAGAAACAGAAGTGGATGAAAAAATAAACGGATCGGCAATGATGAGTTCTTTGCCTGGTCCGTTTTTTTGATTTTGATTCCGCAGGCCGTCCTTTGACTTTTTTTCAACAGTAGAGCTCCCTACAGAACATTGACAGGGGACAGAAAAGTATTTAGAATAAAAATTGATTGATCGACCAAAATAAAAAATGAACAATCAAATAACAAAAAGGGAGATGAATAAATGGAAAACAAACAATCTTTGATAGCTGATGCACGGAGAGAACAAATCATTAAAGCTGCTATAGAGGTTTTGATAGAAATTGGATATAACAGCACAAGTCTTTCCAAAATAGCAAATAAAGCAAACATAAGTACAGGGCTTATATCTTATCATTTCTCTGGTAAGGAAGATTTGATGAGAAATACTTTGATGTATTTGGTTGAGCAAGAGCGAGCCTTTATTAAGGGAAAAGTGGAACAGAAACAACCGTATATGGAGAAATTAATGACTTTTATAGAAGCAAGCTTGGCATATCAGGGTACAAACCGTGGATATAACAATGCGTTACTTGAAATTATTTTTAATGGTCGTACACCAGACAACGTCCCTTATTATCGGGCAGAAGTTCATGAGGAAGATGAATTAAATGTTTTGTTGAGAGAGATTCTTTATAAAGGACAAGAAGCTAAAGAATTTGGTGACTTCGACCCTCAAGTGATAGCAATTGTCATTCGAGGTGCCATATCAGGATCGATGTCATTGCCTCAATATGAAAATAAGCTAAACCTTGAAGATTACAGTGAAAAGATGATTAAGAGCGTTTTAAAAATGATCAAATAAAAAAACGAGAGTGAGATATATAACGGCGTTGTGAACCCAACGTTGGGGAGTGAGCAGCTGCAGTTAACCAAAGTTTTTGCGGCAGGCCTTTGTCACTGTTCTTCAGAATATTCCAGTTGAAAAGGAGCCTAAAATGATCAAGAACCATAAGTGGCGCAAAGCTGCGCAACGAGTCAAGGCAGGGAACGGGCGTTCACTAAAGCCTTTTCGATGGTGGCAACCGCTCAACCGTGCCCTGTTTTACCTCACGTTGACCAACGATGATGGCCGACAAACGGTCTTCGCCGTTGACGTCCCGTATTGGCAACAGTTTCAGACGGACGACGGTAAGGGCAAGGCCCACCTGTACCTCGATGGCAAGCATCACGCCGAGTCCAAACTCCCCGCGGCCTTCCCCGTGCCGGGAGGAATGATTATCGTAGAGGGCTCCGCTTTCGGCTTTAAGCGTTGCGACTATGTTACCACCGAGGGAAGCAAGCAGCAGCTCTCCCCGGACGAGCGTTCCGCCGAAGGACGGCGCGCCCGTCTTGAACGCGAGCACCCGGCGTTGAGCCGCTGGATCGGATTTTTGTCGCTGATCATGTTGATTATCCCTATTCTTCTTGCTATCCCTCAGGTCATTGATGCAGTCTCTCAGGTGCCCCCGATAGCTGAGCGCTTCGGGAACTTCAACTCGCCCATTGCTCTGCCGATCTGGCTCAACATCACGTTCGGGCTCTGCGCCGTTGCAGCCAGTATGGAGCGCGCAACACGATTGCGATGGAACGCGTTGCTAGACGGTAGCTCTTAGTATGTAGCTGCCTATGCAATTCAATTTATCTGTACACCCCGGCATGTTTCATGGCTCAATTGAATTGGAGCGCCACGAGGTGCTGCATAGAAAGATTGATATGGCAAACAAACTTGATGAATTTTTTCAGAATGACGGTGGACAGACTTATTTTGTTATGGTCGGTTCTGCACATGTTGTGATTGATCCGAGTGTCCCAGGTGAACTCGAGAAAAAAGGATACAAAATCGAACGCATATATTAAGGCATGTGAGCCGGTATATGTTTACGGATTCGATTCGGCTAACAACGTTTATATGTGCTATTATATCCGAACATTGAGGAGAGAATTAATCATGAACAATAAAAAGTGGTATTTTATAGGAATCGCACTGATCGTCTTGAGCTTCGCCGGAACGGCTTGTCAGTCGCTCGATGTTGTCGACAAGTTGCCCGCTCACGAGCAGAAATGGACGTTTGCGCAGGACGAGCTGAGTACGCTCGTCGTCGATAGCGAGTATGACGTGGACATGGAGTTCATCGCCAGCCCCGACGGCTCCAACTACGTGGAAGTCAGCGGCAATATGCAGCAAAACACGATCGATCAGTTGAAAGCGACAGAGATCACGGGCAATGGGCTGGAGCTGCCACTGCAGAGGGATGTGAAATTAGTCTCTCCCAACTACAAGTCCATTAAGCTGCGGATGATTGTAGCGCTGGCGGATGACGCCCGGCTGCAGCAGATCAGCTATACATCGGGCTCCGGCAAGACCAGCTTTACCGGCTTGAAGGCGGAAAATATCGACTTGTCCGTTTCTTCCGGCAATCTGCGCGCGGAAGCGATCACCGCCGGACGGTTGAGTCTAACTTCCAAATCCGGGGATATCACGGCGGAGCGGGTCCAGGGGGATACGGAAATCCAACTGCACTCCGGCGATATCAAGGTGGAAGGCCTGAAGGGCGCCCTGAAGATGCAATCGACTTCCGGTAGCATTACCGCCGTTGATGTCGACGGCTCGGCCGATACCACGCTGCATTCGGGCAATATCAGGTTTGACCGGTTTACCGGAAAAGGTGTGTTTAAATCGACCTCCGGCAACATTACCTTGACAGGGCAACGTTCGGACAGCCTGGATATCTCCGTCCGTACGGGTGATGTGACTTTGTCGCCCGATCCGGAGTTCAAGGGATTCTTCGACTTGAAGACCACTTCCGGACATATCAAGGCACCGGATTCCCGGCAAGAGACGACGGATGTAATCAAAGTACGGGCAACTTCAGGTGATATTCGAATCCAGTGACGGGGGCTGCAGTGAAGACCCGGGTAAAAATTCTTCATGATGAGTGGTGCTGCAGAGCGTAGCCTTCGCCTTTTGTATGAGGTGAGGGCTCTTTTTGTGTTCATTTGCTTGAATGAGGTCCTGTTACGAATAACAGGAAATCGGTTTGCTTACCTTTACGTTTTAGCTCAATCAGTTGCTGATGCTGATCAATAAGCCGATCCTGTTCCCACATTTAGCTTACGTGAAGATGTTTAATTCAAATGGAATTGACACGTAAAACGTATTATGTAAAATAAGGATATGCTGAAGACGGCAGGTGCGAACCCCAAGCGCACATGATTTCCCTGGGAGATTCGCACCACCAGGTTTGACGCGGCTTTTAGCGGTTTTACCCTAAAATTGACCCATGTAAAATCATACGGAATTCGAGGTTCGCACTTTTGGGCCTCGGAGCCCTTATGGGATAAGGGCTGAAAACGCCTGCTGTTACTCCCCTTGCGGGAGTATGGATTGAAACCAGTAATCGAAGAGAAGCCAGAGCCAGAAATTCCGTTACTCCCCTTGCGGGAGTATGGATTGAAACAATGATGGCGGCTTACATCCCCATATCTAAACCACCCGTTACTCCCCTTGCGGGAGTATGGATTGAAACGACCCTAAAGCTCGCCCCCAATTCGTCCCCAAAGGCGAAGTTACTCCCCTTGCGGGAGTATGGATTGAAACTCACGGTCCTGGAGCGTTATCTGCAAGTCGTCCAGGTTACTCCCCTTGCGGGAGTATGGATTGAAACTCGAAAGCTTGATATCCTTGCCGTCGATGGATATGTTACTCCCCTTGCGGGAGTATGGATTGAAACCAAAAAGAAATTACAGATGTACTGCGCCGCACCTCTAGTGTTACTCCCCTTGCGGGAGTATGGATTGAAACGCCTTTGCTCTCATGGTAAGAATATCAGGAACCGTTACTCCCCTTGCGGGAGTATGGATTGAAACCTTTATTTGTCGAAATTTATGTTGTACAATTAAGGTTACTCCCCTTGCGGGAGTATGGATTGAAACCTCCAGCCGACTGATGTGGGCCTTGGCACTAGGCGTTACTCCCCGTGCGGAGAGTTAGCAGTTGTGCGACAAGTCAGGCTATGTAGAGCTATTCCTCGCATGGGCTGGCCGACTACTGTTATCAGTTACGAAGCGAAGAGTCCAGACAGGAATTCCTGTGGAGGGGTACTGCAGAAGCAAGGCTTTCATCTCTTTATGAGGCGAAAGCTTTTTTGTCTTGATTTGTCCATTTGTAATATCCTCGTTTGCGAATTCAATAGATCATTTTCTAGTTGAAAGATTTCAGTTGATTTTGACAATCATTATCAATTAATATATAGGGAAGTGATAACCATTATCAGTAGGCAGGTGAGATCATAGGACGTTAATCCTAATCTGTCAGCAGTGGATTTCAAGTCGTTTAGTTCCTCTGCCTAAGATCTGGTTTCGTCAGATGGGTTGATGGTCGCAGTCGGCCCGCAGTTAATGCGAAGACATAAAGAAAAGTACAAAAAAGGCGATTACTTAATGAAATTGGGGGAAATGACAGAGATGAAAAAACAGCTTAGCGTAGTAATGCTCACTCTAGTAGTCATGCTAATTATGGCCGCATGTGGCAATTCAAGTGCCGGAAATACGAGCACAGCAAAAGATGCAAATAGTACAACATCATCTGAAAATACAGCATCGGCTGGAGATACTTCATCAACAGGGCCTATTACGATTAAACATAACAAAGGCGAGACAGTATTGGAAAAACCGGCACAACGTGTTGTTGTGCTGGAATGGATTTTTACGGAGAACCTTATTGCGTTAGGCGTGCAACCTGTTGGAAATGCCGATAATGCAGAATATACGAAATGGGTCACTGCGGATGCGGCATTAGCTCCTGATGTTCAGGATGTTGGCTTGCGCTGGGAGCCCAATTTGGAGACGATTGCAGCTTTAAAGCCTGACTTAATTATTTCGAATACGGACAATAATGCTGCGATTTATGACCAGTTAAATGCGATCGCTCCAACGATTGAATTTGACCCTTATCCGAATGAGGGCGATGCTTATACCGAGATGGAAAATATTTTTAACAAGACCGCACTTGCCGTAGGCAAGACTGCCGAAGCGGAAAAGGTGTGGGCAGACCTTGATCAGTATTATGCCGAAGCTAAGGAAATGCTTGCTGCTGCAGGCAAAGCAGACTTGAATTATGTCATTGCCCAAGCATTCAGCAGTCAGGAGGCCGCAACTGTGCGTTTGTTTACCGACACATCTACGGTGTCTCAAACCTTAGATCGCATTGGACTTAAAAACGATTGGAAATCGGAAAAATTCGAAAAATACGGATTTACGGATTCAACGATTGAAGCGCTGCCTTCAGTTACAGACTCGAATTTTATTTATATCGTGCAGGACGATGATAATGTGTTTGGTGAACCGGTCAAAGATAACGCGGTTTGGAACGGGCTGAATTTCGTAAAAGAGAAACGGACTTACCAGATTGATGGAAGCACCTGGACTTTTGGCGGACCCCTCTCATCCAAAGCACTTGTAGAACGTGTTGTTGATTCTTTAACGAAATAATGGTGCACATGGATGAATGAGATGATGAATGAGAAAAAAATATTTCACGACCACATCGCCTGGAAAATCATCGGCGTATTCGGGGGCGGCATCGCCGCCCTTTTTATTCTATTTTTTGTTAGCTTATGTTTTGGAGAAGCAGAAATTGCTGTAAAATCTGTCGTTGACGCGTTACTCCATCGACAAGATGTGCCTAATCACAACATGATCTGGGATTTGCGAATCCCTAGAACTGTACTTGGTTTTTTGACCGGGGCAGGGCTGGCTGTGGCAGGTACGCTGCTGCAGACGATTACAAAGAACCCGCTTGCATCTACAGATACGCTTGGCATTAATTCCGGAGCTTATTTTGTAGTTGTGCTGGGAACGGCATTTTTTCCTTCCGTACTTTCGACTTCACCTCTTCTGTTTGCGGCGGCAGGCGGCATGTTAGCTGCCTCCATCGCTTATGTTCTCGGAGGAGGCAGAAAAGCGACTCCGATCCGTCTAGTGTTGGCAGGCATGATTGTATCATTGGTCATTGAGTCGGTTACAAGAGCCATACATATTTTCAAAGCAACGGAAACACAGAATTTGTTCTTGTGGGGCGCGGGCAGCTTAGTGCAGATGGATATGGATGGCGTTTATTATGTATGGCCATGGGTAGCAGGTATTTTGCTTGTGGCATCCGTGTTTGGCAGATTTTTCGATGTGCTTGATTTGGATGAAGCGACAGCGCGTTCGTTAGGCCATAAGGTGGATCTGACGAGATTTATAGGTCTTGCCCTGGCAGTGCTTGTTGCCGCTGTTGTTGTAAGTGTGGTCGGCCCGATTGGTTTTGTTGGTTTGGTTGCTCCGCATTTGGTTCGATTGGTCGGATTTCGAAAACATAGCTGGCTGCTTCCAGGCGCGGCTTTGTGGGGAGCGGTTTTAATTACAACAGCGGATGTATTATCCCGGGTTGTCAAAAGCAGCGTCGGGGAGATGCCTATTGGAGCGGTAATGGCGCTGATCGGAGCCCCGTGCTTAGTCTGGCTTGTGTTAAAAAAGATGAAAGGGGTAAGCGGTTCCGGAGGGCAGCATTCACTAGGGGCAGGCGTAAGGCCGATAAAAATAGGGTTCCCACCTCTGGTTGCTCTATCGTTCGTTCTTGTCGTGGGTTTGATTTTAATCAGCATGACGATGGGAGGCACAACGATTCCGCTCGGACAATTGTTCCGCGGCCTCTTTGGAGCAGATGATGCGTCTTCTTACTCTGTGCTCTTGAATTTACGATTGCCTCGGACGTTCGTGGCTGCCGGAGCAGGCATAGCTTTGGCTGTAAGTGGAGTGCTTATCCAGGCTGCGGTACGAAATCCGCTGGCTGATACATCGATTGTTGGCATCACCTCGGGGGCAGGCTTCGGAGCCATGCTTATTTTAATTGCTTGGCCGCAAGTACCTATCCACTTCATGCCTGTAGCCGCTATAGCGGGGGGATTGGCTGCTGCTGCGATTGTTTTCATTTTCGCCTGGCATAAAGGACTGAATCCTTCGGTGCTGATTTTACTCGGCATCGCGGTATCTGCTTTTGGATCTGCGGGCATTCAGGCTTTGATTATCCGGGGTTCGTTATGGGGCAGCTCAGGTTACATATGGTTAACGGGTTCTACGTATGCCCGCACATGGGAGCATTTCAAGCTGATCTCTGTGTTTTTAATTATATTGCTGCCCATTGCGTGGTACCTCGGCCGTAGATTTGATCTGCTTGCGTTTGGTGATGAGAGTGCTACCGGGATGGGCTTGTCGGTTCGCAACACGAGGTTGGCCTCTATGGTTGTTGGCGTTCTGCTGGCGGCCGGGGCTGTAGCAGTGGTCGGAACGGTCGGTTTCCTTGGCTTGATTGTTCCGCATGCGGTGCGAATGATTGTAGGTCATAATACGCGGAAGTCCATCATCCTGTCCAGTTTGTTCGGGGCTTTGTTGTTAGTCTTGACGGATACGATCGGACGAACGGTGCTCGCTCCAGTTGAATTGCCATCTGGTATGTTAATAGCCTTGATCGGGGCACCTTATTTCTTGTTTTTAATGTTCAGATCCTTTAATCTGAAATCATGATGGATGGAAACTTGGGTCTATGCAAAAGGAATTGACACGTAATACTTATGATGTAAAATGAGGACATATGAGGGCATGTTCCGAGGTGAGGATGGCTGGTGCGAACCCCAAGCGCACATGAAATTCCCGGGAGATTCGCACCACCAGGTTTGACGCGGCTTTTCACGGTTTTGGCCTAAAATGACCCTATGTAAAATCATACGAAATTCGGGATTCGCACTTTTTGGCCCCGGAGGCCTTGTGGGACAAGGGCTGAAAACGCCCGCTGTTACTCCCCTTGCGGGAGTATGGATTGAAACAGAGGGTAAGGAGCTGGATGGCTACGAAGAATTCATCAAAGTTACTCCCCTTGCGGGAGTATGGATTGAAACGATCGCTTCCAGCCGCCAGCCCCGCGCGACGAACCGTTACTCCCCTTGCGGGAGTATGGATTGAAACATCAACCTGGCGCTTCCCGGCTGGCATCGGGAAGTTACTCCCCTTGCGGGAGTATGGATTGAAACAGCGGAGAGGACGTTACCGACTCAACCAATCCGGTTACTCCCCTTGCGGGAGTATGGATTGAAACATGCCGAGGAAGAATTCACGGGCGAACTTACGGTGTTACTCCCCTTGCGGGAGTATGGATTGAAACACGACACTCTCCTTTACATACCAGTATCCGTCTGGTTACTCCCCTTGCGGGAGTATGGATTGAAACTTCGCGGCCTCGGCAGCGGCTTTTTGTTGATCGTTACTCCCCTTGCGGGAGTATGGATTGAAACCCGGCAGTCATTGAGCAATCGGAAAGCGGCGGCGTTGGTTACTCCCCCTGCGGGAGTATGGATTGAAACTCTCTTCCCCGAATAATTCCCGTTCTTTTTTCAAGTTACTCCCCCTGCGGGAGTATAGATTGAAACGGCATTGACCCGGCTGCATTGGCGGCCATCAGTATGTTACTCCCCGTGTGGGAGTATGGATTGAAATACCGAGGCCCTTAGAGTGCACAACGGCGCGTCCGTGTAACTTCCCACACAAGACGCAGAAAAAAAATACGCTTGTGCTGCAAGCACAGAGTAAGTATAATAATGTAAATTTAACGTCCGTGAACGGGAGAGTAGTCGTATAAGTCTCATTGCAGCGAACCGGGGTGGTGGGAGCCGGTATGAGGCATATGGTGAAGCGCACCCTGGAGACGGCAGGTCCAATACGGGAGACCGTAGGCAGGCCTGTCCGGCCGACTGCCGTTATCAGTTGCGAGGGGGAGAGCCGTAATAACGGTTCTGCACGAAGAGTGGTACCGCGGAAGCGCAGCTTTCGTCTCTTTATGAGGCGAAGGCTTTTTGTTTTTCTTAGATATACTAGGCAAGAAAACAACCTCCAGGTTGTTGTACGAAAAAACGTACAAATGAGAGTCCGAGCGAGCCCGTCTAAACACCGTCCGGGTTCTGTGAATGTACGTCGATAGACATTTTCCCTAACTCCAGAAAAAAAGGATGTGTACGCCCATGATTATGAACATTGCCGCCCGCGTCCTGAGCGGGCCTACAGGCTTATCCGAGCATGAGCTGCTGCAACTGCTGGAGCAGCCCCCGAATCCCGAGTGGGGGGATGCCGCTCTGCCTTGTTTTGTGTTCGCCAAATCACGCCGGATGGCGCCACAAAATGCAGCGGTCGAGATTGCCGAGGCACTTGCTCAGGTGCACGGTGTACAGGCGGAAACAGCCGGACCTTATGTGAACCTGAAGCTTGATCCGGCTGTGTACGCCCCCGCGCTGCTGGAACAGATCGGTGCCGAAGATTTTGGCAGACTCAACCTCGGACAGGGCAAGCGGTTAGTCATCGATATGTCTTCCCCTAACATCGCCAAGCCCTTTGGAATCGGCCATCTGCGCTCCACTGTGATTGGCGCTGCCTTATACCGCCTGCTGGCCGAAACGGGTTATGAGACGGTAAGTGTCAATCATTTGGGCGATTGGGGGACACAGTTTGGCAAACAAATCACCGCCTACAAGCGGTGGGGCAAGGATGAGGAGCTGGCCGGTGACCCGATCGGCGAATCGCTGAAGTTATATGTCCGCTTCCACGAGGAAGCGGAGCAGGATGCTTCGCTTGAGACGGAGGCGCGTGACTGGTTCCGCAGGCTGGAGGAGGGAGATCCCGAGGCGCAGCGGCTGTGGCGTTATTTTGTGGACATTAGCATGCAGGAATTCAACCGGATGTACAAGCGGCTGGGCGTCACCTTTGACCATGTGCTGGGTGAAAGCTTTTATAACGATAAAATGAAGCCAGTCGTCGAAGAGCTGCGTGGCCTGGGTTTGCTGGAAGAAAGCGACGGAGCGATGGTGGTAAGGCTGGATGATCTGGACTTGCCGCCATGCCTTATTCTGAAAACGGACGGCACGACCATCTACCCGACACGGGATTTGGCTACAGCGATTTACCGCAAAAAGGAGATGGACGCCGAACGTCTGTTGTATGTCGTAGGGGCTGAGCAGAAATTGCATTTCCGGCAGGTATTTGCTGTGCTTCGCAAAATGGGAGCCGACTGGGCGACGCAATGCGAGCATGTACCTTTTGGGCTGATGCGGTTTGAAGGCAAAAAGATGTCCACCCGGCGGGGCAAGGTCGTTATGCTGAATGAAGTGTTGGACGAAGCGGTGTCCCGGGCTTTGGCGGTCATCCAGGACAAGAATCCTGATCTGCCTGACCAACAAAAGGTCGCTGAGCAGGTCGGCATTGGAGCGGTCATTTTTGGTGATTTGAAAAACAACCGCAGTAACGAGGTGGATTTTTCGCTTGAGGATGCGCTGCGCTTTGACGGGGAGACCGGACCCTACGTTCAATACACGCACGCCCGGATAAAAAGTGTACTGAACCGGTTGCAGGGGCAGCAGACAGAAGGTGAAACTGATCGGAACACAGAATCAAATGCCGGGCCGCAGCAGCAAATAACAGAAGGAGACACAAACCTGCTGGGAGACGCTGGCTGGTCACTGCTCAAACAGCTCAGCCGTTATCCGGAGGCGCTGGAACGTGCGGTGGACCGGCTGGAGCCATCGGTCATGGCCCGTTTTGCCCTGGATACGGCCCAGTCCTTTAACCGGTTTTATCATCATGAAAGAATCGAGGACGGTGGACCTTTGCGGTTGCGGATCACCGAGCTGACGGCAGAGCTGCTGGCACGCTCGCTGTATCTGTTGGGTCTTCATGCCCCCAATCAAATGTAAGAACGAGGGGTGGCGATTCATGCAAAAAAGATGTTTTTTTCCAACTGGTGAAACATTTTCACATCATGGCCCGTCTGGGAATACAGAAGTTGATTAATTTTGGAGGTGTCGGTTATGAAAAAACATAAAAACAAAGTGATCGGATTTATTGCCGTTGCTTGCTCGCTCGCGGCAGCGTCTTCCGCATTTGCTTTCAGCGACTTATCTGGTACACAGCAGCAGCAGGTGGATGCTCTCAAGTCTAAAGGTATCGTGAATGGAGTAACGAAGGATAAATTTGTCCCATCCCGCACACTGACCGTTGCAGAAGGAGTACAACTCGCTGTAAAAGCGATGGGATTAGAGGCAAAAGCGGGCGCTGTGGAAGCAACTTACGCCAACATTCCGGCTAATGCATGGTATGCGCAGGCCTTCCGCATCGCTGCCCAGAACGGGCTGCCAGTTTCCGGGGATGTGAACCCTGCCTCGTCCATGACAAGGGAGCAATTTGCGGACATGCTTTATGAAGCGATTAGTGCAACCGGACAGTATCCGGTCATCAAAATGTACATTGAAGTTGCGGATGAGAAGGACTTCGATACAACCTCTCTTGAGGCTATCCAGTTTCTGCTGCTGACAAAGATCACGAGTCTGGATGAGCAGAGAAATTTCTATCCGGACCGGGAAATTACCCGGATCGAGGCGGCGGAAATGGTGTATAATGCCGTAAAATATGTAGAAGAAATGAAGGCAATTGAACCGGCAGAACCACTGCCACTGCCTATACCGGAGCAACCAGAGCAGCCGAACCAACCTGAACAACCTGACCAGTCGGATAACGTACAGGATCAGGTGACGATGTCCACCGAACCAGTCAGCAGCACCAAGAACAAAGTCACCTTGACCCGTCATGAAGCCCCGAATCCGGGCTATGGCATCGCTGTAGACCGTGTGGATTATGTCAGCGATTCGGAAGCTGTCATCTATTACAAGCTGACGAGTCCGAAGCCAGGGGAAATGAACATCCAGGTGATTACGGATACGCAGACAAGCGTAGAGCTGGACAGCAAATATGAGAAGGTCAGCATCAAGCCAGCGGACAGCAGCGCAGATACATCTGCCCTTCATTTGCGCCCATAAGACAGGTCTGTTCTGAAATGTAATGGACCGTGCTTCATTCATCAGTTGTGCCGAAGTGACAAGAAAAGGTCGGGAACAGGAGGAACTTGCTCTTGTTCTCGACCTTTTTTAATACAAAAATCCAAGGCGGGGAGAAAAGCCTACCGACCCAGCCCCCGGAAAAACGTCTCAATGGTGAAGGAGATCAGCTCATCTCTGGATTCCATATCCGGACCATAAAAGCTAAGAAGAAGCGATGTCAGACCGTGCAGCATGCTCCAGATGCTTTGTGCGGTTAACCGCTCATCAGTAATAGTCAGATAACCTTCATCCACTGCTTTTCTGATGCCGGCCTCCAGCATTTCAAACCCTTTGGAGCGGTCATTTTCAATGATCGCGATAGAGCTTGCCCCCTCCAGATTGGTGGTGAACAGGATGTTGTAGTATCCCGGATGCTCAAGTCCGAAAAGGATGTACGACTTGCATACGGTTTTCAGCACATCCATGGCATGTAGTCCCTCTGCCCTGGCTTCCTGCTCTCGCTGCTGAAGGGCCTGCAGAAACAAGGCATAACCTTCTTCGAGCAGTTCACGGACGACAGCTTCTTTATTTTCAAAATAGTGATAAATGGTCGTTGGCGAGTATTCAATCCGGTCCGCAATCTTGCGCATGGATACTTCTCCGTAACCATGGCTTAGAAAAAGATCACGTGCGGCCTCGATAATTTTACGGCGGATTTCATGGCTTTCACGTTCGCGGCGTTTGATATGCTTCATAAGTAGTTTGTTTTACCCTTTCTGCCTGCCCCAATTTGGCGGCGATGCGATCAGCTTCCATTATACCCGAGCTGATTGCTCCTTGAAAACCGCCTCCCGGCTGCGTCCAGGCGCCAACAAGAGACAGACGGTGCAGCGGTGCTGTCCGTTTCAGCCGTTTGATGCCCGATTGGCGGACAGTTTGCGCGAAGCCGTATACGGCACCCGCAGGATTGGCGGTATAACGTTGCATGGTACGGGGAGTTCCTAATTCAGCAACCGCCACTTTACTGGCCAGCCCCGAATAATGCTGTTCCAGCACCTCCAGCATATGTTGTGTGACTTCAGCCTTTTTGGTTTTGTATGCGGCACGGTCAGCAGGCCAATTCTCCATATTATCCGGGAAGGTAACGGCAATACAGCCTTTTCCGGGCTCATTAAGCGTAGGGTCCATGGCGTTGTAATTGGTAATGCTCCAGTTGCATTTGGTATATTCACCGCGCATAGCTGCTGCGTAATCCGTTTCGGAGTCCGGCTCATGATAGAGAATCAAATCCTCCTGTGTGATGCCAAGCTCATGTGGTTCGCAGGTCAGTCCCAAGTATAACTGAGTCAGCGAAGTCCCGATTTCAAGCGTGTTCAGCTTCTCCATTTCACGCTTGGCAGCAGGCTCGTGTTGCAGCAGACGGCCATAAGTTAACAGTGGGCTGATGCCGGACACAATCCAGTTGGCGTCGTACAGCGCCCCTTTTTTCAATTTTACCCCGCTTACTTTCCCATCTGTGACCACAATTTCCGACACCTCGCTGCGCAGATGCACCTGCCCGCCAGCAGATTGGATGACGTCAACCAGCGCGTTGGACAACGCTTGGCCGCCGCCCTGAATATAATAGGTGCCCTCAAGATGATAGCCAAGCCATGGAATAAAAAAATACAGAGCCGCCAGCCGCTTCGGAGGCAAACCATAATAGGGCCAGAGTGCGGTGAAAAATTCTGTGAACGTATCAGACAGCTCGAACTGTTTTACCGCTTCCCATGTCGTCATTTGCGTCCAGCGGAAGAAGGTGCCTGCCTTCATCAAACCTGCAGCCTTCCGCCAAGGGGACAGGGGGGAGGTGAAGGCGGAGAAGCCTGCCGCAAAACGGTGGATGCCTGCAAACAGCCTGTCAATGCCTTCCTGATCGGCAGGGAACATTTTTTTGAGAAGCTGTACATACGCTTTGGCGTCGGACGGGATATCGATGATTTCTCCTTGCCAGCGGATGGAGTAAGGATGCCTTTTGCGTAAAGGCACGATGCCTTTATCCGCTCCGCATGCCTGCAGCATTTGACCGAAGCTGCCAGTTTCCAGCCCGCCCACACCATGGAGAGCGACGTCGAAGACATAACCCTTGCGCCGGAATTCTGTTGCATAACCGCCGGCGAGAGTATGACTTTCGAATACTGCCGTCCGGTAGCCGAGCGTGGACAATCTTGCAGCACAGGACAAGCCGCCGAGACCTGCGCCAATGATAATAACATCATATTTACTCATTATTTCCACTCCTTTTTTCGTTAACATAGTTATTTAAATTAACACTGTTAAGTTAATCGCATTATAGACCATATTTCATGAAAAAAGAAGCCTTTTATTAAAATCAAAAACTCAACTTTCGTAGCATGGAATCGTCAAATAGGCCCTGAGATAACGGAGTAAAACGGAGATATACTGCTAGGGGTGACACTGGATCAAAGCAGACCGGTTTTTGCTAGTTATCTTGCAAGAAGGAGATTCGACTCCCGCAGAGTCTAGTAGCCAGAGTGAGATAGGTGTCTATAGGGTGCGATGTGTGGCGTCCGGTATTTGGTATTTGGTGTCCGTTGTCTGCTGCCTCCATACAGCCTTGCACGATTATCCCTTTCGTTCAGGATGCAGGGGTTGAGGATTGGGGATCGGGGGGACTAGGGAAGGAAAGAGAAAAGAAATAAGAAAAAAGAAAAAAGAGGCAGCTCAAGTGGAATGTTTGGCTTGAAACAAGAACATATGTTTGGTACAATGAAACAAGAACTTATGTTCGATGATTATGGATTTGGGGGCGAGCAGACATGGAAGTCCAAGCAGAAACGGAACTTCAACCGTTTAGCAGTCGTTATCACAACGAGCAGACCTGCATGGAGGCGCTGATCGCGATGAAGTGGCCGAGCGGCTTCGTCTGCCCGCGTTGCGCCCATACCCGCTGCAGTCGTCTGACTTCCCGTCGCATCCCCTTGTTCGAGTGCGCAAGATGCGCGCACCAAACGTCAGCTTTGGTTGGCACGATGTTTGAACGAACGCATCTCCCCCTGACCAAGTGGTTCCAGGCGCTGGAGTTGTTCCTGCTGCCTGATGGCATCTCGGCGATGCGGCTGAGCCAGGTGATTCAGGTCACCTACAAGACCGCGTGGTTCATGCTCCAACGCATTCGCCATGCCATCGGGGAGTTCGACGCCCGGGAGCTGCTCCGCGGAGACGTGAAAGTGAACAGCGACCTGTATGGGCGTAATCCGTCCCGGCCTCAGTTTCTTCATCCGTATGCTTCGGCAGTCGTTGCCGGGTGCACAGTCACGGAGTCGGGCGAGCCGGAGCAGGTCAAAATCCGCCTGGTCCCGCAGATGAGGGGAGAGGGGAACGGAGCGAATCGTCACGAACTCGCTGCGTTCATCCGTGAACAGGTAGATGTCCGTGCATCGGAGGTACAACCGTTCCCTCAAGCCTATCGACTGTATATGCCCTTGCGGAAAGTGGTGAGAGAGGCGTGGAAATCGCTGAAGCGTACGTATGTAGCCTTGGGCCTGAAGCATCTGCAGGCGTATCTCAACGAGTACACCGGACGCCGCCGACTGCGCTTGACCGAAGGGGAAGAAACGATGTGGCAGAAGTTGCTGTACATGTGTGTGGCGATTCCGGCGATCCCTTATCGCCGACTGATCGCGCGCCAACCGGTTCAGCCTCTTGCGGCTGCGTCCTGATCGCAGGGTTTGAACGAGGAAAGGTGAGCATGATGTGTGTTGCTGGATCGGTACGGGTCAGCATGAACGCGGACATCGGAACATTCGGGTTCAAGCCGCAACGAGGACCAGAGTCTTTTTATTTTTCCGATGCCTTGCTCCACTCTTTCCGTCTCTCTCGGTCGGTTTCACATCACCTAAACGCTCTGCTTTCTCCTAAGATCGTCTCATGACCTTGAACCGATCTGCTTCTCGATAAGGCACGATCAAAAAAATAATAGACCCATTCGATTATCCTGAATCGCGTAACCAAAGGCACTTTCGTGCTTCATTTGATCTGTTATTTTCTTTAACGTACCTAAAGTATTTTCGGCCGCGGGTCGCTGTTTTTTGCACCTGATCCAACGGGATAATCGTGCAAAGCTCCCGAACAGCGAGTTCATATGCCTTGCCGCGATCCGCTGGCGGCTTGACTGTCAAGCACGGATGATTAGGTTGAACTTAACTTTTGCAGCATGAAATCGGCAAATTTGCATGAAGAGGATTCGAATTCCTCAGAACCCAGTAATAAGAAAAAGCGCCCTTGGAGAGACACGGGAAACCTTAGATCGGTTATATCCATGTCAGGCTCCAAAGAGCGCATTTTTGCGGGTGATTAGGTTAGTTGTTCCGTGTTATGCTGCAGCTTCACGAGTTACGCCTGATTCCCCGGATAAGACACTTTTCCAGAGATACCTGCTGCACCTGCCGTCACGGGAAGCTGCTCTGTGGAAGCTGCAGGTTGTTCTGCAGCCGCCGCGGAGCCTTGCTGAAGCTGGTACATCTGATAATAACGGCCACGAAGCTGCATGAGCTGCTCGTGATTTCCTTTTTCTACAATTTGCCCGTGGTGCAGGACGAGAATTTGATCGGCGCTGCGGATTGTGGACAGGCGATGGGCGATGATGAAGGTGGTGCGCCCTTTCTTGAGCACCTCCAGCGCAGATTGAATCAAGGCCTCCGTCTCGGTATCGATGTTGGCCGTCGCCTCATCCAGAATGAGAATGGCTGGATCAAACGCCAGGGCACGGGCGAAGGAGATGAGCTGCCGCTGCCCGGCGGACAGGGTGCTGCCTTTCTCGATGACAGGCTCATCAAAACCCTGCGGCAGGTGGGCGAGTAGCTGTTCAGCCCCTACATCCCGCAGTGCCTTTTCCACCTGCTCACGGGAAATTCGGCTGTCCCCGAGACTGACGTTGCCCGCAATCGTGCCTGTAAACAGATAAGGGTCCTGCAGCACGATGCCCATATGGCGGCGAATCCACTGCTTTGGCAGCTCTCTGACGTTCTGGCCGTCAATCGTAATCGTTCCCTGCTGCGGGTCGTAGAAACGGAACAGCAGGTTGATAATGGAGCTTTTGCCTGAGCCAGTATGACCCACGAGCGCGACAGTCTGCCCTTGCTGGGCAGAGAAAGAGATATCCTTTAACACGAAATCCTTCTTGTAAGCAAATGATACATTTTTAAATTCGACGTTGCCTTTGTAACGGGGCATGTCACCGTCCGTCACTGGCTCGCCAGTTTCATCCATCAGCTCAAAGACACGTCCGGCGGATACAATCGAGGTATCCAGGGCGGCAAGCTGGTTGACCATGCCGGTGACAGGCTGGAAGAGCCTGCTCAGCACGTCGACAAAGGCGTACAGCACGCCAAGCGAAATAGCAGTGGATCCGGTGATGGAGCCTGCACCGAAATACCAGAGCACCACGGCAAAGGACAGATTTCTGAGCACATTGACCAGGTTGTGGGAGGTCAGCGCGTTCAGATTCAGCATTTTATTCTGATGCTTCATGTAATCATCGTTCAGATCCTCGAATTCCTGCATCGTCTTTTGTTGACGGCGGAAGATACGGATAATGGACATGCCCTGAATCGACTCGTTGATAATGGCATTGATCTCGCTCAGGCGTGAACGAATGATCGTATTATAGCGGGTTGCCACCTTGCGGTACAAAATGATCCACAGAATGAGGGCAGGAACCAGAAACAGGCAGATCAGCCCGAGCCGGACATCCAGCAGGAAGAGGGCGACATACACCCCGGTAATGGTGACGATACCTGAACAGAAATTGGACAGTACCGCGACAAAAAGATCCTTGACCGCCTCCGTATCATTGGTTACCCGGGAGACGACCTTGCCTGCAGGCAGATTATCGAAAAAATAGACTGGCAGCCGCTGAATCTGCGCATACAGGTCCAGTCGCAGCCGCTGGATCACCCGGTTGGCCGAGGACTGCAGCCAGTAGGTTTTGCCAAATTCCGCAATAATCGAGATGAACAGAAAGACAAAGTACAAGCCGATTAATTGCGTTATGCCGGGCAGCTCCGGCTTGTAAAAGCCGTACAGCTCATCCGAGCTTAATGGTTGTGCCGGATAGGAGGCAGCTTCTCCGCCGCGTGTGATGGTCATCATGCCGTCCTGGTAGCTGCGCACGCCGCCTGCTTCGGTCACGGGAGCATCAACGAAGTAGAAAGACGTCCCCGCCTGCAGAATGCGCACCTCGCGGCCGCGTGTCTCCCCGTCTGCCCAGCGGTCTCCGCGTTTAAACAGCTCATTGTTGTACGCGGCGGCTCCCGCCGGATCATTCGTTTGATAATAAGGCCGTTCAATGGCCAGCATATGTCCGTCAATCATCTGTTTCGCGATGAAGGGACCGGCCAATTCGGCGGCCACGCCGATCGCAAGAGCGATCAGCGCAACGATAAATGTATATTTGGCTGTCATGGCATATTGGAACAGCCGTTTGCCAATGTTCGGTTTCAAATCAGCTTACCTCCCCAGAGGAGAGACCCGTTTCCAGCTGTTGCCGTTCATACTGCTGGCGGTACCAGCCGTCCCGCTGCAGCAACTCGCTGTGCGTGCCCTCCTCGATAATCCTTCCCTGCTCCAGCACCACAATCCGGTCCGCATGCTCGACAGCGGAGAGGCGGTGGGTAGAGATCAGGGTCGTTTTGCCGGAGCGCTTGCTCCGGATGTTGTCAATAATGCGCGCTTCCGTCCTGGCGTCCACGGCGGAGAGTGCATCGTCCAGAATCAAAATGTCAGGATCGCCGATGAAGGCGCGGGCAAGGGACACCCGCTGCTTTTGCCCGCCCGACAGGGCAATGCCCTTTTCACCAACGATGGTGTCAAGTCCGTCAGAGAGAGTGCCCAGATCGTTATCGAACGCGGCGGTGCGGATGGCCTCCATAATGTCGGCATCCGTTGCGTCCGGCTTGCCGAAGCGGATGTTTTCTCGAACAGTTTTGGAGAACAGAATCTGCTCCTGCGGCACATACCCGATCCAGCTGTGCAGCCGCTCCGCCGCAATATGCTCAATCGGTGTACCAGAGAGCAGAAGGCCGCCGCTGCCTGACGGGTATTCCCGCAGCAGCTGCTTCAGCAGCGTTGACTTGCCGCTGCCGGTACGGCCAACGACACCCAACGTTTCCCCGCGCCGCAGGCTGAGATGAATCTGCTGCAAATTATCCGTCTGTGAGGTTGGATATCTGAAGGTGAAGTCCTTCATCACGATTGACTCGGCAGCCGCGACCGCTTCGGGATGCTCAATATCCCGAACGTCCTGCGGGGAGGACAGCGTCTCATTGACACGATCAAGTGAGGCGCTGCCGCGCTGCATGATGTTGATCAGCTCGCCGATGGCAAACATCGGCCAGATCATCATCCCCAGGTACATGTTGAACGATACGAGATCCCCCAGGGTGATTTCATTACGGAACACGAGAATCATGCCGTAGCCGAGACCGATCACGTAGCTTAAACCGACGAAGAGGCGAATGGTAGGCTCAAAGAGAGCGTCCATACGCGCAACCGCCAGGTTTTTGCGGTAGACATCATCCGTAATATCGGCGAACCGTTTTTCATCCAGACGCTCCTGGACATAAGCACGGATCACTCGAATGCCGGCAACCGATTCCAGCACCTGATCGTTCATGTCTCCGAAAGCGTCCTGCGCCAGTGTATAGCGCTGATGCACCGCTTTGCCGTAAATGCTCATGGCCAGCGCAATAAAAGGCAGCGGAATGATCGCCGCTAACGTTAATTTCCAGCTGATCAGAAAGCCCATCGCGCCCAATACGACGGCAAGATATATCGTTGAATCCGTCAGGGTAAGCATGCCGAAGCCTGCCGTGGCCGCAACGGAACGAAGATCGTTCGTGGCGCGGGCCATCAGGTCGCCTGTGCGGTTGCGCTCAAAGAATGGCGGCGTCATGCTCAGCAGATGTCTCATAAAGCGGGAGCGGAGCAGCCGTTCCACAAGGTTGGCGCCGCCGAACAGCCTGTGCATCCATATGTAGGTGATGTAGTAGATGAGCACCAACATTGCGAGGATGTACAGGATGGACCGCATCAGTGAATCCCAGGTCACGGAGCCGCTCACAATCTGATCAATCGAATCTCCCAGCAGGCGGGGAGGCACAAGCTCCAGGAAGCCGACCAGGATCAGCATGGCTAGCCCGATGGTATAGCGTTTCCGTTCCTGGTGGAAGAACCAGCCCAAATCTTTTAAAACTGTAAACAAAGTATCCCTTCCTCTCATCATCAAGTCTCTGCCGCATGTTGCGAACTGCTGAAGACAGCAAAAAGGACATACCGTCCGCAAACGATATGTCCCGTGTTCGACATCATATGGTATGCGCAGGTAAACCCGGCGGGAAACGCACAAGTCCTGCTGCATTTTTATACAGGTACGCGGCTATAGCAAGGTCAGAAAGACTGACCAGCCGGTACGCGGCAGATGTGGCTCCTCCGGTATGAAGTTGAATATTTGGTTTGCTTAAATACAATTGCTTTATCCAACACCGGAATCACCCTTTCTTGATCATTGTAAGTAATTTCAAGTTTTGATCTCGTATGGTTGCATCTTACCATCCAGTTTTGCGAAATGTCAAACCTTTTTCAAATTTGCAAGCTTCAGCACAAGTTTCGGGCGGGTTTGGAGTGCTTTGGCGGAGATGCTATGATAGGATATATGTTCAAGGCTGTAGAATATGCATTTGGTTAAGGAGTTGAGCAGAATCCATGAGTATATACGTATCAGAACCCGCTGCTGAATGGTATAAAAAAGAGCTCGGCTTAAAATCCGGGGATCATGTCCGATTTTTTGCGCGCTACAGCTCAGGCGGAGGGCTTCATCCCGGCTTTTCGCTCGGCATTGCCGTTGAGCCTCCCCAGCATGCGGCGCTGCGCACGGAATCCGGCGGTGTTGTTTTTTTCATGGAAGAGCAGGATGAATGGTATTTGAAAGGGTATAAAATCGAAGTGAAATACCTGCCAGAGCATGACGATATTATTTATGAGTATAGTCCTGAATAGGCAAACTTAGCTGTAAGAGGTAGTTCAAAAAGTCATCTTTTGATCACGAAGGAAGTCAGGAAGCGGACTCGACATCGAATCTTGAATTCAGCCGGGCCTTCCGGTGCTCACGTACCCCAAGTACGCTCCGCTCCTCAGTCCCTACTTCATCCAACCTTCTCGGTGCTGAAAACTTGACTTTTTGAACACTTACTGTAAGTGAAATTCAAAACGGCGGAGCTGCGGGCCACAGGCGTATGAAGAACGCCCTGTGACGGGCAGTCCGCCGTTTTATGCGTCATGGTAAATAAATGCCTTCTACGGCAAAATCAAAATCCTCGATATCATAGACCTGCACCGGTACGGAAGCTTCAACAATACGCTCGATCCAATCCGTCTGGTCGGTCAGAATCGGCAAACTTTCCCGCTGCGCGGTCAACAGAAGCTCGGTTTCAATGGGGTCGAAATATTCTCCGTACTGCGCGTTATCCACCCCGTTGATGATGGTAAAGGCTACGGAATTGCCGAATAAAATGGGCAGGCTTTTGGCCCAGGGCACCTGGAGCGCCCGGTTGATTTTCTTCTTGTTCAGAGGCTCCTCCAGATATTCAATCAGTTCAGCCACTTTCTCTTTTACATGCTTGTCTTCGGCCGGATTGTCCATAAGCGGCTCATCGCTGGCACGAAATTCGTACAATTCCAATAGGGTGGTATAGGGCACAACATATTCTACCGCTGCCGCCGGAGCCAGCAGTTGGCCGTAAATCGCTACCATGACGGCTTCGGTTACAAACTGTTGGGACATCGGCTTTCCTCCTGCGATGTGCAAATATGCGGTGTTAAATCGAATTGAGTATACCATAATGCTGTCCCAAAAACAGCATGGCAGCAGGCTATTCCTATTTTAAAGCGCATCCCGGGTGATCTAGGACTTGCCAAGCAGAAGGGAAAGGATGCCGGCAGCGATCAAAGGACCGACCGGTACCCCTTTAAAAAAAGCAACGCCAAGCACGGTTCCGATCAGCAGCCCGTTGACAACGGCAGGCTGGGAGGACATCAGCGTCACTCCGCGTCCTCCCAGATAGGCGACCAGGACACCGACACCAATGGCCAGCAGCGATTTCCAGTGCAGGAAGGACGTTAATACCTCCTGCACGGTAATCCGCCCGCTAGCCAAAGGGGCCATAACGCCAATTGTCAGCAGCACGATGCCGACCGTCAGGCCGTATTTCTCCAGCCAGGGGAAGGTTTGATGCAAATTCATCACCCGTAGCAGCAGCAGGACAACCATGGCGATTGTTACGCTTGAGTTGCCGCTGAAAATGCCGAGGCCTGCAAGCACGAGCAGCAGCAGGGCACTGTAATCCATGGTAGCAACTCCTTTTCCAGTCTGCTTGCCTGTTGTCATGATTGGTCTGGCGTCTGTGTGATATGCTCTGCAATCAGCCTGCCATGCCACCGTCCGGATTCGATAAACACTTCATTGGCGTTCCGTCCGGACGCGATTACGCCTGCGACATAAACGCCGGGTATGTTCGTCTCCATCGTTTCCGGGTTAAAAACAGGTTTATCCAAATCCTCGGCCAGCTGCACACCGACCGATTCAAGCAGCTTGCGGTCCGGGCGGTAGCCGGTCATGGCCAGCACAAAGTCGTTATCCAGCTTGAACTGGCTGCCATTATTGTCGGTGACGGTAATATCGTGCGGGCTGATTTCTGTGACGCGAGAGCCAAGGTGGAGTGTGATCTTTCCTTTGTTGACCAGGCTTTCAAACAGAGGTCTGACCCACGGTTTGATATGCTCGGATAAAACGGCGCCCCTGTATACCATATCGATATGCGCGCCTGCCTTGGTCAGTTCCATGGCTGCATCCACCGCGGAATTACTGCCGCCGATAATGGCGACACGGGTGCCTGTGTACGGGTGTGCTTCCCTGAAATAGTGGGTTACCTTGTCCATATCCTCTCCGGGAATGCCGAGAACATTTGGATGGTCAAAATAACCCGTGGCCACAACGACATGGCGGGTCCGGTATTGGTGGGACTGCCCGCTTTTGTCCGTCGTATGTACAATGAAGCTTCCGTCCGCTTCCTTGACGATGGAGCCAGCTTCCTCATAAGGACGAATGTCGAGCCCGTAATGTGCCGCTACCCTGCGGTAGTATGTAAGAGCTTCGTGCCGGAAAGGCTTGTCATTGGGGGAGCTGAAGGGGATGTCCCCGATTTCGAGCAACTCGGCTGTGCTGAAAAACTGCATATTGGTCGGGTAAAGATAAATCGACTGCACAATATTGTGCTTCTCAATAATAAGCGGCTTCAACCCGCGCCGTCCGCATTCTATGGCCGCAGACAGACCGCAGGGGCCGCCGCCGATAATAATAATGTCTTCCACAGTATTACCTCCAATAAAACAAAATTGCCCACATTCGGCAAGCAATTTTATCCTATCGCATTCATAGAGCAAATGCCAGCCGGTTGACAATGAACAAACACAGCTATATCATTAGATATATATCTAATTAAAGGATCGTGAAAACAATGCAGCTGGATAAAATCGTGAATTATCACAAGGCCCTGGCCGATCCAACAAGAATGCGCATGCTGTTGCTGCTGGCCGGAGGAGAGATGAACGGGCAGGCGCTCGCTGAGAAATTGAATCTGTCCCCGCCGACCGTCACGCATCATGCGGCGAAGCTGCGCGAAGCGGCACTCGTCAAGGAGCGCCGGGACAAGAACACGGTATATTTTACGCTGAATGAGGATTTTATCAGACAAAATGCGGAAGCTTCCGTAAACTTCATATTTGGCAAAGGAGGCAGGGAAATGGAGAAAGAAGGGGTTCAAGAGCCGCTGGCCGCTTCCGTGATGCGCAATTTTTTCGCCAAGGACGGAAGGCTGCGCCAAATCCCGGCCCAGTACAAGAAGAAGCTGATCGTGCTGCAGCACCTGGCCGAGCAGCTTGAACCGGGGCGAAAGTACAGTGAGCGTGAATTAAGCGATTGGATTAAGAACTACCATGATGATTTTGCAACCCTGCGCCGTGAGCTGATCATGCACCAGTTTATGTACAGAGAGAATGATATTTATGAACTGAATCCACGGGAAATGTGGAGCAAATGGGAGGATGTCATATAAACAAAATCAGTGTTGACAAGAAAAGCCAGGAAGACGTATAATCAAGAAAATTTTGAAGGAGGCGATATTGTATGAGCAAGCACATCATTGGATTGGTTTTGCGTCGTAATGTCGTCTCCCTAACGGACACACTCGGGTAAGGCCGCAGTAGCGGTCTGCCCGCCGGTCGGTACTGACCGGACATCCGCAGGGAGTTATCTCCTGCGGATTTTTGCATTTTTCGGGCATCTTTATGCCTGTTTACAGGCCTACCAGGCCTTTTTATGCAGCCGCAGGAGCATCATCCCTGCGGTTTTTTTGTGCTTGTCCGCGTGGTTAGGGAGACGTAATAGGAGCAGGAAATTGAACAGCAGCACGAAGCTGGAAAGCTAAAATGATCGGAGGACAAACATGCAATTGGAGAACTACGGATGGTCGGAAACATGGCAGCAACAGTGGGAGCAGCTTGTAGCTGCGGTAGCTCGGGACATCGAACTAAAACCTGCCAGGGTAACCGCCGACTTTGGACAAAAAATGAAAATTATGACAAGTGAAGGCGAACGCTGGGCAGCACCTTCCGGAAAGCTGCGTCATGAAACGCCGGAAGCTGCCGAACTGCCAGCGGTCGGGGATTGGGTGGCGGCCGCTTATTCGGCTACAGCTGACGATGCCGTTATCCATGCCGTGCTCCCGCGCAAGAGCCGCATATCGAGGCAGGCTGCGGGATTTGAGACGAAGGAACAGATTATTTCTGCCAATGTGGATACGCTGTTTTTGGTGCAGGCGCTGAACGGGGATTTTAATGTGCGGAGAATGGAGCGGTATCTCGTGATGGCCTGGAACAGCGGCGTTGATCCGGTCATCGTGCTGAGCAAAAGCGACCTTTGTCCCGACCCGGACGGATATGCGGCGCAGATGGAAATGGCGGCGCCGGGAGTTCCGGTGCTGATCGTATCAGCCTGGGACGGAAGAGGAAGAGATCAGCTCGAAGCGTACTTACGGAAGGGGAGGACGGTGGCTTTAACCGGCTCGTCGGGCTGTGGAAAATCAACCATCGTAAACTGGCTGTCAGGAGAAGAGCTTCAGGCAACCCAGGACATAAGGGAGGATGACAGCAGAGGCCGGCATACGACGACACACAGGCAGCTGTTCCCACTGCTGCATGATGCTGTTCTGGTCGATACGCCGGGGATGAGGGAGCTCAGCCTGTGGAGTGATGAGAACGGTACGGAAGCCACGTTTGCCGATATTGAAAGCCTGGCGGCGCAATGCAGGTTTGCGGATTGCCGGCATATGCGTGAGGAAGGTTGTGCCGTGAAGGAAGCGGTCAGCAGTGGAGCACTCTCACCACCGAGGCTGGACAGCTACAGAAAGATGAAGCGGGAACTGGAATATCAGAACCGCAAAGAAAAGGAGAAAGCTCGTAAAGCCAAAGCGGGAAAAACATCCCGTTCCTATGGCTCAACAGGCTGGCGGCACGATATGGAGGGGTAAGGACATTTGCGGTGGTCTGTCATAGGATAAGGCAGAAGGGGGGAAGACCATGCCGAATTACAGCATTACTGTAGACCTGTCGGATCACCGCTTATATCTGATGGACGGAGGCCGGGTTGTTCGAAGCTACCCGGTTGGAATCGGCAAAATAGCCACACAGACCCCTCATGGACGATTTACCATTGTGAACAAGCAGAAAAATCCGGGAGGCGCCTTTGGGGCCTTCTGGATGGGGCTTTCGGCTCCCCATTACGGCATACACGGCACCAATGCACCGTGGAGCATCGGACACTCGGTGTCCCACGGCTGCATCCGTATGCAGAACAGCGATGTATTGGAACTGGCAGGAATGGTGGGGGTGGGCACACCTGTAGCCATCCGCCCGTAACAGATCATACAGCCTGTCCAGAGCCGCATAAGGGAGGTTAGCTAAGTCCATGCTATGTGTAGAAAACGGGCAGGGGAGAATCCGGACGGATTCTCCCCTGTTTGCGTGGTATAATCTTAGTAGAGTGACAGAGCCAGTGAGTCATTCTCGCTAACGCTATGCAGAATGGCTTCGCCGCCAATGACTTCAATGCTGATCAGAGAGTTCAGGCATTTTTGCAGAGCGCGCTTGCCTGTCGCAATTTTGTTTTCCAGCGTGTTGGACAGCAATCTTAATGTTTTTTGGACAGGCTGTTTGTTTTCTTGATTAATATACACAGGAATTTTTTTGTTTTGGAAGATTATTAGTGTTCTCATAGAAATCACCTCACTAGAGTTATTTCATAGTACTGATTGTAGATTCTGTTGCTTAAAAATACCTTAAAAATACCTTATAAAAACATAAAGGTCAGAAAATTTTACAAACTGTTCACATTTGGCTTCGAAAATAAAGAAATAAAACTATAGTCTCTTCCAGTATAAAAAAACATACCATTAGTCTTATGATATATGCTTAAGTGGGTAGTTTGTAACAAATTGACAGAATGAAAGCGGTCATGTAAAGTTACATTAATAGTTTTTATCACTTGAAATAACGGGAGGGGAGTCTATGATCCTGACCGTGCTTGCGGGAAGACAGGAAACCGATTGGTTCGATATAGAAGTGGATGATGTATATGCCGTGCAGCATTTAAAGCTGATGCTCGGCCTGCGCATATTTGGAGAAGCGCCCGGAGAAGGCGTACAATATAATATGGAGGCTAAATTTCCCGAAGGGCTGTGGTTTCCGGTAGAGGATCACCAGCATCTGACCGGGGCAGGCCTGCGTGAGGGCTGCATGATCCGCATTCAGCGCGCTTTTTCTACTACTGAAGAAGAGGCGCCTGTATTTGGACGCAGATCCCTGTTTCAAAATGCGCAAAATGGGTAATATCACTGCAGATCAAGCTAAAACTGGGTACTGCTGATCAACTTTCAGGAACCTGAGAATGGAAAGGGGACTTTTGACGTGAACGCTTTGTATCAACGATCCCCGCGCATCCGCCCCGCTCTGTATGATGAGAAGCTGGAAATTTTGCGGCCCCCGGCCGAACCGGGCAAGCCGACGTTTTCTATGGTATCCCTCATTATTCCTTTAATAATGACCCTGGCTACAGTCGGTTTTTATATATATATGAGCAGAACAGGGAAAATGGGCAACAGCAATTATTTTATGTTTCAGATCCTGACACTCTTCATGATGGTTTCCTCTTATACCATTCCATTTTTTGTATACCTGCATAACAAAAAAGAATACCGGCTCAAGCTTGCGGAACGGGACCGCATGTACAGACAGCAGCTGCAGAAGCACCGGGAGCAGCTTGAGGAGAAGAAGAAGGAGCAGGTTCGCATTTTATATGAAATTCACGGCGATCCGCAAGGCTGCACCCAGATTGTGAAAAGCCGCAGCAGCTCGCTTTGGGAACGTTCGCCGGAGGATGATGATTTTTTGCAGGTGCGAATCGGAACGGGGGAGGTTCCTTTTCACATCAAGGTGCAGGTTCCTCGTGCGGAAGGATATGAACGTGAACCGCTGCTGGAAGCAGCCCATGAGCTGGCTGATGATTTTCAGACGGTGGAGGATGCTTCGATTGCGCTTCCTCTGTATCAATCCAAAGTCATAGGCATTGTTGGCGAGCGTACAAATACGCTGGCTGCGCTGCGGGTTATCATGTCCCAGATCGCTGTCAGACATTCGCCCGATGAGGTGAAGGTGGCGGCTTTTTATAATGAGCGCGAGCAGCAGGAGTGGAGCTGGATGCGCTGGCTGCCCCATGTGTGGGATGATGACCGCTCTCAGCGCATGATGTCAGATCGGAACAGCAGCGCTCACCAGCTGGCCGATGATCTGTTTTCACGCTTAAACCGCCGTAGGAACCGCAAGGATCGTGTGGGCAGAAATATGGAGATTCCATGTTATGTAGTCGTGCTCTCAGATGCACAGCTGATTGAGGAGGAGCCGCTGCTTCCTCTGCTGCTGGAAGACGGGGCGTATGCGGACAGCTGCACCATCGTGCTTGCCTCACGCAAGGAGGCCTTGCCGATGCAGTGTCAGCTGATTGTCGAAGCAGGACCGGAAAACGGGGTGTATACCCTGAAGACGGAGTCGTCGAATATTACACAAAAGAGCTTCCGTATGGACTGGCTTACCGTGGACGAAGCCGGTGTCCTGGCCAGATACATGGCCCCGATCCGCCTTAAGCGCTCTTCCGCTTCCGATATCCCACCCGTACTCACGCTGTTTGATATGATGGGGGTAGAGCGGGGAGAAGAATTGAACGTGCTGTCCAGATGGCGGGAAACGAGACATCCGGATACGCTGCCTGTCCCTATGGGGGTTCGCGCAGGCGGGAAGAAAATTATGATTAATCTGCACGATAAGATTGAAAGGCAGGGGCATGGTCCGCACGGTCTGCTTGCCGGGACTACCGGTTCAGGCAAAAGCGAGGTGCTGCAGTCCGTCGTCGCATCCCTTGCCGCCGAGTTTCACCCTCATGATCTGGCTTTCATGCTTATCGACTATAAGGGTGGCGGCATGTCCAACACATTCGTTGATCTTCCTCATGTTGTCGGCACGATTACGAATCTGGACAGCAATCTGATCGAGCGGGCCAAGATTTCATTGAAGGCAGAGCTTGTGCGCAGGCAAAAAATACTGAATGAGGCAGGCAATCTGCAGCATATCGACGAGTACTACAGGCTTCTGCGCCAGCGCCATGCACAGCCGCTTCCGCATTTGGTCATTATCATTGATGAGTTTGCGCAGCTCAAAAAAGACCAGCCTGAATTTATGGATGAATTGATCAGCATTGCGGCCATTGGCCGGACCTTGGGGGTACACCTTATTTTGGCGACCCAGAAGCCGGCAGGCGTGATCGATGACAAAATATGGAGCAACTCGCGGTTCCGCATCTGCCTGCGTGTCCAGAGCGAAGGCGACAGCCGCGATATGATCAAAATTCCGAATGCCGCCTGGATTACGAAGCCAGGCAGAGGTTATTTCCAGGTGGGCAGCGACGAGGTATTTGAGGAGCTGCAGTTTGCATGGAGCGGCGCACCCTACCGGGTCGATGACGGCAGCTCCAAGGTGCTGCCGGTGAATGAGGTCCGCCTGAACGGCAAGCGGGAACCGCTGTTAACCGGCGATCGGGCTGCAACGGCTTTGCAGGGCGGTGAACCGCCCAAGCAGCTCCAGGTCATGATCGACTATATCGCTGCCCAGGCTGCAGCGGCGGGCATCGAACGGCTGCAGGGACCATGGCTGCCGCCCCTGCCGGAAATGCTCGATTTGACGGCACTGCCCGCAAAGGGTGCCGAAAACGGCCTGTATGGGCCGGCAGAATTGCGGCCGGCCGCGGGTCTCGTGGACGATCTGCCCAACCAGCGGCAGGAGCCGCTTCATATTGCCATGGATCAGGGACATTGGGCGGTATACGGAATGCCCGGGATGGGCAAGACGACCTTTGTGCAAACCTTGCTTGTATCCATGGCGCGTGCTTATACACCGGACCAATGGAACGGCTATATTATCGATATGGGACGTATGATGCGCGATTTTACGGATTTGCCGCACATAGGCGGGGTCATGATGGGCGAGGAGGAGGACCGCATCAAGCGGCTGTTCCGCTTCCTGTTCAAATTGTCCGCACAGCGTAAGGAACTTATCGCCGAGTCCGGCGTCAAAACAATAAACGCTTACCGGCGTTCCGCCACAGGCACTGTACCGCAAATTGTAGTCATTATTGACGGTTATTCGAGTTTCAGGAATGCATATCCGGAAGAAAACGAGCTTCTCGAGGCTGTTCTCCGTGAAGGAGGAAGTCTGGGCATTACGTTTGTCATTACGGCCAACCGCATCACCGACCTGTTCGAGAAATTCCGCAGCAACATTCCGAATGCTGTAAGCTATGAGCTGGCGGATCCGAGCGATTATTATTATGCTGTTGGCAGGCCTGCCAAAACACCGGGACCGCTTACTCCCGGCAGGGGGCTTATCAAGGGGCAGACGCCACCGCTGGAGTTCCAGACGGCGCTGCCTGCGGTTGGTGAAGATGAAGCCAAGCGTTCGGCCGAGCTGCGCCGGAGCATTGCCAATGCGGGACAGGCATGGAAGGGAGAAAGGGCGCCTGCCATTCTTCCTCTGCCCGACAAGGTTCCACTGTCCGGGCTTATCCGTTCATGGAAGCGCACCGAGGGAATGGAAAGGGAGTATCCGTTCCAGGTGCCTGTTGCGATACATATCGACGATCTCGCGCCATTTCTCCTGAATTTGAAGGAAGGCCCGCATTTTATTGTGGGAAGTCCGATGGAGGGCGGGAAAACGTCATTTCTGCTCACCTGGATGCTGTCGCTCACCTATTATAATTCCCCGGACAAGCTTGAGATGTATACGGTGGACACCAGGTACGGAGGAGGGGGGCTGTCCAGGCTCCGGCATCTCCCCCATGTGAAGGCGGCAGCGGAAAGCGAAGAGGAGCTTGCTCCTCTGGTGGCGATGCTTTATGAAGCCGTTCAGCGCAGGACGAAGGACGGGAGTGATCCCGAGCTGCTCCTCATCATTGACGATGCGGACCTGCTCAGTAAACAGTTAAATGATTTCACGGTCAAGGATCAGCTTACCTCTATCGTCCGTCTGGGACGGGACCGCAACGTGCATGTGGTGCTTTCCGGAGTGCCTCAGGATTTTCCAACGTTCGGTGTGGATTGGTTCAATGATGTGAAGGCAAGCCAGAGCGGGGTCCTTTTTGGAACCCTTGATCCCAACGATTTATCCTTCTTCCGTATCCCTTATTCAGAGTCCAATAACGGCTCGGGAGGGTTGAAAGTCCTGCCTCCGGGGCAGGGATATTACATCAGACGCAAATTCAGCAGGATTAAAGGGGCAATTCCTTTTGATGAGGGGCATAGCTGTGAGGATTGGATCGTTGAAATTCGTGACCGATGGCATGTTGTAGTTTGAAGGGAGGTGGCACATAATGTTAACGTTTCAGGTTTCCCAACAGAAACTGATTACGCTGAAGTCCAAAGAGTTGTTTTTTCTGGCCGGTGTATTGGGGTCCAACAGATTGCTTGGCGTTGAAGATCCATTTCAAGGATTTCTTGCGGAAGAATTGACGGCGGAGTGGGATTTGGTGAAAGCTTCCCTGATGGACAAGGGTTATCTTCGCCAGGTAGAGGACGGGGGAGAGCTTGCCATCCCGCCGACTGTTTTTTCCAGAGTTGCTATTGCGGGTCTTTCCAGCAGAGCATGCCGGTACAGATATACGAAGGATGGCGCACAGTTGGAAGGATATCTTCACTGCACCAACGAAAGAGTGGTTGAATTGTCACCCTCCGAGGAAATGAACGACGAATACCGGCTCAGCGATCTTGGAGACGTGACAGCGGCTTGTGACACACTGACGGATAAAATGGGATGGCGTGAACAGGCTCAGGAAGAAGTGCCTGCCCTTATGTTTTCCCAAAAAAAATTCCGCGAGATCTATGATCTTGCCGGAAAAGAAGATACACAATTTCTCGCTTCGAGCTTTTCGGAAGCAAGCGGTGATCCGGAAGGCTCGCTGAAGCTGGCGCAAACGCTAAATGCGAGAATTTCGGACGGAGAGCTGCAACTGCTGGTTTGGAATGGGCGGGAATGGGAGGCACAGCGGGCTGCTTTTGCCGTGAGTGAATCCATGAGCTGGCTGTTCCGAATGAGTTCGGGCGGTAACGGGGATTGGCTGATTGCCACATTAACGACACGTGCTCAGTTTGTTGATTTGCTTCTAAATTGGTTAAGACAGTCTGCAGGTGCAGAGGAAAGGTGATGTACATGCGCATTCGTGTGGAGCCGGATGTGCTTCGGACGCTGAGTGGTCAGCTACAGAACGCGGCGGAGCAGATTCAACAGATTACAGGCGGGCTGGAGCAGACGCTGCAGTCTTTGGAATGGGACATGTCTGCCCGTGAGGCAGTCATGGATCAGTGGAGACAGGGCAAACGTTTGTCCGAGCAAATTCATGCTTGCCTGCGGATGCTTGGTTCGCAGCTGAACAGCAAGGCGGATCAGTTTCAGGCGGCGGATCAGAGCTATAATACGATTTTGGGCAGCATGAATCTGGGAAGGCCGACCGCTCTCTTTCAGCAGACTATTAGCGCCAGCCCTTCCATCCTGTCCGACTCGGATCAAAACGCAAGCCGCATCTCCGACCCACTGTCCGTGATCAGTGTTATTGGGGGAAAGGGAGCCGAATCGGATGCGCAGGTGAGCGACAGCATTCTTAAGATGGCTTCGCTGCAGCAGCCGCAGGATTGGCGTTTTTCCGACCCAAGCAGCAATAGAAACGCACCTGAGGCTTCACTTTAGATCAACGTGAAGAAGCAAAGTGCGAAATATCGGTCTTTGGTATGCATAATAACGACAAAAGTCGAGAAAATGACCCGAATCATGGGGGTAATTTGGATTAGGTCCTTCGCCATTTGTGACATGAAACGGTACTATAGTACAATTAAATCCATACATTGCCAAACATTTTTTTTGAATTCTTAAGGAGGACTCATTACAATGGCAGGAGGCATTTTAATTACCCCGGAGCAGGTCGATCAGGTGGCAAACCAGTTTAAGCAGAGCGGTGAGCAAAGCCAACAAATCGTTTCCAGCCTGAATCTGTCCATTCAAGGTATGGAAGGCCAGTGGGATGGTATGACAAAGCAGCGCTTCTTCCAGGAGTTCCAGGAGGCCAGCAAGCAAATGCAGTCTTTTGTGCAAACATTGAACAGCATCAGCCAGGAATTGACGGCCATCGCCAATAAATTCCGTACGGTCGACCAAGCGAAATAATTATCGTTTCTCGGATTGCAAGAGAAGCTTTGAAGATATTGCTGTTTATTATATAATACTAGTAATGAAGTTTGGCAAGAAAACCGGGCGCTCCTAGGACACCCGGTTTTCTTGCCATGCAGGACAATAATCTCGTTTCCGCATGAACCTGATTCAATCAAAAGAGAGGGATGTCGCATGTCTTTTCAACCCAATCCAGGAGACGAACTGATCATAAACGATGAGGTCTATGTTGTCGGCAGCCACCCGGCGGCACCCGGTCTTGCTTACGCACAGGCTGGCAGACAGGGCATTGTTTATCAGCTTCTGGACAAAAGCGGAGTGCTGCATAAGGCCAAAGCTTTGAAAGTATTTTTTCCGAAATTCCGAATTCCTGCCATGGTGTACCAATCCGAGTACATGGAATCTTATGGTGATATTCCAGGCTTGCAGGTCTGTAAACGCGACGTGCTCACTCCAGAAAGGAACGGAGATTTAATTGCGGAACAGCCGGATCTGCTGTACGCGGTGTTAATGCCATGGGTTTATGGGAAAACCTGGTTTGACTGCCTCACCGAGCAAAATCGGCTTGAACCGTCCGACAGTCTTGCGCTGGCAAAATCGCTTGCTGCCATTGGCTCTGCCATGGAGCAAAAAGGGGTGGCGCATTGTGATTTGTCCGCACCCAATGTAATGATTCCGTTTTTTTCTGAAGTTGAACTGCCTGAAGGAGTATCTCCGGTTGAGCTCGTGGATGTCGAGCAAATGTACAGCACGAAAATGGACCGGCCCGACACGCTGCTTGCAGGCTCGCCAGGATATGCCGCCCACAGAACGGTGCACAGTGGCTTGTGGAGCGCATATGCAGACCGCTTTGCAGGCGCCGTCATTATTGCTGAAATGCTGGGCTGGTCGGATCAAACCGTGGTGGACAGAGCCTGGGGTGAAAGCTATTTCGATCAGCTCGAAACGCAGACCCCGTGTGAGCGCTATTATATCCTGCGCAAATCGCTTGAATCCCGTTGGGGCAACCGCTTGTCCGAGTTGTTCGTAAGAGCGTGGGAAAGTCAGGATCTCAGCAGCTGCCCTACCTTCGGTGAATGGCTTGTCGTCCTGAATTCGCTTTCGGCCGAGCAGATTCCATCTGTTATGTCAGTTGAACCGGAACCGGAGAAGGAGGCCCCCGTCTTAGCGGGGGCCGTGGCGTCCGCCGAAGTCCTTCCCGTAGTGGTATCGCCCACAGTCCCGGAAGGCGCGCGTGGAGATAAAGAAATCATAGATCGTTTGTTCCGGCAGGCACGGGAGCTGGAGGAAGCCGGCAAGCCGGAAGCTGCTCTTGAGGTATATCGCTCGCTTTATCATTTTACCGAAGAAGGAAGCCCGCTTCAGGTGGAAGTGCAGGCCGCCATTCAGGGTCTGGAACAGCAACTTGATCCGTCGCATCCGGCTGAACCGGTCAGGCCGGTCTGGCATCGCTCCAAGAAAGTGATGATTTCTGCAGCGGCAGCCATTGTTATATTGGCCGGAACCATTCCGACGGTACAAATTTTGGCCGATCGGGCAAATACGAAGCAACTGGAAGCGGCCAGGCTCGCCGAGGAACAGAAGAAACAGGAGGCCCGGCGGCAGGCTGAGGAGGCGGTCAAGCTGAAGGCGGAGGAAGAGCGGAAGGCCAAGGAAGCCGAAGCGCTCGCGCTTGCCGAGAAGAAAGCCGCAGAAGAAAAGGCACAGCAGGAGGCTGCCAGGCAGGAACTTCAATCGAAGTACGACCGGCAGGCCAAGTATGAGCAATATCTTGCCTGGAAGAAAGAGCGTGACGAGCGTCTGGCTGCCGAAGCCGCTGCTGAAGAGAAAAGAAAGGCCGAGGAGGCAACGGCTGCCGCCAAAGCAAACCAGGCTGCCGCCAAGGTAGCGGCTGAACGCAAAGAGAAAGTGCTGAACCTCATTTCCCTGTATAACAAAGCATACAGCTCACAGGAAGGCGGCAGAGAGGATAAAGCGCGTGGCTTCGCCACCCAGTTCACCAAGCTGTACGAAACGGATTCTTCCTATCTTCATTCTGTTGGTGAAGTGGGATACAGGGTCTCATCCGTTTACAAATATTTAAGCGACAGTGATTTCAGGCTGCCGAAAATCTAGCTACGCTTGACCGAGGTGACAATAGTCGTATGAACTACAGTATTCAGGCATCCCAACGCACCCCTGCCTTAATTATTTATTTGGTAGATATCAGTGCCTCCATGAATATGCTTATGGATGGAAGGCGGCGTATGGACGTCGTCTATGAGGCCCTTTCTCTGGCGATACGCCAGATGGTTTTCCGGTCCACCAAGGGCAACAGGCTTACTCCAAGGTATCGGATCGCGCTTTTGGCATACAGTGATGACGTTTATGATTTGCTGAACGGAATTAAAGGCATTGACGAAATTGCCGCCATCGGTTCGCTGCCGGATTTGACGCCGAAGCGGTTCTCGGATTCCGCCAAGGCGTTTTTGCAGGCAGAACGGATTTTACAGGCTGAAATCCCCCATATGCAGGATTGTCCCGCACCCCTGGTATGTCATATGACGGACGGTGTATCCACGGGTGATGATCCGGAGCCGATTGCCAAAAGAATTATGAATATGAGTGTGCCTGATGGAAATGTGCTCGTGGAAAATATTTTCATATCCGACAAGCTGCTGGATGCCCCGATTCCGGAACCACGCCGCTGGAAAGGCATTACGGCTGAAACGATGCTGCAGGATGAGCATGCGAACAAGCTGAGAAACATGTCCTCCGTCCTGCCTGAAAGCTACCGGGAAATGATGTTCGAAGCCGACTACCAACTCGGCAAGGGCGCAATGATGATGCTGCCGGGGACATGTGCCGAACTGGTGTCCATCGGATTCCAGATGTCGGCAGCCACACCCGTAAGGTAAGGAGGTTATGGCATGAAGCCACTGCTGTCCCTGCTCTCCATAGTCAAAAAAAGAGGGGATTTGATGAAGCGAGACTGTTTTACTTATATAAGCTCCCAAACCTCAGAACAGCCGCTCAGCAGTTATGAAAGCAGATTCCGCTGCCGCTACGGTTATGGCCGTTCGTCTGACTCTGCGAATGCAGGAGAAAGCGGTCAGGACTTTGCTGCCCTCCAAATGGAAGGTCCCGTGTGCACCTTTGTGTTATGCGACGGAGTGGGGATGAGCTACCGTGGGGAGTTCGCAGCTCGTTATCTGGGGCAATCCCTGCTGGACTGGCTTAGTGCCGATACCGAGTTAAGCCTTGCCCGCCTGAACGAATGTCTTCGGCTGTGGGCTGTGTCTGCAGCGGAAGAGTTGGAGAAAGAACCGATCCCCCATAGGTCGGATCTGCTTCGCAATGTGCTCGAAGAGAAACGCAGGCAGGGCAGCCAAGCGATGTACATATGCGGCAAAATCGAGCTTCCGTCCCGTGGAAGGAAAGGGAAAATGACGCTGGCCTGGCAAGGGGATTCCCGGATCAGGCTGTGGAAGGGCACGGAGGAAGCTGGGGGTATTTTCGGGGATACATTCCGCACCGCAGAGCGTTGGTCAACGGTCCGCGGGCCAGTAGGCGGCCAGCCGCACTGGTATGAGACCAGGCTGTCGGCGGGGGAACAGATGAGACTGCAGATGTATACGGACGGCTTGGCCGATCTCGACCCGATCCGGGAGCAACTTCCGGATGACCAGATTCAAGTTCTGCTTGATTCCAGACACACGGACGGTCTGGATGATGACGCTGCCTTTCTTGAGCTGCAGTGGAATGAATAACCTGATATGAGTTCAGACGCCGGCAGCATGAATCCCCTGCCGGCGTTTTTTGCACAAAGTTAAGTAGTGTAGTATACTTTTTATACTGAATAACGAAAAAATTGTTATGGAGAAGGAGGAGTGCGGCGATATGCGAAATCGAAAAAGCGGTTATGGGTCCTGTCCTGCGGGTTGTCCGGTGGAGTCTACGCTCGATGTGATCGGCGGCAAATGGAAGGGAATTATTCTGTACCATCTGATGAGCGGCACAAAGAGATTTAATGAATTCCGGCGGTTAATGCCGGGTTTGACGCAGCGTATGCTGACACTGCAGCTGCGCGAGCTTGAGGAAGACGGAGTTGTGCACCGGGAAGTGTATCCTGTAGTCCCACCCAAGGTGGAGTATTCGCTGACTGAATTCGGAATGACCTTAAAGCCAATTATTATGCTGATGAAAGATTGGGGAACGCAGTATGAGCAAATAAATTCGCAAAAACTCACGGAAAGCCAAAATATTTAGCGGCTATGTTTCATTCAAACGGGTTCAGAGAGTTTATATATGGGCACTTTTTGGGTAATCTTGAGAATACTGCTGTTCTCAGCATTATATATAAAAGGAGCGTGTACATATGAGCTACTCTGCAGCATCTGGAGCCGCGTTTGAAGGGAAGACGGCCATCGTTACAGGTGCGGCTTCGGGAATTGGCAAGGCCGCTGCGCTGCGGCTGGCAAAAGAAGGAGCCAATATCGCCCTGTTTGACCTGAACCATGACCGCACCAAGACAACCGAGATGGAGATTAACAGCATCCGCACAGGGGCCGCGCGTGCCTTTGAAGTGGATATTTCCGATCCGCTCCGGGTGGAAAAAGCGGTGCTTGAAGCGGTTGAGCTCTACGGAGGGCTGGATATTGTCTTCGCCAACGCCGGCATTAACGGTGTGCTCGCCCCTATTGAAGAGATCGGTATCGAGGATTGGCGCAGGACGCTGTCCACCAATTTGGACGGGACTTTCCTGACGATGAAATACACGATCCCCCATTTGAAAAAGCAGGGCGGGGGCAGCATCATTATTACGAGCTCAATTAACGGAAATACACGTTTTACCAGCTTTGGCATGTCCGCATACAGTACATCGAAGGCCGGACAGACCGCATTTGCCAAAATGGCGGCTTTGGAGTTAGCGAAATTCCGCATCCGGGTTAATGTCATTTGTCCGGGGGCGATCTCCACCAATATCGATGATTCCACGATAAAGGCAGAAGATCTGAAAGAAATCGTCATTCCCGTTGAATTTCCGGAGGGAGGACAGCCTTTGGCGGGTGGCCCGGGTCGGCCGGAGCAGGTGGCTGATCTCGTGTGCTTCCTGGCATCGAGGCAATCCAGTCATATTACGGGGGCACAGATTGTCATCGACGGAGCGGAGTCGCTGTTGTTTTAAGATGAATAGGCCTGCAGCGCCCGCATGTTCTCCTCGGTCAGCCTTACCGGCTCTGCAGGCAGTCTGCTCATATCAAAGAGCGGTACCAGTTCTGCCGCCGTAATAGGAAGAGGCTCGGAAGCAAGGCCGCTCATGAAGGCAAGCCAGCCGACAACCGTCTCGGGACGGACGCCACGCTCGCGCATGGCCTGCAGGGCAATGTCTCCATGCCGTTTGGCGAGGCGGCGTCCATCCGGGCCATATACTAGTGGTACATGCGCAAAGCTGGGCGGGGTATGCCCCAGCGCTTCATATAGCAGCAACTGGCGTGGTGTGGAATCCAGCAGGTCGCTTCCCCGCAGGACATGAGTGATCTCCATCCCGGCGTCATCCACCACTACGGCAAGCTGATAGGAGTACATTCCATCCGCGCGTTTGACAATAAAGTCACCACCTGCGGAAGCAGGGACGGACACGCTTCCTGCCACTTGATCGTAAAAAATGATGACACGCTCCGGTTCGTCCGGAACTTTCATCCGCAGAGAGGGCGTTTTATGCCTCTCTTTTTCTTTTCTTTCTTCTCTGCTGAGACAGCGGCAGGTCCCGGGATATGCGGGGCCTTCTTTGGCAAGCCCATGGGGCGCGCTGGCTGCGCCCAAAATATCCGCCCTGCTGCAAAAGCAGGGATAGAGCAGCCCTTGCTCCCGCAGCTTGTTCAGGGCCATCTCATAACGCTGCAGCCTTTCGCTTTGCGTATACGGCCCGAAAGGCCCCCCTTTATCAGGCCCTTCGTCCCAGTTCAGGCCCAGCCATTGCAAATCCTCCAGGATGGCCTTGACCAGATGGCTGCGCGAGCGGGTCATATCGATATCTTCAATCCGCATGGCATAGGCGCCTCCTGCGGCCCGAATCTGCAGCCAGGAGAGCAGCGCCGTCCTTGCGTTGCCAAAATGCATCAACCCCGATGGCGTGGGGGCGAAGCGGCCTCTGATCGTAGATGTGCAATCATTCATTTGTACACCCCGTTTCAAGATGTGAACTACATAACCCTATTATAAAGTGAGCGCCTCCGGATTGCATGCGGACAGGACAGGAAGGATAAGGATAACATTGAAGAAAGAACTTCCCATTTATCATATACTGCCGGAAATAAAGGCTACGCTTCGGAACAGGCCCTCCGCCGTGCTGGTCGCCGAACCGGGTGCCGGCAAATCGACCGTAGTTCCGCTGGTTCTGCTTGAGGAGCCGTGGCTTGATGGCAGAAAAATCATCATGCTTGAGCCGCGGCGGCTGGCCGCCCGCTCGGCTGCAGCCCGTATGGCTGATGCCCTGGGAGAAAAGGTTGGGGAAACGGTCGGCTATAGGGTGCACATGGATACCAAAATCGGCCCGTCCACGCGAATCGAGGTTGTCACCGAGGGCATTCTGATCCGGATGCTGCAGGGAGATCCCGCACTGGAAGAAGGGGGGGTGGTCATATTTGATGAATTTCACGAACGCAGCCTGCATGCCGATCTTGGTCTTGCCCTGGCTCTGCAGGCACAAAGTCTGCTGCGGCCGGATTTGCGCCTGCTGGTCATGTCGGCTACGCTCGAGGCGGAGCCGGTAAGCCGCCTGCTCGACGGAGCGCCTTTGCTGCAGAGCTCCGGCCGGACCTATCCGGTGGAGACGGTCTACGTCCCGAAGCCGAAGGCGGCTTCTTTGGAAAGCTTTGTGGCCGAGCAGATAACGAGGCTGCTTCCCAGATATGAGGGAGATGTGCTCGTATTCCTGCCCGGAGCACGGGAGATTCATCGGACTGAAGCCGAGCTTATGGTCTGCGGCTTGCCTTCCGGCACCTATGTGTGCAAGCTGTACGGCGCTCTTTCGCTGGGAGAGCAGGATCAGGCGGTGCGCCCTTCACTGGCGGGAAAGCGCAAAATCGTGCTCGCCACATCCATTGCCGAATCCAGCCTTACGATCGAAGGCGTGACGGTTGTCGTGGACAGCGGACTGCGGCGTGAGCCTGTATTTTCCCCGCGCACAGGCATGAACCGGCTCGAAACGGTCAAGGTGTCCAAGGCTTCGGCGGATCAGCGCCGGGGGCGAGCAGGGCGTCTGGGTCCCGGCACATGCTACCGGCTGTGGAGCATGGAGGAGCACGGGGGGCTTACCGATGCCGGCCGGCCGGAAATTTTGTCGGCTGATCTGGCTCTCCTTGTGCTTGAAGCAGCGCTGTGGGGAGCGGAGGATGCAACTGAGCTCGACTGGATCGATCCTCCTCCCGCGCCTGCGCTCAGACAGGCGCGGGAGCTGCTGGAACGGCTCGGATGTCTTCGTGAAGGGAAAGTCACGGAGCATGGAAAAAGAGTAGCATCCATAGCGGCTCATCCCCGGTTGGGCCACATGCTGCTCAAGGCCGCAGAGCTGGGATATGCGGGACAGGCGTGCTGCCTGGCGGCTTTGCTGCAGGAGCGCGATCCGTTCAAATCCGGGGCTGATCTGCGTCCCCGCATGGAGAGGGTTTGGAGCAGCCTTGCAGACAGCCCACGCAAGCCGGAGGCCAATGCTTCCGTTGACCGGGAGCTGCTGGGCCGGATTGTACAAAACAGCCGCCATTTGCTGTCAGGGCTGCAAACAGTCATCGGTAAGCGGATCCAGGATCTGAAGCCTGCTTCCTGCGGGCTGCTGCTGTCCTTTGCTTATCCCGACCGGATCGGACGTTCCCGCAGTGGCGGCAGATATTTGCTGAGCAGCGGACGCGGCGTCAGGCTTGCCGGTGAAGAACTCCTGTCCAGGTCGGAATATTTGGTTGCGGCTTCGGTCGAGGATGCAGGCGCCGACGGGACCATCAGGCTTGCTGCGCCTGTGGAGGAGCGTGAGCTGACGGAGCATCAGCAAGGGCTGATCAACGAGGAGACGGCGGTGTATTGGGACGCTGCTGCGGGAAGCGTGCGGGCGCGCAAAACCGTCCGGCTTGGCGCTATTGTCCTGAAAGAGCTGGCGTACGAAAATCCCCCGCAGGACCAGATTGCCGCAGCGTGGATGGACGGGCTGCGGGAGCGTGGACTTGAGCTGTTGACCTGGACGAAAGCGGCGCGGCAGCTGCAGCAGCGTCTCATTTTTATGCACCGCAAGCTGAACGACTGGCCTGCAGCGGAGGATGCCGATCTGCTGGCAGCTCTGGAGGAGTGGCTGCTGCCATATGCGCAAGGGGTGCGGAGCTTGTCCGATCTGAAGAAGCTGCATGTGGAAGGCCTTCTGCTCGGCATGCTCAGCTGGGAGCAGCGGCAGGAGCTTGACCGTGAGGCTCCGACCCATATCCGTGTGCCGAGCGGCTCCAACATTCCCGTGGATTACAGCAATCCGGATGCCCCGGTGCTCTCTGTTCGGCTGCAGGAACTGTTTGGCATGAGTGCCACTCCTCGCCTTGGCAGAGGACGTGTGCCGGTTGTTCTGCACCTTTTATCTCCTGCGCAGCGTCCCGTGCAGGTGACCTCAGACCTCGCAAGCTTCTGGAAAGAGGCGTATTTTGAAGTGAAAAAAGATCTGAAGGGCAGATATCCGAAGCACTACTGGCCGGATGATCCTCTGCAGGCCGTTCCGACCAACAGGGTCAAGCCGAGGAAATAGTAAACTAAAAATAGAAAAAATTTTCTTCTCTTTCTCGATACTCTTTACATTTACGGAATACGAACAGCGATTATAATAGACTTGTAGACATCGAGAGGGTTGGGGGAAAACAATGAGCAAAAAGGAGAGAGTGCCGGAGATTGGAGTTTTGCGTGGCCTTGCGTTTGCAGCCGTGGTGCTGCAGCATTCCATAGCGCATTATTCCATTGTGCCGGGCGTGACCTTGGCGGATGGAGTGCTGATGTCGATTCTGCTGCTGGCGGCGAAATTTGCGGTGCCTGTGTTTATTTTTATTACCGGACTGGTGCTGTTTTACAACTACGATGGTAGATTTTCATACAGAACATTTCTTGCCAAGCGTTTTAAAGATATTGTCGTGCCTTATATAATTTGGTCTGCGCTCTTTGAAGCCGGCAATGTGCTCGCCGCAGGAGGAGGCTGGAGCTGGGATGCGCTGCTGCTGTATGGCCAAAAGCTGCTGACCGGCAAAACAAGCTACCATTTATGGTACATCGTCATGATTATTCAATGTTATTTGCTATTTCCGCTGCTGCGGAAAGCGTTTCGTGTTATTGCAACCGTCATTCCGGCTAGAATGGGTCCGTCGGCCATTATCGTCGCGGGTCTGCTGTACACAGGACTTATGTTCTGCATTGGCCCGATTTCTCGCCTGTTCGAGGCCGCGGATATCCCGGTGCTGACACCGATGTTTACCGTTTATGCTGACCGGAACGTCCTGTATTTCCTGTTCTATTTCTTTATTGGCGCGTCCGCCGGCATGAACATAAACCGCTGGAACGAGTGGGTCCGTAAAATTGAATGGGTTTACTGGAGCCTCTTTGTGCTGTTGACCGGCATTCTGCTGTTCAGACTTATCGGAACCTTTCAGACCGATGAAGGACTGCTCATCGGCTTCAATTCGGTATCGCTGCTGCGTCCGTTGATGTCGGTGTACTGTATCGTTTTGATTTTTGCGGTATACCGGACAGCCATGGCTATCACTGCCACAGGCTCTAGTGTGGTGCGCTGGATTTCCTGGCTGGGCACGGTTTCTTATGGTGCATATCTGATGCATCCGTTAATGCTGAGGCTTACCTACCTGCCTGACCAGCAATGGTTTGCTGGCTGGAATGTCACAGTCAGAGTATTGATTACCTTTGTGCTCTGCACTCTGCTCTCAGCGGGAGGCGCCTGGCTGCTGTCCCGGCTGCCCTTGGGGCGCTGGACGGTGGGGCAGCAGATGCGGCGGCCATCCACAACGGCACGCAAGCCGACAGGCTTGCCGGGGCAAGCTTAACTGTTGATGTGCCGTCCGGTGGCACGGTGCGCGACCGCTCCTCTGCAGGAGCGGTTGTTTTACATTCTCAAGTACTGATTTCGATTTCGTCCCAAAAGTATAGTATGATGAGCCTATACTATCTCTCTTTAATGGAAGGGGCCACAACATGATTCAATCCATTGTCCATGTCGCAATTGTCGTAAAGGATTATGATGAAGCCATCGAATTTTATACAAAGAAGCTGAACTTTACTTTAGTGGAAGATACATATCAACCCGAACAAGATAAAAGATGGGTTGTAGTATCGCCGCCAGGTTCAGTGGGGACCACATTAGTGCTTGCAAAAGCATCGACTCCGGAACAGGAGGAGTTTATAGGAAACCAGACGGGTGGCAGAGTTTTTCTATTCTTAAATACCGATAATTTCTGGAGAGATTATGAGGATATGCGATCAAAGGGAATCGAATTTATTCGTGAACCCATTGAACAGCCTTATGGTACGGTTGCCGTTTTTAAAGATCTATACGGGAATCAGTGGGATTTGTTGGAGTTAAATAAAGATCATGTGATTTCTGCAATAATAAAATAGTCTTTTAAAAGATGCTGAACAGGACAACTACTAAACCAATACGGGAAGGATGAGGAAGATGACCCGGAAATTGAAGTGGGGAGTTATCAGTACAGCGGATATTGCAAGAACAGCCGTGATTCCGGCCATACAGGAATCGGAGCGGGGAGAGGTCGTCGCCATTGCGTCCCGGAATGCGGATAAAGCGCTGGAGATGTCCAAGCAGTATAATATAGAAAAATCGTACGGAAGCTATGAGGAGCTGCTGCAGGACCCTGAGGTTGAGGCGGTTTATGTGCCGCTGCCCAATCATCTGCATAAGGAATGGACAATCCGCTCGGCCCAAGCAGGCAAACATATACTGTGCGAGAAGCCTTCCTCTCTGAGTGCAGTTGACACCGCCGAAATGGTTGAAGCGTGCAAAAAGGCGGGTGTGCTCTTCGCCGAAGCATTCATGTACCGTTATCATCCGAAGCATCAGCGTATTAAAGACATCATCGCCAGCGGCGAGATCGGTGAGATTCGCAGCATCCACTGTACGTTCACCTTCAACTGCTCCGATCAGCAGGATAACGTACGCTTTAACAAGGAGATGGGTGGCGGTTCTATTTACGATGTGGGGGTCTATCCGATTTCAGCTGCACGTATGTATTTGAAGAACGAGCCGGAGGCCGTGAGTGTGCGTGCGCTGTATTCCGAGAAGCACGGCGGTGTCGATATGATGGCCTCCGGGCTGGTGGAGTTTCCGGGAGACATTACTCTTACCTTCGATTGCGGCATGTGGGCTGCAAGTCGTTCCAACATGGAAATCCTGGGAACGAAAGGCACGATCGCCATGCCGAAAATGTTCGGCTGGGAGAAGACGTCTGTCGTTCCGCAAATCTTCGTCCATGTGGGAACGATGACCCGCGAGGAAAGGCTGAAGGGCCATAACTCCTTCAAACTGCAGGCCGAAGCGTTCGCTGCTGCTGTGTTGGACGGGACGCCGCTGCCCTATGAGCCGGAAGATTCCATTTTAAATATGAAGGTGGTTGACGCCTGCCTGGAATCGGCGAGAAGCCGAAAGAGAATTGTTGTGAGCTGATCTGCCGATTGCAATAAGTGAGCTTAAACAGGCTGTCCGCTGGACAGCCTACTTTGTAAACTCAACGCTTCTACATATCATTATAGTCTTTCACATGCTGTAAGGCCAAACGCTGCGGGAGAGGATTCGGTTTTATTCCCGTGTCGAAATATGTTATAAAAATAAAAGGAGCTAAGGAGGTCGTACTGATGGATGAATATATGAAACGCAGATTAGAAAAGCAAAAACAGCTTTTTAAGCAGCTTGGCATACAAATGGACGCGCTTTCCATTCACCAGAAACAGTTTAAAACCAAAATGCGCGGCTATGATCCGGATGAAGTTGATGCCTTTTTGGATGAAGTCATTAAGGATTATGAACGCTTTTATGCCAATATTGCGGATTTGATGGATAAATGGCAGGAGCAGCAGGCTTTAATCAAGGAAATGAAAAGCGCCCCCAAGCCGGCTTCCGATTTTAATACGATTGACCGCAAGCAGCTTGAGGAGGTTGTTATGCAAATGGAAAACAGCCTGCGGCTGCTGAAAGTACGCTTGCGGCCGGAAAATGACTACTTCCCGGAGTGAAGAGACTATGAAAATGATCGTAATTTCCGATACACATATTTCGGCTGCAGCGCGCGGACTGCCTTCAGCTCTTGGTAATGTATTTGAAACGTTCAGAGATCCCAGCCGTAAGCATTCATAAACTTTGATGCAGAGGAGTGTGCGTGCACATGAAAATCCGCAAGCGAAGAATCGGACAGGCGGCTGCAGCGGTCGTCATGGGAATCAGTCTTGCGCTGGCAGCTGGCTGCGGAGCTGTTGACAGTGTCAATCAATCTCTAAATTACGCGAATGAAGCAACCGGGTTTGTTACGGACATCAGCACGGCGGGCACGGAGCTGCAAGGTTTGGCGGAACAGGCCGTATCCGACCCGCAGGCGCTCGCAGACCTGAAAAATCAGCTGCAGGCATTGCGTGACGAGGCACAGCAGTTTACACAGGTAGAGGCGCCCGAATATGCCCAATCCATCCATGGGGAAATCAGCGGTTATGCCCAGTCCCTGAGTGAAGCGGCAGATTCTTTCCTGCAGCGCTTGGAGCAGCAGGGATTTACCATTGAAGCCTGGCAGCAAACCGAAATTGCGCAGCTGATTCAGCAAATTACAGAGCTGAAGGGCCAGATTAATCAGCTGGGCGGTTGAGATTTTGTTGTATTTCATCAATATCACGATACCAGGGAGGCGAAAACGATGTCCCAATCCGAAAAACAAGCGGAAAAGCTGCAGCAACTGGGCAACCGCGATCATCCCGAGCAGTATCCGACCGATCAGCCAAGTTTGTTTGACCTTTATGAAAGCGAGCTAAATGTGGACCCGATTCCGATGGAAGACTTGACGATGGAGCAGCAGGAAGAAAATCGCCATGGGGAAACTAAGCATCAATCCTCCAGCGAGAACAAGTATAAGTGATTTTTCGAAACAAACCTTCTATGTATAAAAGACTCTCCCAGCCGGAGAGTCTTTTCAATTTGAAACAACTGTCAGTATGTGTCAACAAGAACGGATAAATTTAGAATGTTGACAGTTAGAATTCTAAATGTTAGAGTTCAACTAAAGATTTGTGTTTTTAAATAAAAACGGAAAGTTGGTAGAAGACATGAACAAATTAAAAGGGAAAGTAGCGATTATTACTGGATCTTCCAGAGGAATTGGACGTGCCATAGCTGAGCAGTTATCTGATTTAGGTGCTAAAGTGATTGTCAATTATTCCAGTAGTCCAGATGAAGCAGCAGCGGTGGTGGAAGCTATTATTCAAAAGGGCGGTGATGCGATAGCGGTTCATGCTGATCTCGGTAAGGTTCATGAGATTGAGGAAATGTTTGCCAAAACACTGGCCAGATTCGGCAGAGTGGATATTCTAATCAATAATGCGGCAGTGATGATGACCAATCCCCTTGCCGAGGTAACAGAGGCTGAGTACGATAAGCAATTCGCAGTAAATGTAAAAGGTATCTTCTTTGCTTGTCAACAAGCAATGAAACATATGGAGAACCACGGAAGAATCGTTAATATCTCCACAGCCGGAACAAAACTAATGTTTCCTGAAATGAGTGTATATACGAGCACAAAAGGGGCGGTTGAACAACTCACTCGTCAGCTCGCGAAGGAGTTCGGTCCCAAGCAAATTACCATTAATGCAGTGGCGCCCGGTCCTGTTTTTACCGAACATTTTAAAGAAGACAAAACGGAGCAAGAAATTGAGTTCATGAAAAGTATGAATGCATTTGGCCGTATCGGCATGCCTCAGGATATCGCAAATGTCATTGAGTTCCTGGTTAGTGATCAATCCCAATGGGTTACAGGTCAAACCTTGCATGTAAATGGAGGGCTTAACTAAAGCCCTTCATATAAAACACGGCGACAATAAAACATGAGCCCGGGGCCTGCTTCCTGGTCGTATAAGTAATGAGACCGCCTATAAACGGCGGTCTCATTCTTTGAGGTTCTAGTTTTTGAGCTCTTGTGTGAAAAAATACTTATCAACTGTTGGCCCCAACGGCATATTTCTCGCGGGCCTGTTTGGTGGCTTGCACCATGTTGCGCAGCGCAGCGATCGTTTCCTCTGCCTTTCGTGTCTTCAGGCCACAGTCCGGATTGATCCAGAACTGATCAGGGGACAGCACCCGCAGGGCACGGTCGATCATAACCGTCATTTCCTCGGGCCCCGGGACGCGGGGGCTATGGATGTCGTACACACCGAGGCCGATACCTTTCTCGTACGTGTGTTCCTCGAAGCTTTCAATCAGCTCCCCATGGCTGCGTGAGGTTTCAATGGAGATCACGTCGGCGTCCAAGGCGCTTATCGCTTCAATGATGTCATGAAATTCGCTATAGCACATATGTGTATGAATTTGCGTCTCTGGCTTCACCGTTGAGGTGGACAACCGGAACGCACGAACAGCCCAATCCAGATAGGCTGGCCAATACTCCCGCTTGAGCGGCAGTCCTTCGCGCAGCGCCGGCTCATCCACCTGGATCATGCCGATGCCTGCCGCCTCGAGTGCCTCTACTTCTTCGCGCAGCGCCAGCGCAATCTGATAAGCAACCTCCTCCCGCGGCTTGTCATCCCGTACGAACGACCAGTTCAGAATGGTAACCGGACCGGTCAGCATTCCCTTTACCGGCGCATCCGTCAATGACTGGGCAAACACGGTCTCCGCGACGGTCATCGGCTCCGTAAGCTCAACGTCACCATATATGATCGGAGGTTTTACGCAGCGCGAGCCGTAGGATTGTACCCAGCCGTTCGCCGTAAAGGCGAAGCCGGCCAGTTTCTCGCCGAAAAACTCGACCATGTCGTTGCGTTCGAACTCGCCGTGCACGAACACGTCCAGCCCAAGCTCCGACTGCAGCCCGATCCAGGTTTTGATTTCCGCTTTGATAAAAGCGTCATACTGCGTATCGCTCCATTCCCCCTTGCGCCACTTCCTGCGGGCGCTGCGAATCTCGGGTGTCTGCGGAAAGCTGCCGATGGTCGTCGTTGGCAGCAAGGGCAGGTCCCAGCGAATCCGCTGCGCCTCACGTCGTTCTGCGAAGCTTGCCGAACGGGATGCAGACTGCGAAGCCAGGTCGGCGATTTGCTCATTCACCCGCTTGCTGTTGCGGGAAGGGGACCGCTGCAGCGCAATACGACTCCGGCTGGCCGCTTCCAGTTCGGAGCGGATCGCATCCTGGCCCGAACGGCCCGCCTTTGCCAGCAGCGCAAGCTCTTCCAGCTTCTCGTCGGCGAAGGCAAGTGCTTCGCGCAGCGTTGGTTCAAGTGCCACCTCCTGTTCGGCACTGACGGGCACATGCAGCAAGCTGCAGGATGGCTGCACGATGATGCGATCGGCGGCAACGAGGCCGGTCAGCGCCATTAGCGTCCCCAGCTTGCTCTCGAGGTCTGCCCGCCAAATGCCGCGTCCGTCAATCAGGCCCGCGCCAAGCAGCTTATCGGCAGGGAAGCCATAATCGCGTATGGCCTGCAGATTGCGCCCGCCATCGTGCACGAAGTCCAGACCGATGCCGTGGACCGGCAGCGCGGTGACCGACTCGTAATGGTCGACCGCTTCGAAGTACGTCTGCAGCATCAGCTTGATACCGGGCGCCTCCGTTCTCAGCCTGTCATAAATGTGTGAAACATGCTTCAGTTCCTCCGCCTCGAGCGTCGTGGACAGAATCGGCTCATCGATCTGCACCCATTCCGCCCCGGCTGCTTCCAACTCGCGCAGCACCTGCCCGTACAGCGGCAGCAGCCGGTCGATCCAGCTCCCAAGCTGCTCCGTGGCGTAGCCCTTGGACAGCTTTAGAAACGTATACGGCCCGACAAGGACCGGCCTGCCCTCGATGCCAAGTTCTGCTTTCGCCTCAAGATAGGCGCCGAGCGGTGTGTTTTTGGTTAGTTTAGGCTCAGTGTCTTCAAGCTCCGGTACGATATAGTGATAATTTGTATTAAACCATTTCGTCATTTCACAAGCTGTCGCTTCGCGGGTACCACGAGCCATAGCGAAATATACGGATAAATCCGGCTTGCCTCCGGCATAACCGAAGCGTTCGGGGATAAGACCGAACATGACGGCCGTATCCAGCACATGATCGTAATAAGTGAAATCACTGACCGGGATGACGTCGATACCCTTTTCCTTCTGGGTCTGCAGCCCCCGCAAACGGATCGCCTTCAGCTCCGCATGCAGCTCCTCTTCCTCCAGCCGGCCGGACCAATAGGCCTCCAGCGCCTTTTTCCATTTCCGGTCCTGCCCGATACGGGGATAGCCCAAGTTGCCGCTTTTCATATACGCTCTCTCCTCTGTCTTCCATGTTCGAATCGATAAGAGAAAGATAACATATCTTGTAAATCAACCCGTAACTCCAAATAACTATAGCCGATCATAGCCGGAGGCTATAGTGAGAATGTACGCCTTTCTTTTGGGGTTATTTCATGCCTGGATAGGTGAAAATAAGTTTGAAAATGTGTGAGCGGTGTACATAACCATTACAGGATTGTTCACAGAATGTGGTTTGCAGAGGAGGAAGGCAAAAAGTGAAATCATACGACACGATCGTTGTAGGAGGGGGCATTGCCGGTTTGCAGGCAGCCATCCAGTTAGGCAGATATTCGACCATTCGTACCTTGGTTATTGACGCGGGTTACGGCCGATCCACGTTGTGCCGGAATTATCATAACCTGCTTGGTTTTCCAGACGGCATATCAGGCGAGGAATTAAGACAAAGAGGACAAGAAACGGCATCAGGCCTGGGCATTGAGTTTTTGCGGGGCAGGGCTGTTAAAGCCTTCAGGCAAAACGGCGAATTTCGAATCACGGTGGAAAGTGGAGAGGTCTTTCAAGCACCTACACTGCTACTGGCAACCGGGGTAACAGACCGCTTTCCCGATCTGCCGGGGCTGGTCCCTTGTCTCGGTAGCAGCATTTATATATGCCCTGATTGTGACGGCTATGAAGTTCAGAACCGCCTTACCGTTGTATTGGGGGCGGGGAAAGCAGGTGCGGATATGGCCCTTGTGTTGTCAGACCGGACGGATAGATTGATTTACATTAATCACGAAATGACGGAGGTGCCTGCATTCCTGCTGGACAAGCTGCGGAGCAAAGGAATTCGTTATATTGAAGCCGCCGCAGCCGAAGTGGTTTGTCCAAGTGAAGGGCGATTGTCCGGCATCAAGCTGGAGAACGGTGAAATGATTGAAGCAGAGCGGGGTTTTATCGCCTTTGGCGGAAATCATGTTCATTCCGGGCTTGCCGAACAATTGGGTGTAAAGCTAATCCATAACCGGCACGTGGAAACGGATGCCCGCACTAAAATGACCAATATCGAAAATGTGTGGGTGGCGGGTGATCTGGGGGCTCATTCGGAGCAGGCAGCAGTGGCCATGGGGGAGGGATTGCTGTCCGCAATCTGGATTCATAAAGCGGTTGTAAAAATAAAGAATCCGGCTCTCTGATCTTCTATCAAGATAAATGGAATCTGCTGATGTGGTCGTGCAATCCGAACTTGCGGAGGATTTCGAGCTGCTTCTGTCCGAGAAGATCGAAATGGGGAAAGCTTGCACGTTTATGAATATAGCGGGGATTCAAGCCGTTCTCCCTGCACCATGTGCTGAGCCGATTTTCATCCGAGCAGCCCACCTTGGTAACGGTTCGGATTTCCGGAAAACGAGGGTCTAGCCAGTAGTGGGTGAGAAAAGCAATTTCACCGCGGCTGACAGCCTGCTTCCACTCATTGAGCTCCCCGCGGTTTATCCCAAAAGCCATGAATTGAACTCATCCTTTCAAAGCAACAATAATTCATCTTAGCATGCAGCCCCAAGCAAGCGCAACCTTGCGGCTGTTTTCCCGTATACATTTTTTGGTATGCATTTTTTGGCGATGCGTAAAGCTCGTTAAAAGAAATGGGGGTGCAGAATGGAAAAATTAAAATCGAAATATCTCCTTTATTTACTTTGGGTTGCGGGTTTTGTAGTTATAAGCTTCCTTATTGGCCGTTTGGAAGAGAGTATCGAGGATCAAATGAAGATGTCCTTTTTCATAGCACTCAGATGGGTCATAGCAGGACTTAATGTGATTTGGGGAGGCTATATCGGATTAATTTTTATCAAATCCCTGAAGATTAAAATAAACTGGAGCTTTCTTGGCTGTGTGGTTCTGCCCTTATTCATGATCCTCGTTTGGCAAATGATCCGGTATTCCATTTATTTAAGACTGGATTTGCAGGTGTTGGCTCTGGCATGCGGGGCAACGCTCGTTTATAGTTTGTTTAGCAGGCCAAGCTAATGGCTGCGGGATCAAGCTAAACAGAGCCGACGCACGTCTTTCTGGGCGAATGAATATATTTATCCCATCATCCAATCCAGAAAGGTGGGATAGCGTGCGGTCCGACAGTGTTATGGCAGCCCTTCAATCTCCTTCTTTGAATCTGTCTTTTGACTTGAGAGCAAAGCCGTTTTTCGTGCAAAATCCGCAAAACTTCATTCTGCAGCAGTTTGCCGAACAGCTGCCTGTGATGCAAAACCTTAGCCTGCTTGACATCTATCTGAGCAAAGGACACAGTGTGGAAGCTCATTGGCACCCGAACGCAGCCGAACTTGTGTATGTTATACAAGGGGAGGCAGATATCTCCATTCTTAACCCTTTCACGCTGCAGATACTCAGTTACCGTGTCAAACCGCCGCAAACGGTGTACGTTCCGATGGGGTGGTGGCATTGGGAAATCGCTACGATGGATCAGACGCATCTGCTGGCTATTTTTGATAATCATGCAGCACAGGCGGTGTTCGGGTCTGATGTCCTGAGAAGGACTCCTCCTGAAGTATTCCAGAAAATATATGGTGTGAATGCTGCCTGGATGGCGGAGGTGCTGAAGCCCATCAATCAGACGGTAGTCATAGGACCGCCAGCTTCACAAAATATTAAAGGGAGGATAGGTACGCAACAGGGTTAAAAACTGACTATGTTGTTCGTATTATTAGGCCAGCCAGAAACTTCTGGTTGGCCTGTTTTTTTAGGCATGGATATGCACGCAGCAGCGGAGAGAACGAAGCAATTCCGGATAAAGCGTCAGCGTCCGCCTTTGGCCCGGAGGGTCAACAGCGGTTGGAGGAATGCTTCGTTCTCGGAGCGCCCAACAAGAGCTGAAGTATTTCTACCCTATGCTTGAAGTTTTTCACCTTAAAAATTGAAAGCGGTGCCAATATAATTAAAATCACCAAATCAGGGGAGGTCAAACGATGAAAACGTCACTTTTCAGAAAAAGGCTTATACAAATCACTGGTGTCGTCCTGTCCATCAGCCTGTTGGCCGGGTGTGGCGGGCAGGCTGCCGAAGACGAAGGCGGTGCAGACGGCAAAGTAACGCTGACCGTATGGCATAACTGGACAGGGCAGGATGCAAAGGCGACAGCCATGCGCAAGCAGCTTGCGGATTTCCAGACCAATAATCCGGATATTGTGCTTGAAGAGGAGGGGCTGCCGACAGACGGGCTGAGAACCCGGCTGCGTACCGTGGCAGCCGCCGATGAAATGCCGGATCTGTTCGTTATGTTTCCTGATGCAATGACCAAGGAATTTGTCAAAGGCGACCTGCTTCAGCCCATTAATGAAGAGCTGGACAAAAATCCGGAATGGAAGAACGGTTTTATTCCCGGAGCTCTTGATGGTTTTACCGTTGACGGGAATATTTATTCGGTGCCGATGAACCTGGCGCCAAGCTCGTTTATTTACTACAACAAGGCCTTGTTTGACCAGCACGGAGTCAAAGTGCCTGAGACCTGGGACGAGCTGCTCACAGCCGTTCATACCTTCAATGAAAAAGGCGTCATTCCGATTGCCTTGGGCAACAAGACGAACTGGGTGGCCCAATCGACCACCTTCAGTACGATCGCTGACCGGATTACAGGGACGGACTGGTTCCTCAAGGCTGTAGCCCAGGATGGGGCAAGCTTTACCGATCCACAGTTCATTGAAGCGCTGTCCAAGCTGCAGGAGCTGGGCAATGCCAAAGCGTTCCAGGATGGCTTCAACAGCATTGACGAAACTCAAATGATGCAGCTCTACTTCCAGGGCAAAGCCGCGATGGTGATCAACGGCGGATGGGCCTTGGCTAACCTGGTGAACAATGCTCCGCCCGAGGTGCTTGATAATACCCACATCACGATTATCCCGCCAATTGAGGGTGGAAAGGGAGAACCTGCAACGACTTCCGGCGTGGTGGGAACCGGGATGGGTGTGAGCAAAAAGCTTACCGGTGCCCGCAAGGAAGCAGCCATGAAACTGTTGTACGCTCTGTCGGGTCCTGAAGGGCAGCAGGTGACCCTGAACAGCAGCACACTTGTCAGCTACGATATTGCACTGGATGAAAGCAAGGCGCACCCGCTGTTTGTCGAGCTGTACAATCTGATGAAAAACATCAAGATTGTCCCTGTATATGACTCGAAGCTTGCATCGGCGACCGTAGAAGTAACCAACAACGGGCTGCAGGAGCTGCTGATGGGCGGAGACCCTAAAGCGATTGCCCAGAAAATCCAGGATGCACAGGCCGCAGCAGTGGCCCAGTAACAAAAACAAAAACGCCTCCCGCTTGAAATCTGACTTCGGCGGGGGGCCGCTTCATAAAGGATGTGAAACGATGAATGCATTAAGCAACCGGAGATTTATTGCGCTCGGGCTGCTGCCCGCTCTCCTGATCTATGCGCTGTTTGTGTTTGTACCTGTCGTCTGGTCTGCTTATTACGGTTTTTTTAACTGGTCCGGGATAGGAGAAGCGAAGTATATCGGCCTGCAAAATTATACCGAGATTGTAAAAGATCCGATTTTCTGGCGAGCGTTGAAAAACAATATTATTTTCGTGCTGGCGTCGGTCTTCGGCCAGATCCCAATCGCTCTGGCGCTTGCCGTGCTGCTGCACAAGAGCAGCTTTCTCCAGCGCTTTCTTCGTTCCGCCATATTTCTGCCCATGGTGCTGTCCACGGTCGTAATCGGAATGGTATGGCAGTACATTTATCATCCCCAGATCGGTATTCTGAACTTTCTGCTTGATACGCTCGGACTGCAGAGCTGGAAGCTGCAATGGCTCTCCGATGCCGGCATTGCCATCTATGCTCTTATTCCGCCCCTGATCTGGAGCTTTGTAGGACTGTATCTCATCATTTTTATATCGGCGCTGCAAAACATATCAAGCGACATTCATGATGCCGCCAAGCTGGACGGTGCTACAGGCCTGCGCAAGCTGGTGTCCATCTCCCTGCCCATGATCCGCGCGACCGTGCAGGTGGCCGTCATCCTGTGCATATCCGGCAGCCTGAAATCGTTTGATCTGGTCTATATTATGACGAAAGGCGGACCCGCTCACGCAACGGAACTGCTGGCCACCTATATGTATAACTCCACCTTTACAAGCTACCGCTACGGATTCGGCAGCGCTATATCAACCACCATTGTGATCGTAAGCCTGCTGCTGATTGGAACGAGTCAGTGGCTTGCAAGCCGCAAAAAAGAAGACTTGATTTGAATTGGAGAAAGGAGGACGCACACATGAGCGATACTGCTGCTCCGCTCGGGACGTCAACAGGCCATCGCAGAGCTGGCCGGGCACGTCCCCGGTACGGGGCTGCCATTCTTTGGACTCTGCTGACGGTTTATGGTATTTTAACTTTGTATCCGTTTTTTTGGCTGGTTATCAGCTCATTTAAAACAAATACGGAGTTCTATGAACGCCCCTTTGCACTTCCCGCTCAGTGGCAATTTGATAATTTCATCAACGCCTGGGAGAGCTCGCGCCTCGGCAGTTCATTTATGAATTCCATTATTGTTTCTGCTGGATCACTGCTGCTGACCCTGTTTATTGCATCCCTGGCCTCATTCGTGCTGGCTCGCTTTCGCTTTAAAGCCAAGGGGTGGGTGATGGCTTTCTTTGTCGTTGGCATGCTGATCCCGATTCACAGCACGCTTGTGCCGCTTTTTATTTTGATGAAGCAGATGTCGCTGCTTAACACCTATTGGGCCTTGATTCTTCCCTATACGGCATTTGCGCTGCCGACCGCCATTTTTATTTTGACAGCCTATCTGGTCTCCGTCCCCCGCGATATTGAAGAAGCCGCATTTATGGACGGAACGGGAGTGTGGGGATTGTTTCTGCGCATTATGCTGCCGATGTCCACCCCGGCGCTTGCGACCGTTACGATTTTAAGTTTTCTGCATGCCTGGAATGACTTTTCGTTTGCACTGGTGTTCATCAGCAAAACAGATATGAAAACACTTCCGCTAAGCATTGCCAACTTCGCTGACGGATACCAGACGGATTACGGTTTGACACTGGCGGCCATGACATTGGCGGTAATACCGACCGTCATCATGTATTTGCTGTTTCAGGAGCAGATCATGAAGGGCATGACGGCCGGAGCCGTGAAAGGCTGAACATTCCTATATTAATGCGAGTTCAAAAAGTCAGGTTTTCAGCACCGAAGCGTATGCTTCCGAAGTGCGTTTTTTCAAAACGCTGGAGTTGGATGAAGCTAGGGACTGAGGAGCGGAGCGTACTTGGGGTACGTGAGCACCTGAAATGTTTCCGCAGGAAACATGCTTCGTAAGCATCCGCTTAGGCCCGGCTGAATTCAAGATTCGATGTCGAGTCCGCCTCCTGATTTACTTCGTGATCAAAAGATGACTTTTTGAACTACCTCTATTAGATTTTTGTGCAGGAGGCTGAGCAATGAAGGATTGGATCCGGTCTTCCCTGCACCGCAAGCTTTCTTTTCTGGTGGCTGTTTGCATTCTGGTGCCGCTGCTTCTGCTTGGCATATTTGCCTATGTGATCTCTGCGGGATCGACAGAAGACAAAATGAAGCTGGCCGGGCTTGATGCGCTCCGACAGATGAACGCCAACTTGCGGTTTATCAGCGGTGATGTTGAGAATATGTCTGTTTTTTTGACAGGCCAGCAGGAAATTCAGCAGTATATGGCCTCTGCTGCACAGGATGAGAAGAAGATCAGTGAGATCAACGGCATGCTGGCCAATCTGGCTGCATCAAAACGGTATATTCTTGACATTGCCATTGTTCCGGTGCGTTCCATCCCGGTGTTGTCCACAGGCCGCATTGAGCCGTCCCCGCAGCTTTCCGTACAGCGATTGGGGGCGGTGAAAAGCAAGACATGGACGGGGGTATATCATGTCCGTGGTTATGCCAAGGTGCAAAACGCCATTACCTTCATAAGGCCGCTGCGGAGCGTGCATGATTATAAGCCGCTGGGCTGGATATGTATCAGTCTCAATGAGCGCGAGCTGTCCAAGTACTGGTCATCTCCGCGGCTGGGGAGTGGCGGGAATGTGGTGCTTGTGGACCAGAACAGAACCGTCCTGTCGTCCACTGCCGAGACACAGCTGGCGCACCCGCTCGAGCAGATCTACCCTGGAAGCTCGTCCATGGAGTGGGCCTCCGTAAGTGGAACAGCTGAAATGAACACGGAGGGCGGACGCAAAACGCTATTATATCAGCGGAATGAGAACACAGGCTGGTCGCTCGTCGGCATGATCGACAGTGAGGATTATTTGTCTGAAAACCGTTATATTTTGATGCTGACGCTGGCAGCTGTGCTGGTGGCTTTCGGCCTTGGAGCCGGAATGATCTGGTTTGTCGTGCAGCGGATCACCCGGCCGCTTCGTTCGCTGGAGCTTCTGTTGTCACATCTCGATCCCGAACGGCCGCTGCCGGCTTTTCCGGTCATTGGGCAGGACGAAATAGCCCGGCTTGGCGGCAGCTACAACCGGCTGGGAAGGCATATTGATCGTCTGAAGGAAGAGCTTATTCTTCAGGAAACGCGCAAGAAAGAAGCGGATATCCGTGCTCTGCAGTATCAAATCAACCCGCACTTTTTGTACAATACCCTGTCTTCCATCCACTGGATCGCCTTGATGTCGGGGGAACAAAAAATGGCGGATATGGTGGAATCATTGAGTGATTTTCTGCGCTTCAGCCTGAATAAGGGACGTGATTTTTGCCGTGTGGAGCAGGAATTGGCTCATATCAGGAGTTATGCCAAGGTGCAATCCATCCGCTTTCCCGACCGCTTCAGGATCGAGATACTGGCTGATGCTTCCGTCATGAACCATTACATGCTCAAGCTGCTGCTGCAGCCCCTGGTTGAGAATGCGATAACGCACGGCCTGCGGGATCAGGGAACCCACGGGTTGATCGTGCTGAAAATAGATCAGCAGGGAGATGTTCTGCACTTTACGGTTGAGGATAACGGCAGAGGCATGAATGGTGGCCGTCTTATGGAAGTGATTGCTGGCATGCGCTCAGGCAAGCCCCTGGCGGAAACAGACAAGGAAGCGCTATCAGGTTATGGCTTGCGCAACGTAAACGAACGTTTGCTTTTGTACTACGGACCGGAATCAAGCTTGAGCATTACCAGCCGCGACGGGGCGGGAACAAAGGTGACTTTTGGCATCCCCTATGCAAGGAGTGGTTTACATGAAGGTTCTGATCGTTGATGATGAGGTCATTATACGTACAGGCCTGTCCAAGGTCATTCCGTGGCAGGAGCTTGGCTTTGAGCTGCTGACACCCGCAGGCTCGGCTGAGGAAGCGATAGAGGTCATCCAGCAGGAATGTCCTGACATACTACTGACAGATATCCGGATGTATGACATGAGCGGGCTGGAGCTTGCCGAGAAAGCCGTTAATATCCATCCTGATACAGAGGTTATCATTCTCTCGGGTTATGATGACTTTCAGTATACCCGCCAGGCCATCAAACAAAGGGTATCCGACTATCTGCTTAAAACGAGCAGGACAGAGGATATTATCCGTACCGTTCTGGAGGCGAAAACAAGGATCAGGCAAAAGCGGCATTTCAGCAGCCAGGTTCATTTTGACAAGAAGAAGGAGCAAAGCCGTCAATTGCTGCAGTGGCTTGCCTATGAGGATGTGCAGCTGCAGGAGGATGGCGTCGCCGCGATTTTGAATAATTTTGGATTGCCCCTTGAGGGCAAGTACCGCGTCTGTCTGATCGAAGCGGAAGGCTGGGGAGAAAACGAGCAGGAAGAATCGCTGCTAGTGTTCGCCGCCGCTAACTTACTGGGGGAATCGCTGCCTGGCATCACCCTGCCGCAGGGGCAACAAATTGTCTTCATTATGGCAGAAGAAGCTGCGGACGGGAGACAGGGACAAGCGGCAGTCACGTCATACCGGAATGAGCTGGACAAAACGGAACAAATGCTGAAATGCCGGTTGTATCTGGCACAGGGGGGCACAGTGGATCGGCCGGGCGAATTGCCGGCTTCTTACCGCATGGCCAAACATACCTTACGTTACCGGAATTGGATGAAAGGGAATGTCTGGTGCTGGGATGAGATGAGCCGGCGCAAGGGTGGGCTGTCCATCTGTACGGCGGAAGAGGAACGCAGCCTGTCCGCCATTCTGTTGACCCGCAATGCTGGCAGACTGCAGTCCTGGGTTGCCAGTTTCGTGGAGGTGAGGCTGATGGACCCCGGCACGACGGTGGATACAATGGAGGCTTCCGTAAGGTCGGCTGTCTTGGCCGCCTGTCGCTGGCTGCGTAGTGTCACCTCCGATCTTGGCTTTGAACAGGATCAAGCGCTCGTGCTTCCCGATATGGTTCAGCAGGTTCCGCACTCCAAGGACCAACTGTTCCGTCAGTTGTACACCATTATGGAGCAATACCATGAGATGGCTGCAGAAGGGCAGGAAAGCCATGTGCGCAAGGCCATGGCCTATATCACCGAACATGTGGGAGAAGGCATCAGCCTGCAGACGGTAGCGGGCCATATTCACGTGCACCCCCACTATTTGAGCGAAATATTCAGAAAAGAAACCGGGATGACTTTTGGCGACTTCGTAACCGGCTGTAAAATACGGCATGCCATGCATCTGTTGGCTTCTTCACCAATAAAGGTCGGCGAGGTAGCCGCTCGTGTCGGCTTTGAGGATGTAAAATACTTCAGCAAGCTGTTCAAAAAGCATACGGGCGTGACGCCAAGCGTGTACCGGGACACCGTGCCCGGGCAGCCTGCCGGCAATACTTAGCAGCGGCATACAGAATGGAGAATGAATATCGCAACAGAAGCAGGGAGAACCTATTGCTAGGCTCTCCCTGCTTCTTGCTGCTATAGCCATTTCTCGGCCCAGGCTTCAATATAATTCAACGCATATCCCAATTCTTTGCCCTTGCGGGTTAAAGAATACTCAATTCGAACCGGTCTATCAGCGATCACATGGCGGATGATGATGCCCGATTCCTCAAGCTCCTTAATACGTTCCGTAAGCATACGCTTGCTGAGATCCGGAATGAAGGCTTGAATCTCACTGAAACGTTTTGGATGTTCCATTAACGTGTGAATGATGAGAGCAGCCCATTTCTTGCTGATCATTTGATAGGACTGTTCTACTTTGCCGCACAGCAGTTTCGGCTTTTGACCGTCCATCGTGGTTGTCCCCTTTTGACAAGAAATTGAAGGTGTTACAGACAATTTATCAAAGAAAGCGCAATCATTCAAGGCATGTTATAAAATTCACAATTTCGACAAATTTTCATTGACTACATATTTTAATGGGTGTATTATGGTTACGTTAATTTAACGGGTAACTTTTAATAACCTTAACTCATGTTGGGAAGAAGGAATATCCATGGAATCAATGACATTTATCTTGTTTGGAGCCACAGGAGACCTGGCTAAACGCAAGATTTATCCTGCTTTATATAACCTGTTTGCAGACGGCAAATTCCCGTCTTCGTTCTCCGTCATCGGACTCGGGCGGCGCGATGTGCCGGATGCCCAGTTCCAAAGCAATGTCGAACAGGCGGTGCAGACGTTCTCCAGACGCAAGCCGCAGGACAGCGCGCAGATGCAGCAGTTCCTGAGCGCTTTCCGTTACTGCTCTCTGAACGTCAACCATCCCGAAGATTACAAGAAACTGCTGCAGCTGGCCGAACAGTGTGAGGCGGAGCTTGGCATCAAGTCGAACCGCCTGTTTTATCTGTCGGTGGCGCCGGAATTTTTCGATGTGATTGCATTAAATATTCAGAGCAGTGGACTTGGCGATACGGAGGGCTGGAAGCGTCTGATCATCGAGAAGCCTTTCGGCCATGATCTTGAGTCTGCCCGCGAATTGAATGACAAGTTGAGCAAAGCGTTTGCCGAGGATGAAATTTACCGTATCGACCACTACCTTGGCAAACCGATGGTTCAGAATCTTGAAGCTCTGAAATTCGCCAACCCGTTCCTGCAGGGTGTGTGGAACCGTGACTATATTGCCAACGTGCAGATTACGGCTGCCGAGACCGTAGGCGTCGAAGAGCGTGCAGGATACTACGATCACTCCGGGGCGATCCGGGATATGGTGCAAAATCATATGCTGCAAATGCTGATGATGACGGCCATGGATAAACCGGCACAGGTGACGGCATCTGATATCCGCGCGGAGAAACGGAAAGTGATGGAGGCACTGCGTCCACTGACAGCGGAGCAGGTTCAGACCGATATTGTGCGCGCCCAATACGGACGCGGCGAGCTTAACGGCAATGCATTGCCTGGTTATAAGGAAGAGCCTGACATCGGTCCTGATTCGCAAAATGATACCTTTATCGCCGCACGCGTCTGGATTGATAATGAGAAGTGGGCGGGAGTACCCTTTTATATTCGTACAGGCAAGCGGATGGCCGAAAAATCCACAAGAATCGTTATTGAATTCAAGCGTGACGCCGCAGACCCTTATGCTGCTCAAGGACAACCCGCCGCACCAAACCTGCTTATCATCAGCGTAAACCCGCAGGAAGGGGCAACACTGAGCATCAACAGCAAAAATCCGGTAAACGGCAAGCTTGAAACCGTACAGTTAACCTTTAGTGAACAGAACAAGGAGGTTCCTGAAGCGTACGAGCGTCTCATTTACGACGCGCTGCGCGGCGATTCCACGTTCTTCGCTCACTGGGATGAGGTAGAGCTTTCCTGGAAATGGGTACAACCTGTATTGAATGCATTCCAGGCAGGCACAGTGCCGCTTCATACGTATGCAGCAGGCTCATACGGTCCGGAGGCATCGGCAAAACTGCTTGCCGAGCACGGATTTACTTGGTGGCTGGATGATGCATTGGAGCAGCCGGTGTCGGTAACTACACGTTAATCGCGAGTTTCGAATCGGTAATCTTACAGCCCAAATACGCACCACATGAAACTTAACTGGGAGGCATTTATTTATGCAAGTCGGTCTTATTGGTCTTGGAAAAATGGGTTTGAATCTGGGAAGAAATCTGATTGATCACAAGCATGAATTGGTCGCTTTTGACGTAAACCCTGCGGCCGTAACGGAAATGAAGGAGTATGGTGCAGTTGGCGCTGCTTCCATTGAAGAACTCGTACAGTCCACCAAAGCCCCAAGAGTCATCTGGGTAATGGTGCCGCATACGATTGTGGATTCCGTGCTGGATCAGCTTCAGCCTATGTTGTCTGAAGGAGATATCGTGATCGAGGGCGGCAACTCGCACTATAAGGAATCGATCGCAAGATATGAGCGTCTGAAAGAAAGCGGCGTCCGGTTTATGGACGCAGGCACTTCCGGCGGTATGGAGGGCGCACGCAACGGAGCCTGCTATATGATCGGCGGCGACCCTGAGGCGTGGGAAGTTGTTGAGCCGATTTTCCGTGATACGGCGGTAGAGAACGGCTACCTGTACGCAGGCAAAGCCGGCAGCGGCCATTTTCTGAAAATGGTGCACAACGGCATTGAATACGGTATGATGGCAGCGATTGGCGAAGGCTTCGAGGTATTGGAGAAAAGCAATTTCGATTTCGATTATGAGCAGGTGGCACGAGTATGGAACCATGGCTCCGTCATCCGTTCCTGGCTGATGGGCCTAACTGAGCGTGCCTTCTCCAAGGATGCCAATCTCGACGAAATCAAAGGGGTTATGCATTCTTCCGGTGAAGGAAAATGGACCATTGAAGAAGCCCTGGACCTGCAGGCTGCAACACCGGTCATTGCGCTTTCTCTTCTTATGCGCTACCGTTCCCTGGAAACCGACACGTTTACAGGCAAAGTGGTGGCTGCGCTGCGCAGCGAATTTGGCGGCCATGCTGTAGAGAAAAAGTAATAAACGGATCCCCCGCGCTGACAAGCTGCGGGGGATTTACATAATCAGGAATAAGATGCCATCACTTTTCGCACACTGTTAGGACAAAAGTGCAAAGGAGATGGCAATATGTGCAGAAGATTTTCTTTATCCGCCGATCTGGATGAAGTCAGAGATTTTTTTGGTGTGAACAGAGTTATGTATTATTACAAGACCCGCTACAACATCAGTCCGACACAGCCAATACCGATTGTTATGCATCATGACGGGGAGAAGGTGCTGGATGAATTCCGCTGGGGGATGGTTCCTTATTGGGGTAAGGATTGTGTCAATGCGGATTTGAATACGTTCAGCATCAATCCGGCATACCGGAAGCTTGTGGAAACCCAGCGCTGCATTATCCCTTGCAACGGGTTTTACTATTGGCGCAATATGGGCAAAAAAAGCTATGCCGTCCGGGTGATTCTGCCCGGGCAGCAAATGTTCGCCATCGCCGGGCTTTATGAAATCTGGCAGGATACGCGGAAGGAGCCCATGCGGACATGCACGATGGTGATGGCTCCGTCCAACCGGACGATAGGGGAGTTCAGTTCCCATATGCCGGCCATTTTAAGTTTGGATGAGGCAGACCGCTGGCTGGATCCGGAAATTAAGGATCTGAACGAGCTTCAGCATATGGTCCAAACCTTTGATGAAGAGGACATGCAGGCTTATCCCGTCACACCGCTGGTGGGTAATGACGGCCATGACCATGAAGAGTGCATTCGGGAGATGGATCTTAAGCTGGCCTGGGTTAAATCTTAGGGCATTTGATATATATCAGCATAACGGTATTCTTGCGCGCATATAGTTGTAGCGGGGAACCGGGTCTCATCCGGGGAGAGGGGAAACGGCCGAAGGAACATCTTATGAGATGGAGGCGATTGGACTTGAGTACAGACACGCTCATCCAACTGCTGGTGCTCATCGTGATGATCATCGGTTTGGGTTCCAGCCGGTAAGCCGCAGGTTCTGTATGACGGGAGAGTGCCTTTATAGGGCATTCTTCTTTTTTGGTTTAGGGGTGTCTTGTCACCTGAATTTACGCTACAATAAAGGACAGCAATGTAGAGCATACAGCCAAGATCTGGGGATAACGGGGCTGCAAACTAGATCCGGGCGGGTATGCCCTGCATCATTAAATAGACAACCGAGGGAGAGTTAACTTATGAATGAGTCCGTTTTACCCCCGGCCCAGAAACGCAAGCTTTTGTTCAGTGCGGGCTTGAGCTGGATGTTCGATGCCATGGATGTGGGGCTGCTGTCCTTTATTTTGGCGGATATTGCGCATAAATGGCAGCTCGGCACCGGCCAGATGGGTATGATCACCGCGGTGAATTCCATCGGCATGGCGGTGGGGGCGGCACTTGCCGGCATATTGGCCGACCGGTTCGGCCGCAAGGCCGTACTTGTCTGGACGCTGCTTATTTTCTCCATCGCAACAGGGCTGTCTGCCTTGGCGACGGGATATGCTGTTCTGTTAGCTTTGCGGTTTGTGGCAGGGATCGGCTTGGGCGGCGAACTGCCGGTGGCCTCCACGCTCGTTTCGGAGTCGGTGCCGGCCCGTGAGCGCGGCCGCATGGTGGTGCTGCTGGAAAGCTTCTGGGCTGCGGGCTGGATCGTCTCTGCACTAGTAGGGTATTTCATAATCCCATCCTTCGGCTGGCAGATGGCATTTGTGATCGGCGCCATTCCGGCGCTCTACGCTCTTTACTTGCGCAGAGCGATTCAGGACCCGCCGCGTTATGTGAACAGACAGGTGAAAAGGCTGCCGCTTGGTGAACGGATCGCTTCAATCTGGTCGGGTCCCAACCGCAAATCGACGATTATGCTGTGGGTTCTCTGGTTCACTGTGGTATTCTCTTATTACGGCATGTTTTTGTGGCTGCCAAGCGTCATGGTTATAAAAGGATTTTCGCTGGTGAAAAGCTTTGAATACGTGCTGATCATGACCCTTGCTCAACTGCCGGGCTATTTTACCGCCGCTTATTTGATCGAGAAGCTCGGCCGCAAGTTCGTGCTGGTCGTGTATCTGCTCTTAACGGCGGTATCGGCCATCTGGTTCGGCACTGCGCAGAGCGCGGGGGTGCTGCTGGCAGCAGGCATTTGTCTGTCCTTCTTTAACCTGGGGGCATGGGGAGGCATGTATGCTTATACGCCGGAGTTATATCCCACATCCGTCCGTTCAACAGGGGTTGGCATGGCTGCCTCCTTCGGGCGGATCGGCGGTGTCATCGGACCTTTCCTGGTCGGCATGCTGCTTGCACAGGGAACAAGTATTACGACCGTCTTTGTCATTTTCTTCGTTGCGATCATCATCGGGGCGGCGGCAGTGCTAGTACTGGGGAAAGAGACGAAAGGACAAGAGTTACTGGAAGAAGTCTAATGGAGGTGACCTGCAATGGAGCATACTTTTCTGCTAAAAGCCACCTGGAACGGGGGGCGCAACAGCGACGGCAGGATTGAAGCGGGAAACCTGCGTACACAGATTTCCATCCCTGCTGAAATGGGCGGGCCCGGTGTCGGCACCAATCCGGATGAAATGCTGCTCGGTGCCGCATCTACCTGCTACTTAATTACACTGGCGGCCATGATGGAGCGTTCGGGATTAAGTGTTCAGTCCTTGACGCTTGATTCGGAAGGCATCGTCGATGTAACGAATAACATCTTCACCTACCGCCGCATCATCCACCGGCCACGGGTGATTTTGGCTCACGAAGCATCTGAAGATGATTTGAAAAAAGCGGTGCTTCTTGCTGAAAAAGCGGAAAGTTCCTGCATGATTTCGCGTGCCGTGGCCGGAAATGTGGAGCTTTCGACTGAGCATGTGATTGAGCGGGCAATATAACATCTATTCATCATGCTAATACTATTGAAAATATGAGGAGGATATGATTTATGTCAGAACAACGACTGCTCGTTTTTGCGGGCTCTTATGCCGAGGCTGAAGAAAGCGGAGTGTACGTATACTCTTTTGATGAAAACACAGGGGAACTGAACCTGCTTGATGAATTCGCAGGTCTCAAAAACCCGACCTTCCTGAATGTCGATCCTGCTGCGCGCAAGCTGTATGCCATTGGGGAGACCGTATCTGCCTCTGGAGAAAAAGCGGGTGAGGCCGCTGCTTTTGACATCGATCCGGCGGCTGGAACGATCAAGCTGCTGAACCGTGTACAGACGGTTGCACCGACCTGCCATATCCAGCGCAACGCGGCTGGCGATCATCTGACAGTGCCAAGCTACCATGGCGGTATGATTGGACTGCTGGCGATCGAGGAAGACGGCAAAATCGGCGAGCTGCTTGACGTCGTTCAGCACGAAGGCAAGAGCGTTCATCCAGAGCGCCAGGACCGGCCGCATCCGCACTCCACCTTCTATAGCCCGGACGGGAAGCTGCTGTTCGTGCAGGATCTTGGTCTGGACCGGATTCGTGCTTATTCCCTGGATGGAGACAAGTTCAAGCTCCACAGTGAAACTGCAACCCATCCGGGAGCTGGACCGCGCCATCTGGCGTTCCATCCGAATGGAAAGCTTGCTTTTGTGATCAATGAAGTGGATTCGACCGTTACATCTTTTGCATACGATGCCGAGGCAGGCACGCTGACCGAAATTGAAACGGTGCCTACGCTGCCGGAAGGGTTCGAGGGTGAAAATACAACTGCGGAAATTACTGTATCCGAAGACGGTGCTTACGTGTACGGCTCCAACCGCGGCCATGACAGCATCGTGGTGTATGCCGTTGACGCGAATACCGGCAAGCTGAGTCTCGTGCAGCATGTTCCGGTGCAGGGGCAGCATCCGCGCCATTTTGCGCTGACGCCAGGAGGCAATTACCTGATTGCCGCCAACCGTGATACCAACAATATCGTTACATTCCGGGTGGACAAGACCAGCGGACGCCTGGAATATACCGGTCTGAGCGTTTCCGTATCCAAGCCGGTGTGTGTGCAGCCGTTTTATTTTGAAGTGTAAAAAATGAAGAAGACAACAAAGCGATAAAGGACATTGCTATGTTGTGGATATATGCGAACAGAAGAAAGGGGTTGCCCAATGAATGGGCAGCCCCTGTTTTAATTGCCTGTTGCTGCTCTTGAACAGAGCAGGTCTGACCAAGTAAGCAAGCGAGCGAGCACTAACTTTGGTCTTGCGCCAAACTACTATTTAAATAATGTACGGTATAGGAAATGAACTCGGAAAAATCGTCAACAAAAGCAGGCAATGGAAAAGAGACTCCCGCTTGCTCGATCGCTTCCTGTTGGAGCTGTGACGGTGATGTAGCAGAGAATAATCCGATCGCATGGTACATTTGCAAACGAAGAAATTTATTGGTGTGATGATCATCCCATGTTGGGAAAACGGTTTTAACGACTTTACTTAACTCAAACAATTCAATGGAAAGTTGTTTTTTAAAATTTACGAGACTTTCGAGAGATACCTTTTGCTCGATCGTTGTAAAGAGTAAAGAAATCAGCTTTAGAAACCGTTGATGCCGATACACAACCTGTGTCCATTGCTGTGAAAAATCCGTGACCGCATGAGTCATGTCCGCGTTGAAGGTGTTTCTCAGGTCGCTAACCCAATCGTTGATCTCATCCAGAACGACTAGAAGATATATCTCTTCTTTTGAAGAAATATATTTATATAAATTGCCGCGTGTAAAGCTGGTTTCATTGGCAATTTTGGTTAAGTCGATTTCGTGAAACGGCTCGTTATCAAAAAGCTTAATCGCCGCATTTTTAATTTGCTGTACTCTGATTTTTCGTTGCTCATCATTTCTTACCCGATCAAATTCCATCATTCCTGTCTCCTTTCCCAAAAAAATTATAGCATAAAAATGTTGCGTGACCATAAGAACTGAACTATAATGATTTTGAAGTAACGTGACGTCGCGTTACTATAATGCCATAACATCAAGCTGCAAACCAGTGTTTGCTCTGAAAACTAAGCCTTTGCTTCCGAAGCGAGTTTTGCTTGAAGCAGATTTCAGGAAGTAACGCTCACAAAACTTTCAGGAGGGATGACAATTGGATACGAAGAAGAAAGGTGTTGTTTTAATCACAGGTGCGTCGGCAGGGATGGGGAAAGTGACGGCAGAGCTGCTTTTAAAAGCAGGATACATTGTATATGGAGCCGCCAGACGAGTGGAGAATATGAGGGACATTGAATCCAAAGGCGCACATATTATGGCTATGGATGTGACGGATGAAGCGTCCATGATCAATGGTGTGAAGCGGATCATTAAGGAGCAAGGCAGAATCGACGTTTTATTTAATAATGCAGGATATGGCTCCTTTGGTGCGGTCGAAGATGTGCCGATGGAGGAAGCCAGGCGTCAATTTGAAGTGAACCTTTTTGGATTAAGCCGTCTGACCCAACTGGTTCTTCCTTATATGAGACAACAAAAATCAGGCAAGATCATCAACAATTCTTCTGTGGGCGGCAAAATTTATACTCTGCTTGGTGCCTGGTATCATGCTACAAAACATGCGGTAGAAGGATTCTCAGATTGTCTGCGCCTGGAGGTCAAGCCGTTCGGGATTGATGTGGTTGTTATACAGCCGGGAGCGATTACAACTGAATGGGATGGCATTGCGCGTGAGCATGTGAAAAAGACCTCGGGCAATACTGCATACCGTAAAATGGCGGATACTTTTGTGAACTTCATGGAGAATGCAGGTAAAAATGCTTCTTCTCCAGATGTTATTGCGCAAGTGGTTTTAAAAGCAATTCAATCCAAAACGCCGAAAACAAGATATGTGGCAGGAAAGTATAGTAAAACGACGTTGTTCATGCGAAAAGTTTTGTCTGATCGAATGCTTGATCGCGCTCTTTATCGTATGTTTAAGGTGTGACCATTTACAAAAAAAAGGAAATCGCGCAATTCTAAAGTAACGTTTCGTCACGTTAATTTTTGCGAAAAAACAGTTTTCCCAGCATGATGTACGCAAAGAGTTGTCTGTTTTAAGCGGTGGTGAAATCATTAAATTGCAGCTTGCCAGAATGCTGCTGGGCGGTACAACATCCTGCTCATGGATGAACCAAACAATTTTCTCGACCTGCCTGCAGTGGCGGCTTTAGAAAATTTGATGAACAATTACGCAGGCACAATCATTTTTATAACACATTATGTCCGTTTGTTGGAGAACGTGGCAGATATCGTGTATGAAATTGTGGATAAAAAGATTACACGTAGGGCTTAATATCATGCTGTAAAAAGGAGAAGCTGAACAAAGTTCTTTCTAAAAAATGGGTTCAACTTGAAAATCGGTGCTCAACGATGGGTCATTAGAACGAAGGGGCATCTAAGTGGTTAAGAGATTATAATTAAATAGCCTTAGCCCCATAAAAAAATCAGGGCTAAGGCTATTTAATATTGTTTGTTTTAAAATAATCATTTCTTTTTGTTTTTCCTGATTAAATCGATTATAACAATCAAAGCAAGTATGAAAATAGAATGAATTAGAGGTCTAACATAACTGGATTCATCATAGATGAAGTAAGCCACTATATAGTTAAGTATGAAGGTTATAAAATATCCCAATCTAATCATCCTATCTCATTTTAGAACCAAGGTTCCACTACAGATGATCTTCTTGCATCTGTTTCGCGGTTACCACCAGTATAATTTGAATTTTTTGTAACCCTAATTTCTTTCAGAATTTCATAATCTCCAATGAAAGTACCATTGTGATCAAAAAAACCTGGTCCTAACTCCCGATAGGAGTATTTAATATAAAAGTACAGGTCTTCTTTATCAGAGTTTATGAAATAATAGGCACCAAAGCCACCAACAGCAGCTACACTAATTTTAAGCGGATCTGGTATCAATTTGTTTTTTGCCCATTCAATAACCGCCGCAGCCAGAGCCGTTTTTGTTGCTGCTTGGAATTTCTGTGAGTTATAAATATCATATTGTTTCATATGTGTGTAAGGAGTGGGATAGGCAGCAGCAATTGAAGCAGAATCAGGACTGTTCTTGAACCCTGAGGAAATCAACTTATTGACTTCAGTGATGGATTCAGGCGTCGCAACGAGCAATTTAATACTACCCTCTGAGATTTCAAAGCCAATATTGTTTTTCTCTAAGATGCTGATAATTCTTTCATTAAGTACAGGTGAGGTGTCTTTGTTGTCTTCGGCTGCAAAAGCAAGAGGAGCACTGCTGACTAGCAATAAACAAATCGAAAGTAATACAGTTAGGGACTGTAGTGAAATAAACGCCCTAACAAAACACACGTAGAACTGGAAATGAGCGAAGCATGATTCAGCAATATCTGATAGACTGGGAGAAACAACGGTTTGGC
>NZ_JBHIRY010000039.1:0-42758 GCF_042138635.1 Paenibacillus medicaginis | reverse complement strand
CGTCCATTTCGGCTTCCAGCATTTGCTCAATCGTTTCTTTAAACAAGTCTTTGAGTAGTTGCTGAATGTCTTGCATATTATTGCATTCCTGTGCCAGTAGTCTCACCAGTTCGTTTTTGCTCACTTCCATGGGTAATATCTCCTTTATGGATATTGTTACCAATTACACGGAAGTTTAAACGCTCTCGCAATAACACGCTCAAAGGACTAGGATTCCTCTTCTTTTCAGATTATTATCGACAAGTAACTGCGTGAACTAAGGAACCGCCGTATACCGAACGGTACGTACGGTGGTGTGGGAGGTCGGCTACTCAATTAATGGGTAGCCTCCTACCCGATTATCCGGTTATCCGATAGTTTTACCAAAATGTGTTTCAAAAACATGCAACTTACGTTATCATGTAAGATATGTGCATTCTTTATTCTTTGTGTTAATGTACATCGGGGTTAAACAACGAGGGGAGAGAAAGAGTAATGAGTAAAAGAATTGCGGCTTTGACGCTCGCTATGATTCTTGTACTGACGGTCGCGCTCGTGGGTTGCAGCAAGAAGCTGGAACCGAAGGAAGCGGCTACAACAGCAGCAACACAAGCGATGACCATGACATCCTACGCAATGACCAGCAAGTTTACGATCAATGATTTGTCTTTTACGTCTCCGGAGACGCAGAGCGATCCAAGTGTCGGTATGGTTGTGAGCATGCTGAAAAATGCTGAAATGACACTGGACGGTCTATATCAGAAAGATCCGATGCAGACGGAAATGACTATTGGTATTAAATTAAAGGGTGACATGGCTATGGAGTTCTCCATTCCTATGGTCATGACTCAAGATAAAATGTACGTCAAAATCCCGAGCATTCCGTTCTTCCCGATGCCGGAAAGCATTGTAGGCAAGTTCCTTGTGCTGGATTTGAAAGAGCTTGCGGAGGAATCCGGTACGGAATTTAATCCTGCTTCCATGGATCAGGCTAAAGCTCAGAAGTTCTCCAATGAAGTGGTGGATGCTGTCCTGGCAGAATACGATGCTTCCTACTTTACGGATATCGCTCCTAAAGACGCGGCATTGCCGGAAGGCATTGACGCCAAACAGGTGGTTCAATTCAAAGTAACCAATGACAACTTCCAGCAGGCTGCAACGACATTTATCAACAAAGCGCTCCCTAAAGTGCTGGATATTATGTCCAAAGAAGAATATGCTGATATGCTGCAAGTGGAGAAATCCGAAATTGATAAATTCAAATCTGAGCTGGCATCGAACAGCGGCGAAGTAGCGAAGGATCTGGAAGAAGCGAAGAAATATCTGAAGGTGAATCAGTTTGATCTGAACACCGCAATCAATGCGGATAATTTCCCGGTATATCAAAGCCTGAACGCCAATGTTGATTTTAATGATCCGGAAACGCAGGAGAACATTAAGCTTTCTGTAACCGGCAGCGGTCAATACACTAAAATCAATGAGAAGCAAACCTTTGTGATCGGCATCCCTTCCGGCGACCAGGTGATTACGATGGATCAACTGGAACAGGAAATGTCGAATCTCGGATATTAATGTAAAAAGAATAGGCAATCACTTAACAAGGAACCATCCGGCCTCACAAAGGCAGGGTGGTTCCTTGTTTTCTGAGCTTATCGGTATATCGGTCGATGTATCAGTGCTTAGGGGTATCAGTTGTCTTGCAAAATGTCCTCTGCGAGGAGCGCATACCTGCGATGGTCCTGCCATTCCCCGTTAATGCACAGCATTTTACGGGCGATGCCTTCCTCCTGAAAGCCTGCTTTCTCCAATACCCGCTGGGAGCCTTTGTTGTGCAGAAGTGTGGCCGCCTGCAGCCGGTGCAGGCCCAGCGCTTTGAAGGAATATTGTACAATCAGCTGGATTGCTGCGGTCATATATCCTTTTCCCTGCTCTTGCTGAGCCATCATATATCCGACATCGGCATATTGGGCAACTCCCCGTACAATGTTGGAGATCGCGATCGTCCCGGCAAGACGCTCATCTTCAAGCGCAAATATCCCGAACTGGCAGCCGCTTCCGCTCTCCTCGCTCTGGATACGCTGCATCAGGAACTGCTGCTGCCCAGCCAGCGTGAAGAAGCTTTCCTCCCGCAATGGTTCAAAAGGAGCGAGAAAATCCTTGTTGGCACACCGAAGCTCAAGCAGCGCCTGAGCATCCTCCAACCGAAGGGGACGAAGCAAAATACCCTGCGAATGGTTATACAGCGTTAAAGACATGATAAGACCCTTCCTTTACAGAGGTAGTTCAAAAAGTCATCTTTTGATCACGAAGTAAGTCAGGAAGCGGACTCGACATCGAATCTTGAATTCAGCCGGGCCTAAGCGCATGCTTCCGAAGCATGTTTCCTACGGAAACATTTCAGGTGCTCACGTACCCCAAAGTACGCTCCGCTCCTCAGTCCCTAGCTTCATCCAACCTTCTCGGTGCTGAAAACCTGACTTTTTGAACACGTACTTACGATTATTCATTTCCCGCGCAGCTTGCGGAAGAAATTGGTCAACAGAGCCGAGCACTGCGGCTGCAAAACCCCTTGGATGACTTCGGTTCGATGATTGAACCGGGGCTCCTGCAGCAAATTCATCAATGTTCCGGCACAGCCGGCCTTGGGGTCGGTTGTTCCATAGATTACTGTTGGAATACGGGATTGTACAATAGCCCCTGCACACATTGGGCAGGGTTCAAGTGTTACATATAGGCGGCAATCCAGCAGCCTCCATGCGCCCAGGATTTCACTCGCCTGCTTGATGGCGATGATTTCGGCATGAGCCGTTGCGTCATGGGTGGTTTCCCGAAGATTGTAGCCACGGCCGATTATTTCGTCATTTTTTACAATAATAGCCCCGATGGGGACTTCCCCGATAGCTTCCGCCTTATTTGCTTCCAAAATGGCCTGATTCATCCAGTATTCATGCTGCTCGTCTGTCACTGGGGATAAGACTCCTTTCGATCATTGAATTATCCAGCGAACAAGCATTCCGTTGTTAACATGATGTGCACAAAATTGTGGATAAGTATATACTTACCCACAGAGTTATGCACAGCCTGTGTAGAATTCTGTGCATTTGTGGATAGGTTGTGGACTATTTATATTGTAGGCAAACCTTATAAAAATAACAACCACAGTCCGCGTTCAAACTCCCAATAGAGGAGCCCTCCGTGCCTCGTGGATACGATGTATGATGGTAAAAGGGGACACTTCTTCATTGGTTGTGCTTGTACAGGGAAAACGTTAAAATTGTCATCAAGGATGAGATTACAGAACGGGGTGTAAGTCAGTTGCGTATCAATAAATTTATAAGTGAGACGGGGTACTGCTCCCGGCGTGAAGCAGATAAGCTGGTGGAGAGCGGTAAGGTAACCATTAACGGGGTCGTCGCCGTACTGGGCAGCCAGGCCGAGGAAGGGGACGATGTTCGTGTTCACGGGCAGCCCCTGGGCAGTAAAGCCTCTGGACATGTATATATTATACTGAACAAGCCCGTAGGGATTACCAGTACAACAGAACTTCATGTTCGGGGCAATATTGTAGATTTTGTCGGCCATACGGAGCGCATCTTCCCAATCGGCCGTTTGGACAAGGATTCCGAAGGTCTCATTCTGCTCACGAATGACGGTGATATCGTCAACAAAATACTGCGGGCAGAGGGCAAGCATGAGAAGGAGTACATTGTAACGGTGGATCGGCCGGTAACGCCATCTTTCCTTCAGGGCATGTCCAGCGGTGTCAGGATTCTGGGACAGCGTACCTTGCCTTGCGAGGTTACCCGCATATCCGACAGCGTATTCCGGATCATTCTGACAGAAGGGAAAAACAGGCAGATCCGGCGTATGTGCGCTGCCTTCGGATACGAAGTGAAGCGTCTGCAGCGTATACGCATTATGAACATTCATCTGGGATCGCTTCGCACAGGCGCCTGGCGGGATCTAACGGACCGTGAAAAAGAGGAACTGGGCCGGATGCTGAACTATAAGCTGTTATAAAATACAGAAAGGGCCGCTGACATTCATTGTCAACGGCCCTTTCTTGGCGTGGCTCTTAGTTATTTCCGCCAGAGGTTGCACTGATGACCTGGGTGCCGTTCTGATACTTGCGGATGATGGAAATCTCCACCCGGCGATTCTTGGCACGTCCGACATTCGTGGAATTGGTGGTGGTTGGACGGTATTCCCCGTAGCCGATAGCGCTGAATTTTTGCGGATTGAGCTGCTTGTCCAGCAGCAGGATACGCATGAAATTCAAAGCACGGTCGGCGCTCAGCTCCCAGTTGGAAGGATATTTGCTGTTGGAAATGGGAACATTATCCGTATGTCCGGAGACAATAACATCATAATCCGGAAATTCATCCAGCAGAGCGGCAATTGAAGTAGCGAGCTTGCGGGCTTCAGGCTTAACGACCGCCTGTCCGGATGCAAACAGGGCATTATCAGAGATCGTAATCATCAACTGGGATTGGTTCAGCTTGGTGCTCAACTGCTCGGTTAATCCGCTTTCTTTGATATACTGATCTATTCGGCGTTTGAGCTTCTCCAGATCTTCCTGCTCACGGCGGGCAAGCTCCTTCTGGAGCTCGCTGGATGACTTGCTCTTCACGGGGTTCTCAACGTTCTCCTTATTCTTGCCCATATCCATGGACGGATTGTCGATTGGATTGGCGGAGGTGTTATCCAGTACACCGCTTCCTCCGCTGAAGGCGGAGCTCATCGACTTTGCCATTTGTTCGAATTTCTTGGCATCCAACGAGCTCATACCGAACAGAACGATGAACAAGGCGAGCAGCAGGGTCATCAAATCGGAATAAGGAAGCAGCCAGCTCTCGTCCGCATGCTCCTCATGCGGCTCGTGTCTGCCTTTTTTACTCACTGTCGCTCGCTCCCTTCTCATCGTCACTCATTTGAGCCCGCTCCGTAGGCGTGAGGAATACGGACAGCTTCTGACTGATGGCTATAGTGGATACACCGGATTGAATGGACAGCAGGCCTTCCACCATCATTAGCTTGATATCGACTTCCCTTTTGGACAGCCGTTTTAATTTATTCGACATAGGGTGCCATAATACATAACCCGTAAAAATACCCAAAAGTGTGGCGATGAAGGCGGCAGCGATCGCGTGAGAGAGCTTCTCCATGTCACTGAGATCGGCAAGAGCCGCGATCAGACCGACTACCGCCCCGAGCACCCCCAGTGTCGGAGCATACATACCGGCCTGGGAAAAGATCTGCGCACCGGACCGGTGCCTTTCCTCCGTTGCATTGATATCCTCCATAAGCACATCCCGTACGAATTCCTGATCATTGCCGTCAATAATCATCCGCATTCCGCTGCGCAGAAAGGCGTTGTCGATCTCTTCCACCTTGGGCTCAAGGGCGAGCAGACCTTCACGGCGGGTAATGGAGGCCCATTCCATAAATGTAGTGATCAATTGCTGGCGGTCAGGCAGCTTTTGCTCAGTGAAAATAATTTTGAAAAGCTTGGGTACTCTCTTCATGTCCGACATCGGGAAGGCCATGAATACACTGGCAGCTGTGCCTACAAAGATAATCATGTAAGCTGCAGGGTTATTAACCAAATTGACGACAGGCGCCCCTTTGAGGATCATGCCGACAACCAGGGATATGATCCCGAGTGCAAGTCCTATAATTGATGAAATTTGCATTGTACACCTCGTCCATGAGAAATTGGTAGAACATCCGGTCCGGCCAGGGGACATCCTTGCCCTCCAACGCATTTTGGTGAAACGGACTACCATATTTATCGACAAAAGCCCCTTTTTTTTTAAGGGGGATTTCACTGTATAATGAAGACAACGCTGTTAAATGACAATTTTGAGAACAGGATTCCAAATCCGGAATGGAGAAGAGTGGAGGGCTCACATGGGTGTTAAGCATGGAAGAGAATATGAACTTATTCTGAAGGAGTTGACAGACGCAGTAGGTCGTATTCCGGATAGTTACCTTTTTTTTGAAATGGAAGAGGAGGAATGGGAGCGTCTGGAGAGTGCGGAACGAGCTGAGGTTCAGGAAGCTCTGGCCGAGGATCTCTTTTACGCGCTTGGAGAAGAGTCTGTGATTACGGTCGGGAGCGGTGTCATCATTCATGACCGAAACCGTTACCGGATCGACATTCTGATCGGTGAAGAGGAGCTGACCTTCGTATCCCTCGTATAACATAGCCATTGGATTTCTCACCGGAGCCATGGTAATATGAACACGGTCATAAGGGCTGGCCCCAATAACATCAGGAACGGCTTCCGTATCACGGAGAGGAGCAGGAATACTATGCCTTTTACATTAGAAGAAATAGAGGCTCATCTGGAGAGATTAGAGGGCTGGGAGCTTGAGGAGGGACGCTGGATTGTTCGGAAATACGTCTTTTCCAGCTTTATGAGAGGAATCGCATTCGTGGATGAGGTAGCCGGTATTTCGGAAGCATTCAATCACCATCCGTTTATTACCATTGATTACAAGACGGTCACGCTGCGCCTCACCTCGTGGGATGAAGGCGGGATTACAGCAGTAGATATAAAAGAAGCACAGCAGTACAATGAAGCATTCGAACACATGCGTTCGGAGGATTAATCCTGGATTAACCTTGCAGCGGCAACTCAACGGACCGCAATAAGCGATCAAATGGCCAACGCCCTGGGTAGAGCTAAGACTCTGAATCCAGGGCGTTTGATATAGGGTCTGCGTCTTTTCCGCTATTGTAGACCATACAATAAAAAGGCTTCATCCCGTCCGGAGTTTGCCGCTCATAGGCATCGGTAATGCGAAAGCCTGCAGAACGGTAGGCCCTGATGGCCCGTTTGTTCCAGACAAGAACTTCGAGGTCGATCTCATTTTGCGGCGCCCGGCGCCTGGCTTCCTCAGCGATAGCCCGGACAAACTCCGCACCGTGTCCATGACCGCATAATTCCGGCCGCATTCCGAGCCCGAGACGGGTCACCTCTTCCATAGGAAAATATTGGGCAAACCCGCATAGGCCGCCTGACTCATCCAATACAGCGACATATTGGGAGCTTCGCAGCTCCGGGTTGGCAAATTCGATGTCGAGAGCCTTCATCTGCTCCCAAGGCAGCCAGCCATAAATGTCATAGGGCGGTTCATATTTCCACTCACTTATGGCAGTTGCCTGCTCTTCACTCATCGGAACGATCTGATAGCTTGTTGATCCGGTGGACATATTTTTCCCCCCTTACATATCCCTTCTTAAAAAGGGTACTTTGGTTAAGCCTGTTTGGCAACAAAAAAAGCCTCAATTCCGGCGGGAATCGAAGCTTCTGAAGTTATGATGTAAAAAATTTCTAATCAAGGGCAACAGATTCGTAAGTAGATGTACTCATGACACGTTTGGCACCAAGGTATCGATCAGCGTAGTAGCTTTCGCCCAACGAACTGACGGTGACACCACGTGATGAGGAGGAGTGGGCAAATCTGCCGTCACCTACATAAATTCCTACATGAGAAACTCCTCTTCCATTCGTGTTGAAGAATACCAGGTCTCCAGGTCTCATTTCATCCCGCGAAACAGCGGTTCCCGCTTCGAACTGGGTGGAGGATTGGCGGGGAAGATCAAGCCCAAGCTGGTCAAACACATAGCTCGTAAATCCGGAACAGTCAAATCCGCTCAGCGTGGTGCCGCCTGCTCTATAAGAGGTGCCTTTGGCATCCTGGATGACCAGGTCCATTTTGGAGTCCGCATATACGCTCCCTGCGCCGAATGAAAGGCTCACGAAGGCGATTGCTGCACTCATGGCTGCGATAGCTAGCTTCTTTTTCAAAAAAATACAAACCCCTTCCAACGCCTGCGAAGTTAGCTTAAGGGTTCGGTAGAAGGCTCCCCTATGATCCCTCTGATGCGAGATCAATTCACCCAAAACTGGTTCCCCCGCTTCCCGGTGCCGGGAATTCGGCTTTACTAGATATGCACCTTGAAGCATATGATCGTTCATGAACAGGTTGTCTAAAAAGGTTACAGCAATAATTACAAAGTTGTTACTATCAGTTCACAGGGACTATTGTAACAAAGGAAGCATAGTTTGGCAAATGTTTCATACGAAAAAATATAAGAAAAACGCCTATATGTTGGTTTGTAAAACCAATGTCAATGTGGGATATAACGGAGGATCACAGGTTGTCTAGTTTGACATCTCAGGCAGTGTGATCCAGGCTGAACAATTGGGTGAAACGACCAGAGGAACCGCCCATGGACCAAGGCGGTGGCAGACTTGCTGGGCAGCAGCACAGATAACAGAAACTACCGGGACAGTAGGTGCAACGGTAACGGAATAAGGGGCACAATTCTTTCAAAGAATGTGGCGCTCCATCATGATGTGTTTACCTGTTGTTTCAGAGATACTTTCTTTTTTTTGGCTGACTTGGTTAGAGCTGATGTTCAGTGTACTATTTGCAGAACATACATTTTTTACTTTGAACCTTGCAAGGATTCTGTGATTTAAAATTACATTCCATAGTTGCACAAAATTTTCCTATAGGCTATACTCTATTCATTGTAATTATTTGTATAATTCTTTGAATGGAGTGTTTGAGTGGCAGAAGATATTTTTCTTTCACCTAAGAATCTCTCGAAAATGAGAGTAGCAGTAGATATAACTGTTCCTACCGTTCCTGAAGCGCATGTTGTTACGCCGTTGATTTTTTTAACGAAGAATGGCGGAGAGTTGGCGGTTATGGATAAAAAACTCGCTCATAGCTTGCTGGAAGTTATGGTTATTGAAACTAGCAAGAGAGAGAAGAGGACGATAAATCAACTATCAGCAGAGGAAAATGTTCTGTATGTTGAACTTCTATCGTTATTCATTACTTTTATTAACAAAAAAGAGATTATTGAGAAATATAATCTAGATGGTACAGCGGCAAGAATCGTATTTAATTACGATCCATGGACACAAGATCGTGACGGTTTGCAGCCTGTAAAAAGATTTCATACCCACCTTTATATAGTAAATAACCAACATATAGATCAAATCGAAACGAATTCGACCACTTATGGCGAGATAGAAGATAGGTATTTAAGAAGGAGGTTGGTGGATCCTTTTAGTTTCTTAGGAGCGAGCCTTTTATTTGATATTCACCAGAATTTATTGGAAACAACGGATGTTGTTGCTCAGGTTAAGGAACCCAATCCTGAACAAATGATTGAAAACGGTTTACCGATAGGGTTAAATGTAAAAATCATTAATGAAAGCGCTGCCTTGAACAGAGAAGGTCTGCGAAAGTACATAGTGAAATTAAATGCACTTATTGAGCGTTCCTATAATGAATTATACCGGGCAATTACAGGTGAGGCTTCACCAGCAGAAAAATTTAAGCGTCATGATATTTTGAACAAGAAGGATGCTTTGGAAAATTTATCGGAAATAAGTTGGTTATCAGAAAGGAGTCTTCAAGGTCTGGAAGAAGCGATTGTAAAACTGAGATCGCCATCAGACAGGTTGTTTAAAAGGAAGCATCATCTTGATATGTTAATTTTTCATAATATATTAAATGGACTAGCCTATACTTTTTCTATTAGTTTATTAATACCTTCTGATTGTTCAAGAAGCGACGCTCTAGATATCAATATTTCGGTTAGATTGTTTGGAGATTCGGGTGGGGCAGGCATGTTTGGCTATGGGAATAAAAGCGCTGTTATGTTGCAACGTGGTAAGGGGATCTATAACAGCTTAGAATTAGCCGAAAGGCATAGTTTCCAGGCTGATCTTCAAAAATATTTAATGGAAGAGTTGAGTTCTAAATATGCATATAGGAAAATGGAGGCCGCACAAGCAAATAGTCTATTAAATCAATATTATGCAAATAAAGCAAAAATTAACTCCGAGATATCGCAAGAGATAATATTGAAAATTATCAATCATCATAGAAATAAATGAGAAGTTTCGTATGTAGGAGTAAAAAATTGAAGGAGATTAATGAGTAATGAATATCTATTCACAAACACCCCATGCAGCCGGAATTGATAATTATTATGATCATATCATTGAGCTATCACAGCTTTCTGAAAAATATGATTACAAAGGTATTCTTATTACTTACTCTACGAGTAATGTGAATCCTTGGTTAATAAGTAGTCTAATTCTTGATAAAACGAAAAAAATTAGGCCTCTTGTTGCTGTGCAACCGGATTCATTACCAGTCGATACACTGGTTAATATCTTAAAAAGTTCTATGTATTTGTACAATCGGGAAATCTCACTGAATTTAATTGACGGTACCTCGAAAAGACTGAAGGGTAGTATGGAAGCAAGTCATAAAAATGATCGCTATGAGTGGCTCATAAAGTTCATGGAGGAAACGAGAAGAGTTTTGTCAATTTCAATAAGTGATTACGATCATGGTTTATATAATCAAAAAGTATGCTTTTCCAACGAGAACAATTATCCAATTGATTTTTTTATGTCTGGAACTTCAAAAAATGCATTCGAGACGGCAAAGAGCGGAGCAGATGGTTTTTTAACAGTGCCTGGGCCAATCCATTCGTTTAAAAAAACGTTCAGCCCAATAGAGAATTGTGACTTTGGTGTTTGTTTTGGCATTATTGCCAGACCTACGAGTGATGAGGCCTGGAGGGTTGCTAAAGAAACATTTCCGCACTCAAGAGAAAATGACATTCAATTATTGCTTAAACGGAATTCTAAAATGAATGCAGTGAGAGGCTTAGCCGACTTAGCATTGGAGCAGGAAGTTTACGATGATGTGTATTGGTTAGGGGTATTTAAAAATGGTAAAAATATTTATCCTTATCTGGTTGGGAGCTACAATCAAGTGGCTGATTATTTGAAAGAGTATAAGAGGCATGGGGTCAGGTCGCTTATCCTGAATACACCATTTTCAAGAGAAGAATTTAGACATAGAGAGCAGGTATTTAAGAGAATTTAATATTGGACCTGGAGGAAATATGGATATTATACAAGTCGATCATTTATATAAGAAATACTCGGTGAAACAACAAAGAGAGGGATTAATAGGTGGTATTAAAGACCTTATTAAGCCAATATGGAACGAAAAAGAAGCAGTTAAACATATTAATTTTTGCGTGAAAAAAGGGGAGACGGTTGGTTATATAGGCCCAAATGGGTCAGGCAAATCTACTACAATTAAAATGCTGACCGGTATTTTGACCCCTTCGAGTGGGAAAATCATCGTGAACGGACTGGAACCTTATAAAGAAAGAAAGAAAAATGCAGTTAACATAGGTGTTGTTTTTGGGCAGAGAACACAGTTATGGTGGGACTTGGCTATAAGAGAATCACTGGAATTATTCAAATACATTTATCGGGTACCTGACAAGGTGTTTAGAGAAAATCGAGATAAAATGGTAGAACTGTTGAAGCTTGATGAATTTTATTCCACTCCCGTCAGACAGTTAAGTTTGGGACAAAGAATGCGTGCAGAGATAGCGGCGGCTTTTTTACATAGTCCATCTATCGTTTTTTTAGATGAGCCAACGATTGGTCTTGATGTTGTAGCAAAGGAGCAGGTGAGAAAGTTTCTTAGAGAGATCAACAAGGAAAAGGAAACGACAATCATACTGACTACTCATGATATGGATGATATTGAACAGGTTTGCGATCGATTGCTAATGATAAATGACGGAGTAATTATTTTTGATGGGAAGATGAAATCTTTCATCGATGCATATGGGAATGAAAGGATTATAACGGTCCAATTCGAGGAGCCTATAGCGAATATCGATATCGATTATGGAGATGTTTTATCTATTGAAGAAAACAAAGTGAAAATCTTGTTCCAGAAAGAAAAAATATCGGCTACACAAATTGTTCAGAACATGTCTCAAAAATATCCTGTAGTTGATTGCCACTTGGAAGAGCCCAAAATTGAATTTTTAATTAGACAGGTGTATGAGGGCAGGGAGTTGAATGGCAATGATAAAATTTTTGCATCCCGTTAAGACGTTTTATTATATTGCTCGTCAATCATTTCTAAACTCCATGGTATTTCGAGCCAATTATTTTATTGATTTTTTTATTGATATTGTATTTATCTATTTGAGTGTTTCACTTTGGAGTGTCATTTTTATGGATAATCCTGAAAACAGTATAGTAAGTAAATCTGAGCTTATTACTTATATGGGGTTGGCCAGAATTGTTGCCCGAATAGATATGGGGTTTGTTTGGGAGATACAAAACAGAATATTGAATGGAGAAATAGCGAGTGAGCTCACAAAGCCTATAAATATAAAATTTTATCATTTCTCGCAAGAGGTAGGGAGTTACTTTAATAACCTGATTATAAAAATACTTCCTATTTATTTATTAATGATTATAGTGTTTGACATGAAAACGCCTATTAATATAACTCAATTTTCATTATTTTTAGTAAGCTTGCTGTTTTCGTTCTTACTCATTTTTAATATCAATTTTATTACAGCTATTATGGCATTTTGGATTACTAAGTTATTTAGTCTTAGTGTTTTTAAGGATCAAACTATTCGATTATTGTCAGGAGCAATAGTTCCCTTATGGTTTTTTCCAGACTCTGTATTATCGGTAGTGAAATATTTGCCGTTTTCCGGAATTGTGTTTATGCCTATCAATATTTATTTGAATAAAATAACAAATGAAGAGATTATTAACGCTTTTTTAGTCCAGATAATTTGGATAATAGTCACTTCAAGTATAGGGAGATATTTGTGGTTTAGAGCCACGAGAAGGATCTCTATTAATGGAGGATAAGTATGTATGCTATCAAGCTGTATATAAGATCCATGATAGTTCAGATTAAGGGAAATCAGCAATATAGATTTAATTATTTTTTAACGATTTTTACTGTTATATTTCATTATTCTGTACAATTAATAGCAATTTGGATCACTTTAAACCATTATGAAAATATAAGAGGTTGGGATATTTATGAAGTAAGCTTTATTTATATGTTTTTTATTCTATCCTATGGGATCATGATTACTTTTTTTGCAGGTTTTCGGGACTTTTCCGGAATGATCCATAATGGCGAGTTTGATGTTATACTCGTTCGGCCTCACAATCCAATGCTTCAAGTGATGAGTGGACGATTAGAGCTTACATCGATTGCCCAAACAGTTAGTGGTATTATTTTGTTTTTTTGGTGTGACCATTATCTGAATATCAGTTGGTCCGCATATAAAATCTTTTTATTGATTCAAGGATTAATAGGAGCTGCTTTTATTCAGGCTGGTTTATTGCTTTTGTGGTCATCTTTAAGCTTTCGATTAATTAATACTTCGGCTTTAACCAGATTTGGTTGGATATTAAATGCTAATTATTTGACTTATCCGCTTGGCGTATTCAACAAAACCACAAGATTTCTATTTACACTCTTTCCTTTGGCTTTTATCAGCTATTATCCTGCTAATGCCATTCTGGAAAAAGATAATTTCGCTTTATCTTTATTGGGAAATATCAGTGGAGTAATAGGGGTTATATTTTTCTTGTTGATTTATTTATTTTGGGAACATTCCATACGTTATTATAAAAGTTCTGGAAATTAATTCATAATATGAAGGGGAAGCACTGTGATAATAAAAAATCAAGCTAAGGAGCTATATTCGTTTCTAATTTCTTCTTATTTGAATTCTGAAAATCCTTTTATTCTCTACGGAACGGAAAGAATATTATATGCAGAACTACATGATGAGATTGAAAAGTTAAGCAAATATCTTGAAGTGAATGGCATATCAGAAGGAGATTTAATTGCAGTAAAACTCCCTAGTTCGTATACGCTCATTTATATGTTATTAGCTTTATGGAAGCAAGGAGCGAGCGTATTTTTAATGGACACTCGATTGAAGCAGAATGAAGTAGAACTGCTTTTTGAACGAGTTAGGCCTAAGTTTTTTATAAAGAATGAGGATTTGCTCTCAATTGGCAGTATTTCAAAGCTTGATATTCTCATTGAGAGGATAAGTAAGCCTGCTCACATAGTAGAGGCTCCTCTATTGCTATCTACCTCAGGATCTACAGGACATCCTAAAATTGTGGGTAGATCCTTTGAGTCGATTTATAAGGAAATCATACGATATACAGCCAGTCCTAATAGTGTAAAGACTGAAGACGTTGTCATGATTCTCTCGCCAATTACTTTTTCGTACGGGGTGATGTCCGCTCTTCTACCAAGCTTGTATATGGGCGCAAGTATTGTGCTGCCCACTATTAGAACGAAGGATATTGTTTCTAACATCAAAACACATAAAGTATCAATGATTTATGGTGTTCCTTACCATTACATGTTGCTTCTTGCAACAAGCGATGGAGACATCAAGGATTTTTCATCTTTAAGGGCTTGTATTTCGGCTGGAGAGCGACTAAATGAAGATATTCATGAACAATTTGAAAATAAGTTCGGAATAAGAATAGGTCAATTATATGGGATGACCGAATTAGGTTTGATTGCTGTCGATCTCGAAGGTAAGTCTAAAAATTCAGTTGGTGTTCCGCTACTCCCTATAAAAATAGAAGAAAATCAAATTTTTGTTGAACAGCAGCATTCTCCTTACTTATTTACCCAGGCTGAATCCTTGTATGTTAAGCCTTGGTTAAAGACAGGTGATGTAGGGGATTTAGACGAGAGTGGATTATATATAAGAGGCAGAACCGATTCATTAATAATTAAAGCTGGTATTAAATTCTATCTGTCTGAAGTAGAGGAAATCATGAGAAGGAGTGATTATATCAAGGAGGTGGTCCTTACAGAAGAGTCTTCAACAAAGGATATCATTGCTTATGTGGAAACAAAGGGTGACATATCTCCAGAAGAAATTGTGAAGTATTGCAAGGGGAATATATCCAGTCACAAACTTCCTAGAAAAATAATGATTATACCGAGTATGCCACGGACGATGTCAGGAAAATTGGATAAAAAACAATTAACTAAAGTTGTAGCCAGGGAAATAATATTGTTATAGGTATTTATTGAAATAGAGATGGAGTGAAAAATATTGAATTCAGAAAAGCTGATTATCAAGAGCCTTGAGAAAGAAGAGTATATCAAGTATTATTTAACACTTGATTTGAATCAGGTTCATACCATATCTGAAATTAGAAAGGAATATAATGATGTCTACCAGTATCTTATTGATCAAAACATTCATGTCATTTATGAGAAGGGTTTTGGATTACTGGAGGCCAAGGAAATATTATTTAAAATAAGAAATGAAGTATCTTCTGCTTATAAAACGGAACTCGCACCATTTTCATATATAGAAGGAAGTCCGGCATACGGGTCAATGATTTCGAGTATTACGATTCACGGTATTTATAAGAAAAGCGACCATATTGATATCGAATATATAAGAAGCTCAGGCAGCTTCAATATCGGCACTAGAGTAACAACTAATGAAAAAGAATTAATCTATTTGATGAATCTCAATAATGTTCAGCGTGAATCCAATACTACGGAATTCGCAGCTACTTTCGAATGGCTTGAATCTTTTATGAAGCATAATCAATTACTAGGCCCTCATCTGGTAAGGACCTGGATCTACTTAAAAGATATTAACGACCATAACAACTATGAGAAGCTTAATACGGCTCGAAGAGCATTTTTTGAAAAATGGGACATTGATTATAGTGAAAAATCCAATGTTCTGCCAGCCAGCACTTGTATTGGGGGGATTGCAACCAATGATACAAGTATCTCTATGGATGTTATGTTTTTGAAAAATAAAACCAATCGCTCTTTAATAGATAGAGTATACACTTCTTTGTTAAATGAAGCAGAGGGGGAGGAGTACTTGTTTAGACCTACTTTTTCAAGAGCATTAAAAATAGAGGATGATGAGCATATCGAGATACAGCTTTCGGGAACAGCAAGCGTTAATGCAGCAGGAAAAACTGTGTATAAAAATGATGCTTACCAGCAAATCAAAAAGGCGTTAGAAAATGTTTCAAGTATGCTTGAAAAACACAAGCTTTCCTTTGATGATTTTTATCAATCGACTTGTTTTTTTAAGAGCAGAGAATATGTAAATATTTTTGAAGCTATATTAAATGAACTTGGAATGAAATGCTTCACGAAGACTTTTGTTGTTAATGACGTTTGTCGAGATGATTTACTGTTCGAAATTGATGGAGTTATTATGAAAAAAACATCTTAAATTACAATAATTGATCAAAGGGGAGATATTCTATGAAAAATGATGTAGCTGTACTAACAAAACTGGAAAATCTAATAGGAGATCTATTAAATACTCAAGAAAAGATTTTAACGGAAGAGAGTTTATCCAAATGGGGACTCGATTCGTTAAAGACGATAGAGCTAATTGTTATCTTAGAAAAAGAATTTGATATAATTTTTGATAATAATGATTTATTACTTGATAATTTTGGAACTATAGAAAAAATACTATTGCTATTGGCAAAAATGGACGTAAGAGTTTGTTAACAATTTAGGGATGTAATTTGGGGGTGGATGCTATGAATGAAAGAAAACTGCCGATAATAAGGCCAGATGTACATGGCTATTTGTGTAATGCCTACCCGCTTTCTATTGCAATGCAGCATAGTAAATCAGAAGCTTGGTTTTACAGTAATTACATTCAATTGATTTGTGCCGGTAATTTCCCGGAAGGTAAATTTTTTTCGTTCTATACATCTAACTTGCCTTGGTATGATTTCTTTTTAAGTTGCCCTCTCATCAACTATCAAAAAATCAACCAACGGTTTTTGGAAAAATATGAAGGTGGCCTAATCCGCTTTATTTGTGATTCTATCGATCAAAATCAATATATTCACCTGTACGTGGATGAAAGTTATATTTCTCATAAGAAGGCGTATAAGAAAAACGCTTTACCGCATGAAATGTTGATTTTTGGTTATAACAAAGAGAATTCAAGTTTTCATGTATCCGGTTACAATTCAAATGTTATATTTGGCGAATATGAGGTTACTTTTGAAGAGTTTTTATTGGCTTTTAACAATTGTGATAAAACTAAAAATAGAGAGTATATTTGTTTGTTGGCTTATAACGAAGAACATAACTATCATTTTGATCTCGAATTAGTTATTCAATCTCTGAAGGAACTTAGGTATAGTCTTAATTCATCCTACCATTATCGCTCGATGAGCCCGCCTTCTAACTGGATATTCGGATTATCTATCTATGATCATATTATTAAATACCTTGATACCGAAGTTAATTTCTTAAAGGAAAAGATTGATTTTCGGATTTTCCATACCCTGTGGGAGCATAAGGGTGTAATGCTGAATAGATTGAAATATTTGAAAGAGCATCATTATTTAAACGATGCTGACGAACTTATCAAGATTTATTCTGAAATTGAATCGGATTCTTTGATTTTAAGAAATATGGCTATGATGTATAACTTAAATGAAAACTCCGCTATTATTACTTCTATAACAGAAAAAATGACGCAGATTAAAAGCATAGAAGAAGCTGCTTTAAGTCGCTTGATTTCACAGTTGGAAAGTGTAGAGAAAAGTGAGAAGCTTCTGAGTCATTATTATCTATAAAGTGTTAGTTTTATGGTGATACATTGGCCATTTCCCCCCACTTGGTGGACAATGACGGCTAATTTTCCATGGGCAAATAAGGTGACCACTTGAATGACATCCCTTGTATCCCATCGCTCGTCGCGGCAGACTCAGCGTGGGTTTGCTCGGCTATAGGATAGCTTTGCAGGTTGGAACCACCCGTCAAGGCTGAATGAACGCTTCACGGCCTTGACGGGTTCACGGTCCCGGACAACTACTCCATCATCTTTTAGACGTTATGTGGCGGCAAAAACACCGGAGTATTACAGGGAGTACACGGGTATGGATACAAGATAAGTGATGGGAAAAAATGAAGTTGGGCCCGAGAATGGGCCCGCACCCAACGAGAAATATTCGTATGAATAGGCGCTCGAATCTAAAGGATGCCGTCAGGCGTTTTTTTTCTTGCAATTCTAGGAAGTTTATACTTTCTGAGTCTTAAAAAATAACTTCTGCCGCAAGCAGAGACATGAAGGATCAATATATCTCTTATCACTTGAAAGGCAAGTCTGGCATCATTTTACTCCTTGGTGAACGAATCACAAGCAGTATTCCATAAATGAAACTGTGCAGATGTGTGCCATATTGTAAAAAGTGAAGAAATGAAATGATAAGTCTGGTGAAGGATGAGTGCAAGCAACCCTGTCCACAGCCAGCCAGAAACGCTAAAGATAGAGAGCACGACGATGACAGATGCTCCGAGCACTGCGGATATTCCGATGCCGGGGAGAATACTCCGCATGCAGCAGGCGAGCGAGAACCATGCACCCCTCCCGCTGATCGTTCCGAACTGCATGTACATCACACATTGACGGATGAGCCAGGCCAAAATGCCCCATAAAACGATGTAAGGGAGAAGGTGGACGGCGGCAAGAAGCGGCTCTTGCAGCGAACCGGACAGAGTCTGCAACAGACTTGGTATAATCCAGTACCCGGGAAGCAGCAGCAGGCAGGTTTCAACCGTGTAATATAAAAGGGACGAACGCCAGAACAGGCGAATACCGGTGAGAAAGGAGCGCCGTCCCTGCTGTCTCTTCATATGCAGGCTGTAATATACACCCGCCCGGACCAACGGGGTCAGCAGCATGCGCAGCACGATGACCGCAAGCAGAACCCACAAATACAGATGGACGGAAGAGCTTTGTGTCAATGCAATCTGGCTTTCCATCCAGAATAAGGTCCGGTTGAGCTCGCTCTGGCCGCTTCCCGGATAGCGCAGCAGCAGGGGCACGATGCCCGACTCCGTGTACTTATAGTTGAATACTCCCCAAGCAAGACGGTAGATAAACAGCAGAATTACGATAAAAAAATGCAAGCGGACGAGCGTCCATCCCTCTTTGACAGAATTCATCACCTGCGGACACCTCACCATGACAGACTTCTAATCAAAGCTTCAGCCAGCCTGGTCATCCCCAGAAGCCAGCGTGTTTCGGTTTTCTCCGGCAGCTCAGCCAGCAGTGTGTTATTCAGGTGGTTGTTCTCCAGCGGGATCGTATGAAGAGGATCAATAGCCACCGAGACTGCAGGGGATTTGCTTTGAAAACGGTAGGTTACCTTCTGCTGTTTGCCGTCCCATGTCTTCTGTATGCTGCTTTTATCCTTGAATGCTACTTGGATAGGTATGGCCGGTACGTCGCCACCCTTTTTGGACACGGTAACGGCAGACTCGTACATGCCATTCTCCAGCTTGCGCAGCTGAATGCTGTCCACCGCAAAATCAGCCATTTGGCTGCCATATACGTACTGATTGAAATATGGGGACCATGAACGGCCTGTCACGGTTTCCACTACACGCTGAAAATCACGGGTGGATGGATGCTTGAAGCGGTATTTCCGCACATAGGAACGGAGCAGGGCGTCCATTTTGGTGCTCCCCAGCTGTTGTTCCATCCCGAGCAGCACCAGCTTGCCGCGCAGGTAGGCATTCTGTGCATAGTGGTCGGGCGAGCTGTATTTCCACGCCTCGCGGGTCAACGACTGAGGGGCATAGACCTGTCCCGACTGCAAAGGAATATTCGGGATGAGACCGTATTCCTGTTCCATTAATTTATCCTCCGCATAGGAGGCAAACCCTTCGTCCAGCCACGGTTCCTCAAATTCATTGCTGGCCACAATGCCGTAAAAATATTGATGGGCAATTTCATGCACCACGGTCCGCTCCAGGTTATATCCTGGTGCAGCATCGTCAGCCCCGAAAGCCGTAACCAGTGTCGGGTACTCCATCCCGCCGGCGCCGTTTGCGTTTTGCGGAGGAACGACGATGGACAAGGTGGAGTAGGGGTAGGGCCCGTACCACTTGCTGAAGCTGTCCAATGCGGCCTTGGCTGCATACATATACCGGGCTTTCAGCTCTTTGTGAGAGGAATCCAGGTACAGCTTGATCTTGACACCCGGCACCTGCGCGGTGGAGAAGGGCTCTTCATAGGTGACGAAATCAGGCGAGGCCGCCCAGGCGAAGTCATGCACATCATCGGCATAGAATTGATACATTTTCCGTCCGCCTTGGCTGACCGGAGCCCGGATAGGAAAGCCGGTGGCAGCTACAGTATAGGAATCGGGCACCTGAATGCGTACGCTGTAAATTCCGAAATCGGCATAAAACTCGGAATTGCCGTGGTATTGGTGCAGATTCCACCCCTCTTCAGCACGGTCACGCCGCCCGGCGGGCTCATAGACGCTGATTTTCGGAAACCACTGCCCGGCCATGACAAAATCATCGGCATACCCCATCCGCGCAAAGATTTTAGGAAGCTTCACTTCAAAGGTCATATAAAGGGTGATGCTCTCTCCCCCTTTCACGGGCCTGGGGAGCCTGACCTTCATCAGCGTCTGGTCTGCGGTATTGCCGTCGTCAGGCTGCACGTACTGGATGCGGTGCATCAGTGGAAGCCCGTCTTCTGTCTTCAGATCCTTCAGTGTGATTGAGCCGTAGCCGTTCGCGGGCATCGTGTCATTGCGCAGCTTCCCGCCCGTTTCCTTCATAAACGTCGTTTCCGGCGATGCGAAGGCATTCGGGTACATATGGAAATAAAGCTCATTGACGGGTTTGCGTCCGGGATGCTTCCAGGTGATGGTTTCCTTTCCCTGTAGAATCCGCCCTTCTTCCAAAGACACATCGATGTGATATTCCACGACCCGGTTGCTCAGAACCTCAGCCTTGGATTGTGAAGGCACGGCAGGAGCCTGGGGCATGGAAGAGGGAGCCGGAGGCTTGGCCTGTTCCGGCGCAGCCGCAGCGGGTGACTGACGGGCGGACACAGCAGCTCCCCCGGACAGGATGGAAAGAACAAGCAGCAGACAGAGAAAGGTTTTGCGGCGCTGTAGCTTCATATTGATTTGGATACCTCCCGTTGACAAGCATCTACAGCATGTATATGTTTGCTTTCGGGGGATTATTAGTTAAAATAATTTGTAGACGTTGAATGGCCGACAATGATATGGAGGAATAGGTTATGAATCAGAACCAGCCGGACGGCAAGAAGCAAATCGCTTTGAATATTGTAAGCAGCAAAAGCAAGCATAAAGGCTTTGGAGCCGGCTCCATCGACCTGAACAACATGTCCCCGGTTATCATTGACCGCGGTGAAGCGAAGATTGATATTGGAGCCATGCACGCAAAGAGCAAGGTGGAGCGCGGGATCAAATTTTCGGCCAGCAAAGAGGACGTGCCTAACGGCCGTCAGGTGTGGGTCGTATGGGTAGCGGTGGACCGGACGGCGGATAGCCGTTTTTACGGCGGCGCGACGGCCTGTGAGATGCTGATTGATGAAGAGGCCAAGCGGGGCTGGAAAATTCTCGCCGACCATGTGAACCGGATGGATTATGCGCTGAAGCGCAGATTTATGCTGGATGAGTTGGGCGGTGAGGAGAAGACTGTGCTGAAGAAGCTGCTGATCTCGCATAATGAAGAATGGTGGAATGCTTCTCCGGATGAGTTGAAACAGGCGCTTGAGAGCTAAATATTCCAGATAACGAACGAAAGGCGGCTTCCACCCGGGAGCCGCCTTTCGTTTAAACAAGCTGTTCATACCTGCAGTACCATTCCAGAGGTGCCTTCCTGGCGGAATTGTACGCATGGTTCTCAATGACGAAGCGCCAGGGCTTGCTAGCATACTCTTCGGCATAATCGATATTGATGCGCGGGCCGTGCATGATCCCGAAGTCCGGTGCGGAAGGTGGCGCGGCTTTCAGCCACAGAGGGCCAGACGGATTTCCCAGCGAGATGCCGTTCAGGCTTTTGTCGATGCGCAGCGCCTTGCACAGTCTGCCGGGTCCGCCGCTTAACTCGTATGGCCGTTTCGGGGCTCCGCCTTTGTAGCTTGCCATCAGGGCGGCATCCCTGTCTGTAAGCGGTTCGACAGCGCGGATCAGGACCGCCTGCGGATCATCTTCTGCACCGGTCACGACGTTCAGGCAGTGGTACATCCCGTAAATGAGATATACATAAGCACAACCGCCCGGCTGAAACATCGTCTCTGTACGGGCGGTTCTGCGGTTGTCGTAGGCATGGCTTCCTTTGTCTTCCGCGCCGCCGTAGCTCTCCGTTTCAACGATCCGGCAGCGGATTTCCCCATCCTCCGTTAACCGGACGAGCGTTTGGCCGAGCAGTCGCGGGGCCGCTTCCAGCGCACTCATGGCGAACAAGCGGGCAGTGAGCGGGATGGGCTTGCCGGCAGCCTCAGGGCTGCCCGAGAAGGCCGTTCGGGAATGCGCTGTCTGTTCATGCTGTTGATTCACGAGTACACCTCTTCCTGCTATGATCTGTACTCATGATAACATAACCTATTCCATCAGCCAGCGTTTGAAATCAGCCCACCAGGATTTTTTCTCCTCCTGTTCGTTCGCCTGCAAGCCGTCCTGCAGCATCTCCGTGTTCTCCGGCTTCGTGCTTCCTCCGTGCCCTGGACAGGCTTCCTTGGGCTCCGTGCCTTTCAAGAACACCTCCAGACGCTGACTGGGGCAGTCGGCGGTAGCGAGCTTGCCGGAATCCGGATCGATGTATGCACTGACGACACCTTCCGGGATGGGGAATATTTTGGGCGGGACGTTCTCCAGCGCCTCCTCCGTATATTCAGCGAAAATGGGAGCCGCACGGTGAGCGTCCGTGGCCGTGATGCTCTTTCCTTTGTCATAGCCGACCCATACGGCGGTCGTCAACTCGGGTGTAAAGCCAACCATCCAGGCATCGGTATCAGTGGTGCCGCTCTTGCCCGCCACCGGCCGCTTCATCAGATCGGCCACGCGGCTTCCGGTGCCGCCTTCCTCGAATACGCCCTCCATCAGGCGGGTGAGCACATAAGCGGCCGCAGGCTTGACGACTTGCTTGCCAGAAGGCTTGGGAGCCTCGTATATGATACGTCCGCCCGCGTCGGTAATGCGCAGGATGGCGGTCGGCTGCACCTGCACGCCGCCTCCGCCAATGACCGAGTAGGCAGCGGCCATTTCATACGGGCTGACGGGCGAGACCCCCAGCGCGAGTGACGGGACGTTCTCCAGCTTGCTTGTGATGCCCATGCTATGAGCCGTGGATATCACTTGTTCCGTCCCGATCTTCAAAATGGTATTTACCGCATAAATATTGTCCGAGGCCGCGATAGCGCGTCTCATATCGATCTCTCCGAGATACTTGTCCCCGAAGTTGCGCGGCTGGTACGTTTTCCGGTCGTCGTCATACCGGAAAAGTGTGGGTCGGCTCTCGAACATCGACAGGCTCGTCATCTCGCCAGAGTCCAGCGCAGTCAGGTACATGATTGGCTTGAAGGCCGATCCGGGCTGGCGGGTCGCGGCGAATACGTGGTTATATTGATTTTCCACATAGTTTTTCCCGCCGACCATGGCCTTGATATAACCGGTACGGGGGTCCATGGAAATGAGGGCCGTTTCCAGTCCGCTGCTGCCCTTCAGCCCCTTGCTGACAGATTGCTCCGCTGCCTGCTGCATACGCATATCCAGCGTCGTATAAATGCTCAGGCCGCCATGTTCAAGCAGCTTCTCGTCAATTCCCAACTTCTCCACGGCCAGCTTCCGGATATAATCGCGGAAATAAGGGGCAGCTTCCACGCTTCTCCGTTCGCTCTCGGGCTTGAGTGAAAGGATCTGCTCGTAAGCTGTGTCCGCCTCGGCAGCCGTGATGCTGCCCGTTTCAACCATGGAGTCGAGCACAATTTTCTGCCGGTTTTTGGCGTTCTTCATATGATTGTAGGGAGAGTAGTAGGTCGGCCCCTTGGGGATGCCTGCGAGCAGAGCGCTTTCCGCCAGATTCAGCTTGTCCGCCGATTTGCCGAAATACATTTGCGCTGCCGCCTCGATCCCGTATGCACCGTGTCCGTAGTACACTTCGTTAAGATACATTCCCAGAATTTCATCCTTGCTATACTTCATTTCGAGCTGGGCAGTATAAAAAGCTTCCTTGGCCTTGCGCGTCCAGGTCCGTTCATGGGAGAGATACAGATTGCGTGCCAGCTGCTGGGTCAGCGTGCTCGCCCCCTGCGCCATTTTCCAATTTTCCAGGTTTACAAGCACCGCTCTGGCCATGCCTTTAAAATCAAAGCCGGGATGGCTGTAAAACTTGCGGTCCTCCACGGCCAGGGTGGCGTCGATCACATCCTTGGAAATGGCGTTTAACGGCACGGGGATTGAATTCTTGCCGCCAGCCGAGAAAGTGGCAATCACCTGCCCCTCGCTGTCGAGCAGCCGGGAATTGCGATCTGTATCCGCCAGCGGGAGACTGGTGCCGTATAAGTAGACAAGCAGCCCCGCGGCCGCGATCAGCCCAATCAGGGTGGTAACGAAAGCTATTTTAATGAACAAAAAGAATCCATGTCCTCTGCTTATTGAGTTGGGTCGCATCCCGCATTTGCCCCCCTTCTTCTCACTTGTTGATTACTCATTATTGTCAATCCCCGGGGGTCTATTCAAACAGAACAAGATTCGTAATGGGGAAGTTCGGGGGTTTCTACGAAAAACAGCAGATTTCATCCCCTTCGGCAGGGTAAATTAAATACAGGAAAGTTTCAATAAAAACATGTTTTGCAGTCTCGGCAGGGGTAACTTATAATGCAAGACATATGCAGCGCCAAGGCGATGAGATGAGGGCCCAACACTAATTCTGACGGGAAAGAAGGTAAAACGATGGAATTGTGGTTTACAGAGAAGCAGACTCCCTCTTTCGGCATCACGGCCAAAATTAAACAGACCTATGTAAATGAAAAAACGGAATATCAGGATCTCGCCATGGTGGAGACCGAAGAATTCGGCAATATGCTCGTCCTGGACGGCATGGTGATGACTACGGTAAAGGATGAATTCGTCTATCATGAGATGGTGGCCCATCCGTCACTGAACACACACCCGAAGCCGAAAAAGGTGCTGGTCGTTGGCGGCGGGGACGGCGGCGTGGTCCGCGAAGTCATCAAGCATTCTGAAGTAGAGAAGGTCGTTCTGGTTGAAATTGACGGCAAAGTTATCGAATATTCCAAAAAGTATCTGCCTGAAATTGCCGGCAAGCTGGATGAGCCCAATGTAGAGGTGCTGGTCAACGACGGGTACATGCATATTCTGGAGCACAAGAATGAATATGACGTGATTATGGTCGACTCCACCGAACCGGTCGGCCCGGCTGCTCCACTCTTTGAGAGAGGATTCTATCAGGGCATCTATGAGGCGCTGAAGGATGACGGGATATTTGTCGCCCAAACGGACAATCCGTGGTTCAAGGCCGATCTGATCCGGAAGGTGAACCAGGACGTGAAGGAAATTTTCCCGATCGTACGCGTCTATGGCGCCAACATTCCTACTTACCCAAGCGGGTTGTGGACGTTCACGCTAGGCAGCAAAAAATATGACCCGCTCGAAGCGGATGAAACGCAGATTCCTGAAATGGATACGAAATATTACAGCCCGCGCTTGCATAAGGCCGCGTTTGTTTTGCCCAAATTCGTGGAGGACCTGACCAAATAAAAGCTGTTGATCAGTTGAGGATCTGCAGCGCATTATCCATCACGAGAGCCCTGACTCTGTCCGAGCCGCCAGGTTGATCCTGCGCTTCGGAGAAGACAGGGTTTTTTGCTGTTTGAATTGAATTGCGGCGGGGAACTGGCTATAGTAGTACAGTAGGAATGCATAGAATGGGAGCCGAAAAGACGATGCCGCAGCATATACCGGTCCGCATCCGTCTGCACAGCCGCCATGACGGTGAGAATGTCGTGCAGGAGCTTCCTGCGGAAGCGACGATCCGCGGCGGCAGCCTCTACGTCAGGTATGAGGATTCACAGGAAGGGCCGCAGGGCGGAACAACACGGACCACTGTTAAAATCGGGAAAGACGAGCTTAAGCTGATCCGCCACGGAGATGTCCAGTCCGAGCAGACATTCAAGCCGGGCAGCAAGCTGCCCGGGTTTTACCGTTCGCCATACATGAACTTCATGTTGTCGACTGATACCGGCCAGCTGGATATCCGGCTGCACGGCCATTCCGGCAGTGTAGAATGGGCATATGATCTGTATGTATATGAAGAGTTTTCCGGACATTTCGCGATCAGTTTGTTGATACAGGAGGAGCAAGACACATGACCAGTAACCCGCTTGAACAGGTGAATCAGAAAGTAAAAGAAGCCATTGAAGCCGCCATCCTGGCGGCAGGCATCGTAAGCCGGGAAGAGCTGCCGGCCGTTGCGCTGGAGGTTCCGAAGGATAAGGCGCACGGGGATCTGGCCACCAACGCAGCCATGCAGCTGACCCGTATTGCCAAGAAGAATCCGCGCCAAATCGCGGAACAAATTATCGAGCATATGGATCTGGCGTCCGCTTCGATTGAAGGAGCTGAAATCGCCGGTCCGGGCTTTATCAATTTCAGACTGAACAAAAGCTATTTGTATCCGGTGATCGGCCGTGTGCTGGAGCAGGGAGACGAGTACGGGCGCACGCAGGATGGAGCGGGCAAAAAGGTGCAGATTGAGTTTGTCAGCGCCAACCCGACCGGCAGCCTGCATCTCGGGCATGCACGTGGCGCGGCTGTCGGCGATTCGCTTTGCAATGTGCTTGATTTTGCCGGTTACCAGGTTACCCGCGAATACTACATTAATGATGCCGGCAACCAGATCTACAACATGAGCCGCTCCATCGAGGCCCGTTATCTGCAGCAGCTTGGCCAGCAGGCGGAAATGCCGGAGGACGGCTACCACGGGGAGGATATTATCGGTTTCGCCAAGGAATTGGTCGAGGAGAAAGGCGACTCTCTGTTGTCCATGAGCCCGGGTGACCGCGCGTCCTTTTTCCGGGAATACGGCTTGGAGAAGGAACTGGATAAAATAAAGCGGGATCTCGGGCGTTTCCGGGTTCCGTTCGATTCCTGGTTCAGCGAAACCTCCCTGTACGAGAACGGGGAAGTGCTCAAGGCGCTGAATGAGCTTCGTGACCGCAATGAGGTGTACGAGAAGGAAGGCGCAACCTGGCTCAGCACGACGAAATACGGGGATGACAAGGACCGGGTGCTCATCAAGAACGATGGCACCTATACCTATCTGACGCCGGATATCGCTTACCACCGTGACAAATACGAGCGCGGATACGACATCATCATCAACATCTGGGGGGCCGACCACCATGGCTATATTCCGCGTATGAAGGCCGCCATGGAGGCGCTCGGCAATGACCCGGACAAGCTTAAAGTGCTGATTGCCCAAATGGTAAGCCTGTTCCAGAACGGGGAAAAGGTGAAAATGTCCAAACGTACCGGCAAGGCCGTTACGATGGAGGATCTGATGGATGAAGTGGGCGTTGATGCGATCCGCTACTTCTTCACGATGCGCAGTATGGATTCGCATCTTGATTTCGATATGGACCTGGCAATTTCCACGTCCAATGAAAACCCTGTTTTCTATGTGCAATATGCGCATGCCCGCGTATGCAGCGTCTTCCGTCAGGCGGAGGAGCAAGGACTCACTGTACTGCCGCTGTCGGAAGTGAACCTGTCCAGACTGAAGGCCGAGCATGAATACGACCTGCTCCGCAAAATCGGCGAGATGCCGGACGAAGTGACTACTGCAGCGGCATCCTATGCCCCGCACCGTATGATTCGTTACGTATACGAACTGGCGTCCATGTTCCACAGCTACTACAAGGCTGAACGCGTGATTACGGAGGATGTGGAGCAGACGCAGGCCCGGCTCGCATTGCTGGCTGCCGTCCGCACGGTGATTGCCAACGTGCTGAGACTGGTGGGAGTAACGGCGCCGGAACGCATGTAACTGGCAGACAAATTACAAAACATCCGGTCCTGGAAATGATAAACCTGGGACCGGATGTTTTTGATATTATTTAAACTTAATCCCTTCCCGAACCAGCCGGCAGGCATCCGCTTCCCCCAATATGTTGGTTTTGGACACAGTGCCTGACCGTCGGCGAATGGGCGAGGCTGTCCTTTTCAGCAGCGCCTTGATCTCACCTGGTGAAAGACCGGGCCTTTTTTCGAGCAGAAGCGCGATGGCGCCGCTAACATGAGAGGTCGCCATGGAGGTGCCGCTCATTTCATGGTAGCGGTTGTTGACCCATGAGGAAATAATTTTTTCACCGGGCGCATAAATATCCACATGTGGACCACGGTTGCTGAATAAAGCGATGCGTCCGAAACGGTCCGTGGCTCCGACGGCGATCGTCTGCGGATAACGGGCGGGATAATCGATCGTCTGTCTTTTGCCGTCATTGCCCGAGGAAGCGACGATCACAATTCCGTTGGCATAAGCTTTATTGACGACATCAAGCAGCGCCTTGCTGCGTGTTTTCATGCCAAAGCTCATGTTGATAATATGGACCCTGTTGCGAACACACCAGTCAATGGCAAGGATGATGTCGGACACGTACGCCGACCCGTTATGGTCGAACGACTTGACAGGATAGATAATTGAGCCCGGGGCCACACCGACGGCCCCCCGCTCATAGCTGGCAGCTGCGATAGCTCCGGCGATATGGGTGCCGTGCCCGTTATCATCGTGCGGCAGAAGGGCCCGGTTCAGCAGGTTGACCCCGCGGGCAAGACAATGCCGAAGGTCAGGATGACGAAAATCGACCCCCGTATCAATGACGCCGATCCGGATCTGCGAGCCTGTAGACAGAGGCCATGCCTGATGGGCTTTTATTTTCTTGACTCCCCAAGGGAGAGTGGAGACGGTCTCCGCGGAGAGCGGGGCGGTCCCGCCGTGAACGCGGATGCGTGAGTCTTCCTCAATGGCAACACCGTTCTGGTATTTGCCGAGCCGGTCTCTGCAGGCCAGCGGGGCGATCAGGGCCCTGATCAGGTGGGAGGACTGAACGCTCCTCAGCCCGGATAAACCCGGCTTCATTTTCTGCAAATACGATAGACATTCCTTGTATTGAGACGCTTTATTGAACCGGATAATCTGTTTTGGTTGTCTGGAGCGGGCAGGCTCCTGAATAGCCTTGTTTAATAGCTGCAAAAATCCCGGATAGTCCATGTAGAAGCGCTCCCCCCTGTTGAGCCGTACTGAGTTATTGTATGAACAGTGCTGGAGAGCTGTATGAGAAACATGCCCCATTTTACAATTAATAGGCGTCCCATCGTGTCATTCATTAACTGCGGACATAGGATACTGTTAGAGCCACAAGGCTCTTCCGCATCACCTTTGAAGGCATGCCTTCAAAGGGGATACAGTCAGGGGCGGGGAAACCCGCCTTTTTTGCATGCCTGCACCCCGTATTCTGAAATCCTCTCCCGGAACGGGGTATTTGACTTGCAATTTACGCCTAAATAAGGTTTACTTAGGTGTGATAATGGATAAGTTAGTCTGCATAGAGCTGTTTGCAGGCTAGAATGTTCGTGTGAATTACGCGTGAGAGGAAGTGTCCTTAAGTGAGTACGCCACTCAACTTGAAGATTGACCCTGAGAAAGTCCATGAAATTCCGATGGTAGATCTGGCATTCATGGTGCTGAAAACAGCCAATACGCCTTTTTACTACCGCGATTTAATGAATGAAGTTGCCAAGCTGCGCGGCTTGTCTGAAGAAGAAATCAATGAAGTCATTGCTCAGCTATATACCGAGATCAACATTGATGGCCGGTTTGCCTGTGTAGGCACCAACCTGTGGGGGCTCAAGCGCTGGTATCCGGTAGATAAATCGGAAGATGCTATTACAGGCGGCAAGCGTCCGCGCATCATCAATGATGAGGACGATGAGGAAGAAGATTATCATGAGGAAGAGGAAGAAGTCTACGACGCTGACGATGATTTCGGAGATGTCGATGATTCCGAAGATGCCGATGATGATCTGTTCGATGGCGACGATGATGATGACACCGATGAGGACGTCGTGCTGGATGACGAGGACCTCGAGGAAGAGGAAGAGGAAGATCTGGAAGAAGAGAATGAAGATGGGCCGACGGAAGAAGAGGAATACTAATATCGGAATATGAGGGAGATAGAATCTCCCTCTTTTCCTTTTTGCTCCATTTTCTGCTTGCCTGGGAAGTGGTCCAAAGTTTCTTGACAGAGGTATGAACAAAGGGTAAACTATTGCTTGGGCTTATGATTGAGTTATATAATATGTGCATTTAGAGTGCTAAAAGTGCCCCGTCACAACGGGTGTGCTTTTTTGTTTTTTATAGGGTTTTTACGGCACGGCTCGGTGCTGTTGATCTGAACATGCAAGCGGTAGGCGGCGGAGTTGGGAAATTGATCCGCTGCTTTCTTTGTGGATGATAATCCGTGCAAACGGGTTACGCTAACATCATATGTCGCCTGAATTTCTGGACTTTTTTTAGGAGGGTTTTAAACAGTGACAAAGTATATTTTCGTGACAGGCGGAGTTGTATCTTCCCTGGGCAAAGGAATTACGGCTGCTTCGCTCGGCAGGCTGCTCAAGAACAGGGGATTGAAAGTAACGATCCAGAAATTTGATCCATATCTGAACGTGGATCCGGGCACCATGAGTCCTTATCAGCATGGTGAAGTATTCGTAACAGATGACGGCGCGGAAACGGATCTGGACCTTGGCCATTATGAGCGCTTCATTGATATCAATCTGTCGAAGAACAGCAACGTTACCACAGGTAAAGTATACTCCAGCGTCATCAGCAAGGAGCGCCGTGGCGAATACCTTGGGGGAACCGTTCAGGTCATTCCGCATATCACCAACGAGATCAAGGAACGCGTATTCCGTGCAGGTCGTGAAGCAGGCTCGGATGTTGTTATTACGGAAATCGGCGGTACAGTAGGGGATATTGAAAGCCTTCCTTTCCTGGAAGCGATCCGCCAGATCAAAAGCGAAGTCGGACGCGAGAATGTGATGTACATCCACGTTACGCTCATTCCTTATATCAAGGCCGCAGGGGAAGTGAAGACAAAGCCAACCCAGCACAGTGTAAAAGAGCTGCGCAGCATCGGCATTCAGCCGAATGTAATCGTCTGCCGTACGGAGCATAAGTTGTCTGCCGACATGAAGGCGAAGATCGCGCTCTTCTGTGATATTGACCCTAATGCGGTGGTGGAATGCCGCGATGCTTCAACTTTGTATGAGGTGCCGCTCAACCTGCGGGAAGAAGGGCTTGATGAAATTGTCGTCAACCATCTGAAGCTGACTACCCCTTCTGCGGATATGACGGAGTGGGAAGCGCTCGTAGATCGGATCAGCAGACTGGAAACGACCGTGGAAATTGCCATTGTCGGCAAATACGTCGCGCTGCATGATGCCTATCTCAGCGTGGTGGAGTCCCTTTCCCATGCCGGCTTTGCTGCCAATGCGGACGTAAAAATCCGCTGGGTTAACGCGGAAGAGCTGACGGATGAGAATGTGGATAGCATTCTTGGCGGTGTAGGAGGCATTTTGGTGCCAGGCGGCTTTGGAGATCGGGGGATCGAAGGCAAAATCAGCGCGATCCGCTATGCCCGCGAGCGGAGAATCCCGTTCTTCGGCATCTGCCTTGGCATGCAGGTATCCGTCATTGAAGTGGCCCGCGCGCTGGCGGGACTGGACGGAGCCAACAGCTCGGAAATTAATCCGGCGACGGAATACCCGGTGATCGACCTGCTGCCTGAACAGAAGGATATCGAAGATCTGGGCGGAACGATGCGGCTCGGATTATATCCGTGCAAGCTGGCTGAGGGCTCCCTCGCCATGTCTTGTTATAACGACGAGCTAGTGTATGAAAGACACCGTCACCGGTATGAATTTAATAATGAGTACCGTGAAGTGATCGAAAGAGCCGGTCTGAAAATTTCCGGCACCTCTCCGGACGGTCGCTTGGTAGAGATTGTGGAGTATCCGGATCATCCCTGGTTCCTGGCCGTACAGTTCCATCCGGAGTTTATATCCCGTCCGAACCGTCCGCAGCCGCTGTTCCGTGAATTTGTCAAAGCATCCTTGCAGCATCAAGCTTGAGCAACGAAGGCCTCCCACGGGAGGCTTTTTCTTTGCCACAATTTTGAACAGGGGAAGGATTTCATCCATTAAGAGCGAATACCTTGAATGATCAGTTACATCGACGGCTCGCTGCTTCAGAATTTGCTCAGGACAGCCGTTGTTGCTTTTCGAGACCCGGGAGGTTAGAAAATTGGAGAAGAAAAAGGTTTTGATAGTCGATGACCAAAACGGTATCCGCATTTTGTTGATGGAAGTGTTCAGCAGTGAGGGGTATGAGACCTTTCAGGCGGCCAATGGAAAAGTCGCTCTGGAAATTGTTGAACATGAGACACCGGATCTTGTGCTGCTGGATATGAAGATTCCCGGCATGGACGGGTTGGAAATCTTAAAACACATTAAAACCGGAAATCCTGAGATCAAAGTCATTATGATGACAGCGTACGGTGAGCTAGATATGATTAAGGAAGCGACTGAACTGGGCGCTCTGATGCATTTCACCAAGCCGTTTGATATCGATGAGATGCGCGTCGCGGTGAACGGTCAGTTGAAGGATGGGCAAGAAGAGCCGAACCCGTTCCGGTAAAACCCTGTTATTTGCACAGGGTTTTTTGTTTTTTTGCATTTTACAGCGTTCTGGCCCTTTTTTGTGCCTGTAAAAGCTTGTTTAGTATTTGACATGGGATGTGGTATAATAAGCCCTGTGTGAATGTCGGCTATAAAACATAGACAAACCCAATACCCCTTAGGAGGATGAAACCATGCCATTAGTATCCATGACAGACATGCTGAACAAAGCGCTTGAAGGGAAATATGCTGTAGGTCAATACAACATCAATAACCTGGAGTGGACCCAAGCTATTCTCGCAGCCGCTGAAGAAGAGAAATCCCCGGTGATTCTTGGTGTATCCGAGGGTGCCGCACGCCATATGGGCGGCTTTTATACTGTTGTAAAAATGGTAGAAGGCCTCTTGCACGACATGAAAATTACGGTTCCGGTTGCCATTCATCTTGACCATGGCTCCAGCTTTGAAAAATGTAAAGAAGCGATTGACGCCGGATTTACATCCGTTATGATCGACGATTCCCACAGCCCGATCGATACCAACATTGAGACAACCAAGAAAGTCGTTGAATACGCACATTCCAAAGGTGTTTCCGTTGAAGCCGAAGTCGGTATGGTCGGCGGCCAGGAAGACGATGTTATCGGTGACGTAATGTATGCCAAGCTGGATGACTGTGTTCGCATCGTGAATGAAACCGGCATTGATACGCTTGCTCCTGCATTGGGTTCCGTACACGGACCTTACAAAGGCGAACCGAACCTTGGCTTCAAGGAAATGGAAGAAATCTGCAATGCGGTTAAAGTTCCGCTGGTTCTGCATGGCGGTACTGGAATTCCTACTCATGATATCAAAAAAGCCATCTCTCTCGGGACTTCCAAAATCAACGTTAACACCGAGAACCAAATTGAGTTCACCAAGGCTGTCCGCGAGGTTCTGGCTGCCAAGCCTGATGCCTATGACCCGCGCAAATACATTGTGCCAGGCCGCGATGCGATCAAACAAACGGTTGTTGGCAAAATCCGCGAGTTCGGTTCCAACAACAAGGCATAAGACAGGATTATTCATAGGAAGCCGTTGCTATCCTGCAGAGCTTACTGACACAGTAGATTTTACAGCGGATAGACCCTTCGGGGCTGTCCGGTATCATACGGATATGGAAGCACACCGCTGAGCCGGTGTTTTTCCATTTCAGTTACCAATTGACTTCCATGTGAACATGTTTGCAGCTGTGAAGTGAAGTAGGGGGACCCTAAAGCTTATGGAAAAATTGATGATTAGCGGTGGACGTCCACTGCAGGGCATGGTATCCATCAGCGGAGCCAAGAATAGTGCAATCGCCTTGATTCCTGCCGCTATTCTGGCGGAGTCGGAAGTGATACTGGATAATTTGCCTCTTCTTAGCGACGTTGCGGTGTATGCCGAGATTTTGGAGGAGCTTGGGGCAAAGGTTGCCTGGGAAGGCAGCCAAATGCGCATTGATCCTTCAGCCATCAAATCCATTCCGATGCCTAACGGCCCCGTCAAGAAGCTTCGCGCTTCCTATTATATGATGGGGGCAATGCTCGGAAGGTTTAAGGAAGCGGTAGTCGGACTCCCGGGGGGATGCAATTTTGAGCCTCGGCCTATAGACCAGCATATCAAAGGTTTTGAGGCTTTGGGAGCGACCGTCACCAACGAGCATGGATCCATTCATTTGCACGCTAAAGAGCTGCGTGGCACGAAAATCTATCTGGATGTCAGTAGTGTCGGAGCGACCATTAATATCATGCTGGCGGCCGCCCGGGCCAAAGGCGCTACAATTATCGAAAATGCGGCCAAAGAGCCTGAGATTATAGATGTAGCCACACTGTTAAATTCGATGGGCGCCGTCATCAAGGGAGCTGGCACCGAAACGATCCGGATCGAGGGTGTGTCGGAGCTTCACGGTTGCCGCCACTCCATCATTCCGGACCGGATTCAGGCCGGCACCTATATGATAGCTGCAGCCGCCACGCGCGGTGATGTGCTGATCGACAACGTCATCCCCAAGCATCTGGAGGCCATTACCGCCAAAATGCAGGAAATGGGCGTGGTCATTGAAGAATTCGATGAGAGCATCCGGGTCAAGGGAGCGCCTTCATATGAGCATGTTGATGTCAAAGCGCTGATCTATCCGGGTTTTGCCACAGATCTCCAGTCCCCGATGACCAGCCTGCTGACACAGGCCCGCGGAGTAAGCGTGCTGAGCGACTTCGTGTACAGCAATCGCTTCAAGCATGTGCCGGAATTGGTCCGCATGGGTGCCAAAATTCGTGTGGAAGGACGCTCGGCCATCATCGAGGGCGGTAATTTGAACGCCGCCAAGGTCAAAGCTGCCGATCTGCGGGCAGGCGCAGCGCTAGTTATTGCCGGGCTCACGGTAGAGGATGGAGTTACCGAAGTAACCGGTGTTGAATATATTGATCGCGGTTATGATCATCTCGTATCCAATTTGCGGATGCTGGGAGCGGATGTATGGCGCCAGAGTGAGTGATAGTGCACCAGATGGTGTCGGATTAACGCTGCAATAGCTGGCGCAAGGAAGCAAAAGGCCTTGCGTCTGCGCTTTTGCTGCATAATTTATACCTTTTTGGGTAATAATAAATGAATGAAGATTTTGTCCTTTATCTTAAAGAGGTAGTTCAAAAAGTCATCTTTTGATCACGAAGGAAGTCAGGAAGCGGACTCGACATCGAATCTTGAATTCAGCCGGGCCTAAGCGGATGCTTACGAAGCATGTTTCCTACGGAAACATTTCAGGTGCTCACGTACCCCAAGTACGCTCCGCTCCTCAGTCCCTAGCTTCATCCAACCTTCTCGGTGCTGAAAACCTGACTTTTTGAACTCGCATTTAAATGGACTTATTAATTGAATAGGTGGTTATTACATGGATCTGCAACTTTCCGATTTGGAAGAAAAGAAGCTGACGGATTTATACAAGCTTGCCAAGCAGTATCAAATCCCGTATTACGGTCAGTTGAAGAAAAAAGAGTTGATTTTTGCCATCTTGAGGGCACAGGCGGAACAAAGCGGCCTGATGTTCATGCAGGGGGTCCTGGAGATTTTGCCGGAGGGCTACGGGTTCCTGAGGCCGATTAACTATCTCCCGAGCGCCGAGGATATCTATATATCGGCTTCGCAAATTCGAAAGTTCGATCTTCGAACAGGAGATTTGGTATCCGGGAAATGCCGTGCTCCGAAAGAGAATGAACGATACTTCGGGCTGCTCCAAGTGAACGCAGTCAATGGTGAAAGTCCAGAGCATGCGGCGGAACGACTGCATTTTCCGGCCCTGACTCCACTTTATCCGCAGACCAAGCTGGCTCTTGAAACCTCCCCCAACAATTTGTCTACGCGAATCATGGATATACTTGCCCCTGTTGGACTAGGACAACGCGGATTGATCGTAGCCCCTCCAAAAGCTGGGAAGACGTTACTCCTCAAAGAAATTGCCAACAGCATCTCAACCAACAATCCCGAGATCGAATTGTTTGTTCTTTTGATCGATGAACGCCCTGAAGAAGTAACCGATATGTCGCGTTCGGTGAAAGGGGAGGTTGTGGCTTCGACGTTTGACGAGCTGCCCGAGAATCATATTAAGGTGGCTGAGCTGGTGCTGGAGCGCGCGCTGCGTCTGGTGGAGGCGAAGAAGGATGTTGTTATTTTGCTGGACAGCATTACACGGCTGGCTCGCGCCTACAATCTGGTCATTCCTCCTTCCGGCCGCACGTTGAGCGGCGGTATCGATCCGGCGGCATTTCACCGTCCGAAGCGGTTCTTTGGCTCTGCCCGGAACGTGGAGGAGGGCGGCAGCCTGACCATTCTGGCAACTGCACTGATTGATACAGGCTCGCGTATGGATGACATCATTTATGAAGAATTCAAAGGTACGGGCAATATGGAGCTGCATCTTGACCGCAAGCTGGCAGAGCGCCGCATTTTCCCTGCCATTGATATCAGACGTTCGGGAACGCGCCGTGAAGAAGTTCTGCTTAATAAGGATGAGCTGGACACCATCTGGGCCATCCGTAGAAATATGACGGAAAGCCATGAATTTGTGGAAGGCTTCCTGAAAAAGCTGCGCAATACCAAAACCAATCCCGAGTTTTTGGCTTCCTTTGACATTACTGCTCCGGCGGGGGGATCTAGCAACGCCAGCGGTCAGCGCAGAACGCCAAGATCTGCGGCAGCTACGGTTACTGCAACTACGAATGGGTAAAATATGATCAGACCTCGAAAGCTGCAACGCTTGAAGGAACGAAAGGAGTTCCGTTATGTATTTGGTATACGCTGATGAAAAGGGCAACGTCTTTGACCATTCTTCGCTGTTCGGTCTTGCCCGCAGCGCCGATATGATCGTCGAAATTATGGAGGATGAGCTGATACCGCTTCCTGATGGGGCTACTCTGGTTGGGCTGCCAAATACACGACCGGTAGGCATAAATCCGGATACGGGGGAAATGGTGCCGTTGCCGGGAAACGTACAGGCTGTAGGCGCCCTTTTGCCCCAGGGATATACGCGACTCTGTTTGCCGGGTTATGTGAAGACGGACAAGGAATACCGCCTTCCGTTATTCGGATATTCGGCCGTTGTGTGGAAAGACGGTTCGTTTTACGTCACAGCGGAACAAAGCGATCAGCCAGGCAAATGGAATCCGGACAACTGTGATCGCAATCAGGTGAGACTTGGTGTTCAGCGGCTGACGGAGCAGTATCCGGACAACCGCTTATATCAGCATTTGTCCAATTGTGCGCTTGGTTATGAGTGCCTGACCTCCTCGAATACCTTTCTGAACCGGTGGGAAGGCGGTGTGCCGGTGTCCTACTCCTGTAATGCGGGGTGCTTCGGATGCATATCCGAGCAACCGGATGACAGTGGATTCGTATCCCCGCAGACCCGTATGAACTTCCGGCCGCGAGTGGAGGAAATTGTAGAGGTTATGCTAGAGCACCTGAAAACCCCCGAATCCATCATCAGCTTTGGACAAGGGTGCGAGGGCGAGCCCTCCACGCAGGCCAAGCTCATTATCGAAGCGATCCGGGAAGTCCGTAAAACAACGGACATGGGATACATCAATATCAACACGAATGCCGGGTTGACTGATCATATCCGGGGAATTGTGGATGCCGGGCTTGATCTGATGCGGGTCAGCACAATCAGCGCGCTGGATGATCATTACAATGCGTATTACAAGCCGCGCGCCTACTCCTTGGCCAATGTGGAGAAATCCTTGAAATACGCGGCCGAGCAGGGAGTGTATACATCGATCAATTACCTGATCTTTCCGGGTGTAACCGACCGGGAGGAGGAGATTGAGGCGATGATCGAATTTGCCAAGCGCACCAAGCTGAAGCTTATTCAAATGCGCAATCTCAACATCGATCCGGAGGCGTACATGGAGCTTATTCCTCCAGCCCAAGGCGAGGTTTTGGGGATGAAACAGATGCTGGAGATTTACAGGGAGGAGCTTCCCGATGTCGTGATCGGATCGTATACCCATGTTCCACCTTCGGGGCAGGCGCGGGCGAAGATACCGGTGATGTCACGCTGAGTTGTACGAAAATCGTTGCGGATAACTGCAATGGGTGATATACTGTATTCATATGTCCATATAACTCTGGGCTGACAAGATGCTCAGGGCGGAAAGAGGTGAAACTCATGCAAGAAGCTATTCAACCGAAATACCACGTTACTACTGTAACATGCGCTTGTGGCAATACGTTTGAAACAGGCTCTGTCAAAGAAAACCTGCGCGTGGAGATTTGCTCCAACTGCCATCCGTTCTTCACAGGCAAACAGAAGTTTGTTGATGCTGGCGGACGTGTCGATAGATTTAAGAAAAAATACGGAATGTAATCCGGTGTGCTGCGACGCAGCTAACCGTGAGTGGACAGACCTTTGCCTTATGCAGAGGTCTTTTTTGTTGCTCAGAAGGAGAGACCATTTTATCCCGGTTGATTTTTGTACATGCATAAGATATACTTATTTTCACCGTGCTAGATGGGGAGGTAGCGGTGCCCTGTAACTCGCAATCCGCTGTAGCGAGGTTGAATTCCTGTTAGCGGTATTGTCGATGTGAGGCTGGTCCCTGAGCACAATGTTGACGGTTGGGTCCTCCGCAATGAGTACTTGTGAATCTGGTCAGGTCCGGAAGGAAGCAGCCATAAGCAAGCCCGCTCATGTGCCGGAGGGCAGCCTAGCCCGAGTTGCCGCGCAGGTTTGCCGCTCGGATCGCAATTATCAATAACAGGTGCACGGCTTAATAGTAGCACACAACATCTTTTGCCGAGGGCAAAGGATGTTTTTTTGTGCATAAAAACCGGGGCATGTTAAAGTTTAGATTCGTGCGGGAATATAGTATAATGTAGTAACGACGAAGGTCGCGAAAGTGATGTTGAAAGAGGGTAACGCGAATTGGAACATATAGCGTTGTACCGTGCTTGGCGGCCTCAGTCGTTTCAGGACATGGTAGGACAGCAGCATATTATCCAGACCTTGCAGAATGCCATACGGGAGGGGCGAACGTCCCACGCGTATCTGTTCAGCGGCCCCCGGGGCACCGGTAAGACGAGTGCAGCCAAAATTCTGGCCAAGGCCGTGAATTGTGAGCGTGGTCCGGCGACCGAGCCCTGCAATGAGTGTGAATCCTGCAAGCGGATCACAGCCGGGGCGGTTATGGATGTACAGGAGATTGATGCGGCCTCCAACCGTGGTGTTGAAGAAATTCGTGATTTGCGGGATAAAGTGAAATATGCGCCGACAGAAGTCCGGCAAAAAGTGTATATCATTGATGAAGTGCATATGCTGACGACGGAAGCGTTCAACGCTCTGCTCAAGACGCTTGAAGAGCCGCCTCCGCACGTCATGTTTATTTTAGCAACCACTGAGCCTCACCGACTTCCTGCCACTATTATTTCCCGATGCCAGCGTTTTGATTTCCGGCGTGTGTCGCTGGAAGAACAGACGGACCGACTGGAATTGATTTGCAGACAGGAAAATATCGAAGCAGATCGCGATGCACTGCAGTATATTGCGCGTTTGTCTGACGGAGGTATGCGTGATGCGCTCAGTGTGCTGGACCAGATTTCGTCCTTTTCGGACGGTCGGGTGACATACCGGCAGGTCATCGATATGACCGGGGGCATTGCTTCCGAGCAGTTCAGCAAGCTGGCCTTAGCGCTGCAGCAGGAGGATGTTGCCACGGTTCTGCAGATGATTGAGGGCTTCATGCAGGAAGGCAAGAGTGCCGATAAATGCATGGAGAATCTGCTATATTATTTTCGTGACCTGCTCATGATCAAAATGGTGCCACAAGCGGATAAGCTGACGGAAAGAGTGCTTGAGCCGGCCCAGTTTCAGGAAGTGGCTGCCGTATTCACGAAAGAGCAGCTTTTCCAGATGATTGATACGCTGAATCGCTATCAAAGTGAAATGAAATATTCCGTCCAGCCCCAGACTCTGTTTGAGGTAGCTTTGTTGAAGCTTTGCAGTATCCAGCAGAAGCAGGCCCCGTCCTCTCAAGAGGGGCAAGTGTCCGCAACTGACAGCGCGGAAATTGCTGCACTTAAGAGGCAGCTCTCGGAGATGGAGAAGAAACTGGAGCGCGCTTTGCAGGCTGGACTGTCCGGTGGAGCTGGACAAGAGGGCTCTGGGAATCGGCCTGCGGCTTCAAGAGCGCCGACTCCGCGCATTTCGGCACCGACCAAGCTGCCTTCCCGGTTGAAGGAATTTATAGCCGCGAAATCCAGCCCTGAATTTCTGGAGGCTGCCCGCAAGTGGAGCCAGATTTTACAGCGTGTTAAGGAAGAGAGGGTTACCGTGCATGCCTGGTTTATGGATGGTGAACCTGTATCGCTGTATGAGGATTCCGTATTGGTGGCTTTCAAAAATAATATTCACCGGGAGACGACCGAGAAACCGGCCAACAAGCAGGTGATTGAGAAGGTGCTGAACGAGCAGCTTGGCAGGCCGTTTCGTCTCATTACAATGATGCAGCGGGATTGGTCTGAGGCGATTGAAGGGACTAACGCCCAGCCGGAAGAGGAATTCAAGCTTGAGCATGAGGGTGATGAGCCGGGAAAGTCCAAGGAGCCATGGATTGATGAGGCGATTGAGCTCTTTGGCGAAGACCTCATCGTAATCAAGGAATGAGATGGTTTTTTAGATGAAAGAAAGTTTAGTTTAAGGAGATGATGATTAATGAATAACATGAACCAAATGATGAAGCAGGTCAAGAAGATGCAGGAGCAGATGCTTAAGGCTCAGGAACAGCTCGGGGAGAAAATGGTTGAAGGCACTTCAGGAGGCGGGGTGGTAACTGTACAGGCTAACGGGCACAAGAAGATCCTGTCTATCGCCATCAAGCCTGAAGCCGTTGACCCTGATGATGTTGAAATGCTGCAGGATCTTGTGCTGACTGCTGTCAATGATGCGCTGACCAAAGCCGACGAGGTTGCCAACAATGATATGAGCAAATTTACAGGCGGAATGAAAATTCCGGGCCTGTTCTAATCTAGAATAACGAAGGGGCAACAGACTTTGTACTATCCGGAGCCGATTGCGAAGCTGATCGATGCATTTACCCGCCTGCCGGGGGTTGGTCCGAAAACCGCCGCCCGACTCGCCTTTCACGTGTTGAACATGCAGGAAGATCACGTGATCGATTTTGCCAAGGCCTTGGTGAGTGTCAAACGGAATCTCCATTACTGTTCGGTCTGCTGCAATATTACAGATACGGATCCATGTCGAATATGCCAGGATAAAACGCGGGACTCGTCTATCATATGCGTCGTTCAGGATTCCAAGGATCTTGTTGCCATGGAGAGAACGAAGGAGTATGACGGATATTATCACGTTCTGCAGGGTGCCATCTCGCCGATGGAAGGTGTAGGGCCTGAAGATATCCGGCTTAAGGAACTGCTTACCCGTCTGAGTGATGAGCGGGTAAAGGAGTTGATTTTAGCGACCAACCCAAATATTGAGGGGGAAGCTACAGCCATGTACATTTCGCGGCTGGTCAAGCCTTTTGATATAACCGTTACCCGTATTGCGCACGGGCTTCCAGTGGGCGGAGATTTGGAATACGCCGACGAAGTAACCTTATCCAAGGCGCTTGAAGGAAGACGCCAATTGAATTAGAGATCGGGGAGTGTCCTGAAAGGTCCATTGACCTGGGGCACTCCTTTTGTATAGTTGCGACCCTCCTGGATCGAACTATTTCTTCAACTTGGCGGCATTTGTGAACCAATTACAGGAGCACTTCAAAATGATTTCGATCCGGGTCCAGATACGGGTTCTAAGTTTGTCCATTTCCCGAATAAGTATGTAGAGACGGTAGGAACTATTGCCGAGTAACATTGGTTGGGAGTGAGCAATGTGTGGACCTGGAGTAGAAGAAAACAAAATGGGCTGGATAATACCGAATTTCAAACAGAACTGTTTGCGGATGTGTGCGCTGCTCGTGAGGACTGGATCAGAGCAGAGCGCATGTTTCAAGAAGCTGTCGAAACAGATCAGATTGATTACGCTATTTTTGTGCTCGAAGCGGCTGAACGGAACTACCAGATCCAATTGAAAAAGGCCAAACAAAGCGGGCTTCACCGCCTTCGGCTCCCTGCTGATGAAGCGGGAGCAATAGAAGGTATTTTCCTGAGCAGAGGGAGGAAAGCGGAATGAAAACGATAGCGTGGGTGGTCATGTCGGTCTCTGTCCTGTTGTTGGCTTATTTGTTTGTTAAGAAAAAAGCGAGGGCGGCCTGGTTGGTCACATTTGGTGCACATTTGGCAATAGCTGCAATCGGTATTTATCTCGTTAACTACTCCGGTTGGATTACCCAGGTACATATCCCTCTTAATCCGGTAACCATAGGGACGGTGGCCATCCTGGGGCTGCCGGGCGTGGGGTTGCTGTATGGCCTAAAGCTGGTTTTACTCAGTTGAAATCAAGATGTCGGCAAGTATCTGAGAATTGCAGTTGACGGGCAAAATGAATCTATGATACATTTGTCATTGTTGTTTTGAGCATTGAGTGACTCAGCAAGAATAAAGAAAATTATTCCTTTAAAAAAAGTTGTTGACTCATCTGAGGATCGTGTGTTATATTATTAAAGTCGCCGCTGAGATGCGGTGATGATGAAAAGCAAGTGCTTGATCTTTGAAAACTGAACAACGAGTGAGTAGGTTTTACATCGTAAAACCGACGCGCGAAGCCATTTGGTTCGTGTATATGACAGAATAAATGGCGGAGCGAAATTGAGATATTAAATCTCGTCAGATTCAA
>NZ_JBHIRY010000038.1:0-45968 GCF_042138635.1 Paenibacillus medicaginis | reverse complement strand
TGCCGGATGAACAAGATTCCACAATAATATAGTCCAAGTCGGCTCTCACCGATAGGTGGGGGCTATTTGACGTTCACTCATGAACCGATATTGTCGTTTTCACTGGTTTTACAACAGCAGCCAATGCTTGGGGCACGGTAATGATAGCAATAGCAACCAAAGCAGTCATTGCGATTTTGGCGATAGATTTCATAACGATTACCTCTGAGTTTACTATAGAAAAATTGAGCACTATATAGAAAAATGTATCCCACAATTGCTGTGAAGTCAACATTAAAAATCCAGATTAACCCAAAATGCGGAGACACTCTCCCATCCCGAATTTTATAAATTCTGGTATGTCAAAAAGCCGCAGTGCTGCGGCCTCTTAAGCATTTATGCTTCTGTCACCTCTTGAAGCCTCCCCATTATTCTTTAACCGATCCCAATGTAATGCCATGAATGAAAAACCGCTGCAGGAACGGGTATACAACGAGTACGGGAACCATGGCAATAAAAATTTTCGCCGCGTTAAGTGTCTGATTGGAAAGCTCGTTTAAGCGCTTGTACTGATCCTCCGTCATATTGGCAGAATCAATGACTACAACGAATTGCTGGATTAACGTCTGCAAGGGGTAGTGATCCTGCCCGGAAGTCAACACAAGACCGTGAAAAAATTCATTCCAATGGTATACGATGGTGAACAACGTAACGGTGGCCAGCACCGGCACCGCCAAAGGAATATACATCATGATCAGCATCCGCCACGGGCCAGCACCGTCAACGAGCGCCGCCTCATCCAGTTCCTTCGGCAAATTGCGGAAGAAGTTCACGATGAGGATGACATTGAATACCGGAACACCGCCCCCAAGCACGAGCGCCCAGATCGTATCATACAGCCCAAGCGCCTTTACCGTCATATACCAGGGAATTAAACCTCCATTAAACAGCAGGGTAAAGACGAGAATCCACATGAACACGTTGCGAAGCCGAAATTCCCGGGTGCTGCGGGACAGCGGGTATGCCATCAAGGTGGTGACGACAAAGGTGATCAAAGCCCCCAGCACAACGCGCTGGATGGAGATCCAGAAGGAGTAAAAAAAAGAGCTGTCACCGATAATTTGCCGGTATGAATTAAAATTAAAGCCTACTGGCCATAGCCACACCTGCCCCGCCGCTGCGGCCGATTTCTCGCTGAGGGAGACAGCCAGCGTATACCACAGCGGCAGAATACAAACGAATGCAATCAGGAGCAATACGATCAGCAGAAGGGTATCGAACAGCCTGGATCGCAGTGTCTTTTCTCTTATCATAGGGTTACTCCTTTGTCAGAATATCCGGTAATTCGCAAACTTCGATGCCAGCACATAAGACACGATAATCAGGATAAAGCTGACTACCGACTTCAGCAGGCCGACCGCTGTCGCAAGCCCGTATTGCATATTCAGCAGCCCTTCGCGGTATACCCATGTATCGATAATGTCACCTGTCGAATAGAGCAGCGGATTGTACATGTTAAAAATTTGATCAAATCCCGCATTCAAAACATTACCGAGACTTAATACGGCAAGCAGCACAATGGTCGTTCTCAGCCCTGGAAGCGTCACATGCCATATCCGGCGCAGCCGGGACGCCCCATCAATGGAGGCAGCTTCATAGAGAGAGGGATTGATTCCCGTCAATGCCGCCAAATAAATAATGGTGTTAAAACCAAACTCTTTCCACACATCGCTGCCTGCCACGATAAAGGGAAACAGGTCCGCGCGGGCGAAAAAAAGCACCGGCTCCACGCCAAACAGCTTTAACAATCCATTAACAGGGCCTGTATAGGAGAATACATCAAGCAGAATGCCCGACAATATAACCCAGGATAAAAAATGCGGCAGGTACACTATCGTCTGAATCCACCGTTTTACCACCATGAGACGAAGCTCATTCAGCATAATGGCGAATACAAGCGGCACAATCAGGTTGCCCGCGATCTTCATGACAGCAATAAAGACGGTATTAAAGAAAATGACTCGTGTGTCGTTCAGGCTGAACATATAATCGAAATTTTCAAGTCCGATCCATTCCGATTTGAAGAATCCCTGTCCGGGATTAAAGTCCTGGAAAGCGATGACAATCCCAAACATGGGGATGATATTGATCAGCAGCAGCCAGACGAAACCGGGCAGAAGCATGATGTAATAATGCTTGGTAAAACCTCTGTTTCTCACCTTTGCGCTCCTCCTTCAGTCTGTATGACCAGCAAGACGCGCCGGATTGGCCCGCCGCGTCTCTGCCAGCATCGTTTTTATTTCATATACTCCTTCACTTCCTCCGTAATCCTGTCGCCACCCTGCCTTTTCCAATCGTCAACGAACTTGTCAAAATCATCGATCGGCGCGGCGCCCATAATAATCTTCAAAAAGGTCTCATCTTCCAGCTTCTTGAGGTTGGACCAGCGGCTCTCCATCGTTCTGGTCTGTGAGTACAGCACACTGTATACTTTGTTGTAGTCCTGTTGCAGCGGAGCGGCTCCAACGAGCAGCGAGTAAATGCGGCTCCAGATCCCGAGATCGGTCTGTGGATCCCAATACTGAATGTCCATATTGTCATACGGCTCTTTTTTGACCTTCTTCACGTTCTCAATGTCAGCCGCGAGCAGCTTATAGCCCGGATCTGTGAAGTCCTCCGGTTTTTTCGCCCCTGATAAAAAGTCCTGCAGCGCTTTGGCGGAATATTCGCTTTCGTCCGTATAAGACATGGGGACACGGAGCGGATAGTGACCGATAGGAACGGTGATATCGAACTTCGATTCGTCACGGATCAGCAAATTCATCATTTTAATAACTGCCTCGGGATGCTCGTAGTCTTTGCGGACCACTACAAATACTGTGGACGGCGCACCCATGTGGGCATTGAACTGTCCGTCTGCGTCAAGCGGCAGCAGATAGGATTGCCAGTTCGCCTTGGGATCGTTCTTAATCGCATCCCCCAGCGGGCCATACCCCATCCACCATGGGCCGAAGAATATGCCGGCATTGCCGTTGACAACGGTTTCAGAAGCGCTTTTCCGGATGCCGATTTCTTTATCAATCAGCCCGCCCGCGTACATATCGCGCAGCTTGGCCAGCGCCTGCTTCGTCTCCGGAAGGATGGAGCCGTACACAGGATTGCCTGAAGCGTCCTTGACCCAAAAGCCGGGATAGGATTTATAAGCGCCAAAGATCGGATCAAGACCATACGTATTATTCGTCGATTCGATAAAATTCGCATACAACCGGTCCCCGTTCTGCTGTCCGGCAATGCCAATCGTATCCTTCTGACCGTTGCCGTCCGGGTCCTGCTCCACAAACGCCTTGGCGACCTTCTCGAGCTCCTCCATCGTCTTCGGAGGCTGCAGACCCAGTTTGTCGAGCCAATCCTTGCGGATCCACATTTGATGGACGCCATCCGACTGCACCTGTATGCTTGGAATCGCATACATTTTTCCGTCAAAGGTGACCGCCCCGGTCGAGACACCGTTGGTCTTCTCCATATAGCTTTTCATCGCCGGGGAAGCGTATTTATTGAATACATCTGTAAGATCAGCCAGCTGGCCGGATTTCACCATCGCCCTTAACTGGGTGTCCTTGACTACGAGCGCGTCCGGCAGGTCATTGCTGGAGATAGCCAGATTTACTTTCTGGTCATAGTTCGTACCGGTTGCGGCCTGCCAGGTCACCTTGGTGTCGATATTCAAGTGTTCCTTGACATAGCGGGAGTACTGATTCGTTTCCGGTGTATCTCCGGCAGGCAAGCTTTTGTCCGTAGGATCCACGGATTTGCCGTACGTAAGGGTAATCGTCTCAGGGTATTTACCAAACGGATCGCCGGGCTCGCTGCCTCCGTCTGCAGCACCAGGCGTTGTGCTTTCCGCAGCAGATTCATTCTCCTTGCCATTCGTGCCGCTGCAAGCGCTTAACATGATCAGCAGCAAAGTCATTGCAATCAGGATAAATTTCTTGGCCAAGCTGATTTCCCCCTTCTGTCACGTTGTCGGTATTGTCAAGCAACATCAATATAGCATGGCTTAAATAGATTCATGGATAGGGCAGAGAACGAGACACAGGGGGATAAATGAACGAAAATGATAGCGCTTACTATTCATTTCTCCCCCTATATGCCGTTCATTACTCTATCTTGACTTGTGCTGCTGCCGATACTCACTTGGCAGCATGCCTGTCTGTTCACGAAAGGTTCTGCTGAAATATTTCTCGTCTGCGTATCCGGTATGTTCGGCAATCCACACAATCGGTTTAGCTGTCTGTGCAAGATATTCCCGCGCCTTGTCTATTCGCACCTTGCGCAAATATTCGTTGAATGAATAACCGACAATCGCCTTGAAGCATTGGTTAAAATAACTGCGGCTGAGATTGACCCGTTTCGCTACGTCCACCGCAAACAAAGGAAAATCCAGCTCATCATGAACGATCTTTACGGCCGACATGATGCTGGCACTCACCTCCTTGCTAACCTGCTGGTGACCGGACAACATGATCGCCTTCTCCCTGAAGCCTCCCATCCATTCTACGACCTCCCGCCAGCACGAGAATGTGTCGGGCAGCGTGATCCCGGTCTGCGTCAGGGCTTTAAAAAGCCGGTTCCAATCCACAATGACACCGTAGAGCAGCTGCATCAGTTTCGGAGCTGGCAGCCTCAGCCCCCTCAGCTGGTTGCACAGCTCAGCAAAATACGAATCATCATGAACCCAGCGAAAGGCATGCAGCGCTTCCTTCACGGCTTCTACCTCTCGTTCAGACAGCCCCGGCTGCTCAGCCTGCAATTCCTGAGCGAATTTCTCGATTGAATTTGGCTCAAATTCGTCGCTATCATAGAAGAAATCCCTTTGCTTGTAGACGGCATCCGGTTCATTCGACGGCCTCCGTCTTTGATTCAGGATGAGTTCATGAATGCGGCCAAGCACCTGCTCGAACCGCTCCTTTTCAAGCTGAACCTTGGCGATGTAATCGACGGCACCCAAACGCAGCGCTTCCTGAATGTATTCAAAATCCTGGTGCAGAGTTAACACGGCGATGGCTATATCCGGATAACGTTTGCGAACGATCCGGATCAATTCGATGCCTGACATGACCGGCATGGCCACATCAGTCATCAATAGATCTACCCGGTTATGCTGCAGAAATTCAAGCGCTTTCTCGCCATTCGCCGCCTCACCGATCACTCTCATGCCGAAGGAGTCCCATGGCATGGCGGATATGAGCCCTTTGCGCACCAGCTTATCATCATCAACGATGAGCACATCAATCATGCTGCATTATTCTCCTTCTCTGTGGATAGGCAGCCGGATGACGATCCGGGTGCCCTTGCCCATTTCACTGGATACCGTGAGACTGGCATTCCCGTCATAGTAAGATTCCAGCATACGCTTCACATAATTCAATCCGATCCCCATCCCCGCCCGCTGGCGCTCCACTTGTTCCTGCTCGAGCAATGCCGAGATCGTTTCCTCGGAAATGCCCGCGCCGTTGTCCTGAATGGCAATCTCAAGCCGCTCGTTCTTACTAACTTCGACCTCAATCCTGCCTTCATCATCAAGCCCGTGATATAGGGCATTCTCAACCAAAGGCTGCAGAATAAATCTGGGAATGCTTACATCCAACAGTTCGTCGTCTACTCGTATACGAACATCAAACTGAAAGTTGTACCGGATTTGCTGCAAAGTAAGATAATGCTTGAGCGAGTCGATCTCCTCCCGAATCGTCGCAACCTGATTGCCTTTACGAAGGTTGTAATACAGGAGTTTGTTCAATGAAGTGACAAGACGGTCAATTTCCTCCTGGCCGTTCATTACGGCAAGCCAGTGGGCTGTATCCAGCGTATTCATCAGAAAATGCGGGTTAATTTGATAAAGCAGCTTCTCAATTTCAAGGTCCGCCCTGCGTTTTTCCTTCGTCTGCACCTCCAAGTACAACTGGGCAATTTGCGACTTCATATGCTGAAACTGGGTTAACAGCATTTCAAATTCCGGGATGCGTGATTGCATCGTTACAGCGTCGAAATTGCTGTTGGCCATGCGCTTCATTTCTTTATTGAATCTCGCCAGCGGCCGATATACCATCTTCCACAAAAGCCAGCCAAAAACGAGACTGACCAAGGTAAACAGCAAGAACAACGCCAGCATCTGTACAATCCAACGGTTTTTCTCCCGGTTGTAATCGGCTTTGGAAATCAGGGACACCACACTCCAGCCCTGATTGCTGATCTGGCGGTACCAATAATATTCGGAAGTTTCACCGGAGCCCAGGGACGGAGATGTCAAACCCGGGAACATTGTGTTTTCAGGAAAAACGTCTTTTAATTCACTGTATGAGATCCGTCCATTGTTGTCCAGGATCAGATGATTCGCGTTTTTGCTGACACCGTCAAGGTCGAGAATGCTCTGTGTCAGCTTAAAGCCGGATTCGATGTAGACATATGCATCCTCCCGCTCCGGCAGTTCGACCTTGCGCAATGCAGAGAGCACATACTGATTATTGAACTGGTCGTTGCTGAGATGCGGCCCGTAATAAGTGATGCCGTAATAGGAAGCGATGACGGGAAGACGGTCAATATTAAAGGATTCCTTCACGCCCGTGGTCTCAAAGAGGAAAGACCTGTCATTATGAAAGTAATACATCGTCAGACCGATATTGGGATTGGTGAATGTAACCAGGTTGAGCTGGTACTTGATCTGATCCGTCAGATAGCTGCGCTCATAGGGCTGATCGGCCATCATGAACTGCTCCAGCTGTTGGCCGATATTGCCTTCGAAGGCGAGCTGCTGCGAAACATGATTCAGGTTGTTCAATGAGTTCTCAAGTGACAATGTCACCTGCTTCAGATTGCCTTGAATGCCGGACTGCAGCTTCGTGTTCAGGATGGAATTAATCGTTTTGTAGGATAGATAGCAGGTGCAGATAAAAGGGATCAGCGTTGATGCCACAAAAAGCAGGAGAATCCGGTTTTTCAACGTCATTCGTTCGATGCGGGACTTTCGTTTATGGTCCGGTTTCATGTTTTCATCCCCAACAAGCCTGAAGGATCCGGGAAATTTTACCCAAAAACCTTCAGGCTCTTTTTAAGATAAACCTTTATAGCAAGATATGTGCACTCGCTGTCCGATGGCTTTGTACGATTATCCCGCTGGATCAGGTGCAAAAAAAGCGGTCTGACTTCAGCAGCGCAGCCAGACGCTCATTTCCCCTGGCTGACGGTTGCCCCATAAATAATAAGGAATCGCCTTGAAACGAACAGGCTTCGTCTGCTTGTTAAGCGGCTGGTAGGGCTGGCCTTCAGGCCACGAAGCAGAATCGTCAGCCAGTCCGTCCCCTTCGACAACAATACAGCCGCCGAACAGGTCTGGTACCAGACGTTCTGACAGCTTCGGCTCCCCCGCCATTGACAGCGAAGCAAGCGGTGCCCCGTTATCCGCTTCTTCGACACAATAGATGAGCGGCCCGCGCTGAATAGCGGCTTTACCGGCGTTTGCACGGATTTGCGGGTGAGCAGCAATCAGCTTTGCCTCCATGGGGAGCAGCCATTCCAAAGTATCTCCTTCTAACCAGGTTCGTTCAATTTTCGCATAACCATTTTCCATGCGATAATCTTGAATTTCCCTGTTTACTTTCAATACAGGACGTCCGTTCTGGAACCAGTCGGGGACTCGAAGTGCGAGCTCAAATGCAGTGCCGGCAGCACCAGCACCGTTCGCAAGCGAAACCGAGAATTCGGTCCGTCCCTGCCAAGGTAATTGGGACCGCTGATGCAACGTCACAAGGCAGCCGTCAGGGGCTGCAAAGCCGATCTCGCTGCCGATGTACAAATGAACGTATACCGTCGCTCCGTCAGCGGATACATCGTAAATATAATCGCTAAGCGAACTCAGCAGACGGGCCACGTTCGGCGGACAGCAGGAGCAGCCAAACCATTTCTGGCGCACAGGCTTCACATGGAATTTATCGGGATTTTTCCGGCTTGCTTCCGGCCATACTTCGAGCGGATTCACATAAAAGAAATGCTTGCCGTCCCTGGACATGCTGCCGAGCACATTGTTGTACAACGCTCTCTCCATAACGTCGGCGTACTCACTTTTCGCTTCCAATTGCAGCATACGACGCGCCCAGAAGATCAAACCGATGGATGCACAGGTCTCCGCGTACACCGTATCGTTGGGCAAATCGTAGTCGAACGTGAAAGCCTCGCCAAGATGAGTCGCGCCAATACCGCCGGTGATATACATCTGCTTGCGGGTCACATTTGCCCATAGACGCTCGCAAGCTTCGCGCAGACTGTCATCCCCCGTTAGGCGTGCCAGGTCAGCCATCGCGGTATACATATAGACAGCACGGACAGAATGACCGACAGCAACCGTTTGTTCACGTACAGGAAGATGGCTTTGATACATTTCAAGATTAGGTGTTCCGCGATTCCAAATGCTCGTCCTGCCGCGGCGTTCCCATTCTTCAACAAAATAGTTTGGCTTGCTTCCCCGTTCATCAATAAAGTAGCGGCTCAGGTTCAAATAACGCTCTTCTCCCGTAACCCCATATAGCTTGACCAGGGCCAGTTCAATCTCCTGATGCCCGCAATAAGCCCGCATTTGCCCCGGCTCCGTGCCAAACAAACTTTCAATCAGGTCAGCGAAACGGCAGGAGATATCGAGCAGCTTGCGCTTGTCTGTAGCCTGGTAATAAGCAACCGCAGCTTCAATCAAATGGCCTGCGCAATAAAGCTCGTGGGCTTCGTACAGATTTGTCCACTGCTTTCCGGGTTCTTTAATCGTGAAATAGGTGTTCAGATAACCGTTGTCGTGCTGCGCCTGACCGATGAGGTCAACGGCTTCATCAGCAATCCGCTCCAGTTCCGGATCCGGGCGATCGCGAAGAGAATAGGAAACCGCTTCCAACCATTTATAAAGATCACTGTCCTGAAATATCCAACCGCCAAATCCCCCTTCCTCCAGACCCGCTGCAATCCGAAAGTTCCGGATGGCGTAGCTCGGCTCCGCCCCTTCTATTCTGTCATTCAGCGCTTCCCATTGGTAAGGGATGACGGTGTTGCGAATCAGTTCGGAATAATCTTCCCAGAAATCATCCTGAATGTAAACTTGCGTTTTCTGCATATGAAATTCCTCCTATAGAATTTGACCCTTTTCAATTTCAATTATATGCTTTGATCAATGGGCGAAATAGAAAAGGATTGAACCTTTTTTTATAAAAAATGACACAAAAGAAAAGAGTGAGCTGCATGAGCGGAGAGACGGTTGGAGATGCGGTGATTGAACTGAATACCCCGCCGCTTCCCTATTATTTGGGATCAGGTCTGACCGAGTTCCGAATCGGTGATCATCACCCGAATCGAAGAAAGCTCGGCATTTACGATTTACTGATCATGGTCAAGGGGGAACTGCACATCGGAGAGAATGGTCAGCGATGGACACTGACGGCTGGGGATACATTGCTCCTGCTGCCGAACGGCGAACATTATGCGGTCAAGCCCTGCGAGCAGGATACGGTGTTTTACTGGGTTCATTTTGAGCATGCGGGCAGATATGAAAGTTCACCAGCAACGAATACCTGTAACGAGGGGGTGTTCCATTCATCCCACTCGTCCCGGCCATTTGGCAATCCTTACACACTGCGCCTCCCAAAGCATTCACAACTTTCCAACCCGCAGGCGGCCTTCAGCCTCGTACAGCAGTTATTGGCGCTGCCGATGGATCACTCTTTCTGGGAGGAGCAGCGTTTGCTGGCCGAACTGCTGGCTATGCTGGAAGAGGAAGGAGGGTTGAACGGCGTAAGATCAGCATCGGCCCGATTGGCGGAACGGGTCGCAGCTTATATTCAGCAAAACTACAGGGACAAAATCACCAGCGAAACTTTGGCCGCTGTTTTTCACTTTCATCCCAATTACATTATTCGTTGTATGAAAATGAAGTACAGCCGCACTCCCACCGATTATTTGCACGATTATCGGTTGGAGCGGGCCAAGCGGCTGCTCATTACTACGGATTGGTCCGTGGAGCGCATATCGGAAGAGGTCGGCTATCGCAATGCGCCTTACTTCTCATCCAGTTTCAAACATAGCGCAGGCCTGTCTCCCCTGCAGTTTCGCAAGCAATATATGAATTGACGAGTGCGTTTATTCATGTAAAAAAGAGAGCCTCCAAACCACCTATAAAGGGGGCTGGAGGCTTCTGTTTTGCATTGTACAGCCAAGACCATTTATGAAGAATACAGCAAACGAACTTAGAAGAACAGATGGACATGCTAAGGTATTGAAAAAATTACTGCAGGGAAGGGGTATGGATGTAAATTAAAGTTCTAGATACGTGTTAATCTAACTATTGTATAGACTATATTGATATTGCATACTATTTCAGCTAATAGGTCAGTTCAAACTAGTGAAATCCATCAAATTATCTCCTGATAGCTTTAAATATCTTCGGAATGTTTAATTTTCTGTAGAAATGATAGAATTTCTCATGGTATAATATTCCTAGAAAAAACTTTGAGTGAATTTTCAAAGTGACTGGAATACTCTAGCCTATCTCACCATACATTCTATCAATGACTTTTATAGGAGATGATAGATGATGGCTAGTAGAAAGGGAGGAAGAAAGATGGCTACTCAAATTGCAGCCACCCCAACATTAAAGGGAAGAGATGCTCAAAAATTGATTAATTCATTGAAAAAAAAACCAACTATGCAATCTAAAAAAAATGGGCAAATGCTGATCGACTATTTTAAGGCTCTTGAAGAAAGAGGTAAATAGAAAGTATGTTTGCTGATACTGATGGTTATATCCTGGCTAGGTTGTCCCACGATGATCGAGATAATCTGGCCCATTTTGATTGTGTAAATCATAGTGAGTTTACTGCTATCTCACCTCGATCAAGAAAGAGACTAATAAGACATTCAGAGGATATGAATTACTTTTTGAAAAATGAAGCACTAGAAGAGCAAAATGAAGGTTATAATACCACCTTCTTAGTTAAGAAAGATGAGAAAATTATCGGTTATATGTCTTTGTGCTCAGATGCAATCAGGTTAGACTATAGTGAGAGACGTATTAGGAACAGAGGCAATACAGGAGTTATAGGCTATGAAACTTTCCCTGCCTTAAAAATAGCAAGGCTGGCTGTACATAAAGATTTTCAAAAATGCGGGATTGGGAAAATGCTTATTAACTACGCTGTGTTTAAAGCTCTTCTTATGAGAGAAGAAGTTGGAGGAGTCAGGTTCATAACCTTAGATTGCTTTTCACATCGTTACTCATACTATACAAATGAAAGAATTGGGTTTATAAAAAATAAAGAGCAAGTAAATCATAGTAACAATCAGAAACCAATTAGTCTTAGGCTTGATATTGATGACTACTTGGACAAGCTGGAGAAAATATAGTCCAGTGTCCCTCTCTTTTTGATACATTCAACTGTAGTACATAGCAAGCCACTCATTTACGAGTGGCTTTTTATTTTGATTTTGCATCTTTCTGAAAAATAGTAAACCAATTCAATCAAACAGGAGGCAAGATACCGATACGGAAACGGAGGCGCCCACCCGTATTCATCAGATATTACTCCACCGGCGTTTTAAGTGTTTTTTCTTTTTGCAAAATCGTCTGTTCGTATCCGACGATTTTTCCATCAAGCCGTGTCAGCGTGCTCGTCATCTCTTCGATTTTGTCCGCAAGCCGGTTACGCTGCTCGATCAAGAGATTTTTACGTGTCTGCAGGGTGTCATCCCCCTGCTGCACCAGCCCGACATACTCAATCAGCATTTCTACGGGAAGGCCGGCGCCTTGCCGCATGCATTTGACAAAATCGACCCACTTGCAGTCCTCTTCCGTGTAGGACCTGATTCCGTTTTTCGTACGGTTCACAGGCGGAATCAGCCCAATACGTTCATAGTAGCGGAGCGTATCCTGTGACAGCTTGAACTTTTCACTTACTTCCGCAATCGTCATCGACATACCGTCACCGTCTTTCCTGTTTACAGAGCGCCCACTACGGGATGAGGAATATACGGCTCCTCCAGCGAAGCCATTTCTTCCGGAGTTAAATTGATCGACAGGGCAGCTGCTGCATCTTCGAGATGGGATATTTTTGTGGCACCGATAATAGGAGCAGTGACCGGCTCTTTCTGCAGCAGCCAGGCAAGGGCAATGTAGGCACGCGGAACGCCGCGTTTTTCTGCGACTTCCGCAACCCTCTCCACGATCAACCGGTCCGCATCCGCCATGGCATCGTATTTCGATTTCTGTACCTGATCCGTTTCGGAACGATGCGTTTTTTCCGACCAATCCCGTGTCAATCTTCCGGATGCGAGCGGGCTGTAAGGAATCACGCCGATTTTTTCGGCCTTGCAGAGCGGCGTCATCTCGCGTTCTTCTTCACGGTAGATGAGGTTATAATGATTCTGCATCGATACGAACCGGGTCCATCCGTTTTTCTCCGCTGTATGCAGCGCCTTCAGGAACTGCCATGCATACATGGCGGAAGCTCCAATATATCTCGCTTTGCCTGCCTTTACTACATCATGCAAGGCTTCCATCGTCTCTTCGATGGGTGTATTGTAATCCCAGCGGTGAATCTGGTACAGATCCACATAATCGGTCCCCAGTCTCTTCAAGCTCTTGTCAATTTCACTCATAATGGCCTTGCGCGAAAGTCCTGCACCGTTAGGACCTTCATGCATAGGGAAATAGACCTTTGTCGCGAGCACAACTTCATCCCGATTCGCAAAATCCTTTAATGCGCGTCCAACGATCTCTTCGCTCGTTCCGTCGGAATAAACATTCGCCGTATCAAAAAAGTTGATGCCCAGCTCCAGCGCTTTTTGGATGATGGGCCGGCTGTTCTCTTCATTAAGCACCCATGGATGCACCCACCGCTCTGCTACACCGAAGCCCATACAGCCAAGACAAAGCCGTGATACGTCCAAGCCTGTATTACCGAGTTTTACATATTCCATTCTTCGATTCACTCCTTTGCTTAAATGGGGTCACCTTACACCAAGAGTCTAATGTCTGGAGTTAACTCCAAGTCAATACAAATTTTGATGAACAAATAATGCCTGAGCTTATTAAAACATCATGAATCTCATGACGCTAAAATAAACTCAGGCATTGCCCGCTTCACCGGTCACAATCCTTCGAACACAGTTAATGTAAACTTGAAATAAAGCGATTACAATCACTTTTTTAAAATATTAGTCATTGTTACAACAGCCTTCCCCTTCATTCAAGTGTCCGGACCGTTCGATTTTCGTTTTCAAATACTTCTCGTTATACTCGGAGACATCACCCCACAGCTGCACCCGTTCTTCTACATCCAGACCCGCCTGACTAAGCGCCTCTAATTTTCTTGGATTGTTGGTCATCAGTGTGACCGGCTTAGTCCGCAGTGCCTTTAACACCTTTATCGCATCACTATAATCCCGGGAATCATCAACAAATCCAAGCTTAAGATTAGCATCCACCGTATCATATCCGTTTTCCTGCAGAATATAGGCAAGAGCTTTGCTAAAGAGCCCGATGCCTCTTCCTTCATGGTTTGCCAAATAAAATAACGCTCCGTTGCCATACTCAGCAATATGCTTCATCGACTGTTTGAGCTGGTATCCGCAGTCACATCGCTTGCTGCCGAAGATATCACCGGTGTGACAGATAGAATGGAACCGGATCAACGCATGATCTGCATTTTGAAAATCTCCCTGGACGAGTACACTTGATTGTTGAAATTCCGCCAAGTTGGCAGACGATAATTTACCGATAATACGCTCAAAATCTTCTGTCACCTCGTCGCAATTAAGCCAGCAGTACCACTTGAATTCAGCGGTTTCCCCAAGTAGGTTGACCGGCAGTTTAATGGGGCCGACAAGATATATGCCCCCTTCGTCCGTTTTGATCATTTTTATTTTCTTTTGTAAAAGCGAAATCATTCCAGGATCAAAGTTCTGTACCATCGGCATGACAATACTCCTTTGTTAGTCTGAATTGGATTTTCCAACAACCAACTTATGTAGTAGTATATTGCACAAAAAACGCCCTGGTATGCAGTTTATTTTACAACTAGAAGAAAAACGTCTAACGACGTACATCCACAGCAGACAACCGCCTTTAAGCCCCCGGTTGCAACCGGGGGCTAACACTTTTTCTGTTTTTTTCGGTGATTCTAATACACATCTTTCCATTCTCCAATATTCGATGCGTCAAACTTAAACGGATCGCCAAGCATGATTTGTGTGCCATCTCCATCTGCTACGATTTCCTTCTCGCCAAGGTCGCCTGCTGTAAACTTCTCGCCAACCGCTCCCGTAATTTCGCCGTTTACAAGTGCATTTGCCGTATAACCCGCCATGTACCCGACATCAATCGGGTTCCACAGGTACATCCATTGGCTAACGCCGCTTTCGATATACTCGGCCATTTCGCTTGGCAGACCAAGACCTGTAAGCTGTACTTTACCTTGAAGTCCTTTATCCGTTAATACTTTACCGGCTGCAGCAATACCTACAGTTGTTGGGGCGATAATCCCTTTCAAATTCGGGTACGATTTCAGCAGCGCTTCCGTCTCGGATACGCTCTTGTCGCGAAGATCGTCGCCATAGGTTACTTTCACCAGCTCAATTTTGCTGTATTTGGGGTCCTCCAGCTCTTTCTTCATCCACTCAATCCAGGTGTTCTGGTTTGTCGCCTGGCTGGTTGCGCTCAGAATCGCAATTTGGCCTTCACCGCCGATCATTTCAGAAATTCCTTGAATCAGTGTCCGGCCGATACGCTCTGGGTCGGCTTGGTTAACATGTACCTTACGGCTCGCCGCGTTCAAAGCGGAATCAACAGACAGTACCTGAATGCCGGAATTCATTGCCTTCATCAAAGCAGGCTGCAGCGCATCCTGATCGTTTGCGGCAATCGTTATACTATCCACCTTTTGTGAAATGAGTTCTTCAATCATTTGAATCTGTGCCTCAGCCGTTGGTTGGTCTGGCGCCTTTATAATAGCTTCGTTGCCCTGAGCCTCTACTGCGTTTTTGAATCCCTCCATTAATTTCTCGCCGTACGGGTTACCCGTATTTTTGAAAATAATTGCATGTCTCTTATTCCCTGAACTGGTATTAGACTGAGCGCTTTCGCCTGCTCCGTTTCCTCCCCCGCATGCAGCAAGCATTGTGATCATTAGAGCCGTTACCAAACAAATTTGAAATAGCTTCTTCACGTCCTGTTTCCTCCTTTAATCGATACCTTCTCATATATACAATCCGGCAGTTAGTGCCGTTTCCCTTGACCCAGCTTAAGCTTCGGAACAGCGACAGCGAAGATCAGCAGCAGACCGATAATAATGAGCAAAGCCTGCGCCTGCACATTGACAAGCCCTAACCCGTATCGCAGAAACCCGATGAGGAAGATCGCCAGAACCGCGCCAATCATTCTTCCTTTACCGCCAGCTGTACTGATACCGCCAAGCACGACCATGGCGATGACATCCAGTTCATACCCGTTAGCCATATTCGGTCTCGTGCTTCCCATTCGTGAAGTCAGAAACAGCGCGGCTACAGCAGACATCAGCCCAGCGAGTGTGAATACAATGATTTTGATTTTATCCACCTGGACGCCGGAGAAACGGCTTGCCGTAATGTTGCTGCCTGTCGCGTACACCCTGCGACCGAACATCGTTTTGTGCAGCAGAAGCCCGAACAGAACGGCAAAGACAATGAATACAACCAGAATGAAAGGTATGCTGCCGACATAGCCCCATCCCAGATAGTTGAACCACTGCGGGAACGAGCCTGATGCTTGATCCTCCAGAATGATGTACGCGATGCCACGATAAATAATCATGGTCGCCAGGGTAATGATAACCGACGATAATTCTTTGTATTTGACGATGAGCAGGCCGTTAATAAATCCGCAAATGATGCCCACAGCCAAACAGATGAGGACGGCGACCGGCATCGGTACTCCCAAGTTATACAGGTCAGCCATGACGACCGACGACAGAGCCACAATCGATGCGACGGAAATGTCGATATCGCCCAAAATGATGATGAAAACCATCGGCAGAACAATGAATGCTTTATCCAGAAAACCCATCGTCGCATCGCGCAGATTGACCGGGTCCCAGTAGTACTCCGACAAGTTCATATTTATAACATTTATGGCGATAAAGAGGACAACCAGCATCCACTCCCATTGGAGAAAAAAACGTTTCAGTGAGAAATCCTGTTTGTTCGCAATGATTCGTGTCTCCATAGTCTCAGACGTTCCTCCTCATCAGATTACTGCGGTCAACTCCGCGTTTCACAATCGCATTTACCAGAACGGCGAAGAGGATAATCCCTCCCTGAATGCCCATTTGCCAGAACGGGGAGACGTTGATTAGCGGCAGTGCGTTATTCAGAATTCCAAGCAGTATGGACCCGAGAATAATCCCCGAAATTTTGCCTGAACCGCCTGCAATGCTGACCCCGCCGAGTACACAGGCCGCGATAACGCTCAGTTCATAGCCTGACGCCGTATCGCCTTGGGCTGAAGCGTACTTGGCCACCCACAGGACACCCGCGAGACCAGACAACGCGCCCATAATCGAGTAAACCAGCCATAAAATTCTATCTGTGTTTATGCCGCTGATCTTCGCCGACTCAGGATTACTGCCTACTGCATAAATCTGCCTTCCGGTCCGTGTATGCTGTACGAAGCAGTATGCCAAGGCATAAATAATAATTGCGATGAGAATCAGGTTATTAACACCAAGTATCGATCCTGTCGCCATGTTCTTAAAACTTTCCGGCATCTGATGGGCGCTCACCCATTTGCCACCGCTTACCATATACGTAAGCCCGCGGAATACGTTCATCATCCCAAGAGTCGCTATAATGGGCAGAATACCGATCTTGGCTACAAGAAAGCCCAGCACGAGTCCGCTGACAAGCCCGGACGCCGTACCGAGCAAAACAACTGCGATAGGATGCAGCTCCGGATACGCGCCAACCGTCAGAGCCGCGATCATCCCCGACAGTGCGAGTGTCGCCCCGATGGACAAATCGATTCCGCGTGTCACAATGACGAGCATCATGCCAACAGCCAGAATGCTTAAGATTGCGGTATTCGTGGCCAAATCGCTGATGTTCTCCAGCGTTAGAAAACTTGGATTGCGCAGCTGAACGGCAACAGACAACAGAATAATAAACCCGAGCAGCCCGATCTCTCTGAATTTGGCGAAGCTGGCAGCTAACGAGCGCTGCTTGAGCGCTGCGCCTTTCAATGCTTCAGCGGCCACTGCGGGCGTGTTAAATCCTCTATCCTCCATGTGTATCCACCTTCTAAACTTGTTTAATAAAGGAGAGCTTCCTCGCTCATAGACGCCTGGAGAATGGCTTCCTGCGTCATCGACTGGCGGTCGAGAAATGCCGTAATCCTTCCTTCACGCATAACGGCAACACGGTCGCACATCCCGATGATTTCGGGCATTTCCGACGATACCATGATAATTCCGTAGCCCTGAGAGGCCAGTTCGCTAATGATTTCATAGATCGCTGACTTTGCGCCGACATCAACCCCTTTTGTCGGCTCATCGAGTATAATTACTTCTAAATTAACAGTAAGCAGCTTCGCAAAAACGACCTTCTGCTGATTTCCACCCGACAGTGAGCTGGCCAAATCAAAGATACTTTTCGCTTTGACGCCGACCTTCTCCGCCAGCCGCTTGGAAATTTCCGCTTCTGCCGAAGCACGAATTGCGCCTTTCTTCGTGATAAGTTCCAGGGCTGGAAGCGTAATATTGCGGCCGATGCTCCAATCGAGCACCAGTCCCTGCTTCTGACGGTCCTCCGGCAAGTAGCCGATCCCTTGCCGCATGGCATCAAGCGGAGAGCGTATCCGTATTTTCTTCCCCTTGTAGGTCACTTTCCCCTTATCGTACAACTCGATACCAAACAGTGTCTGACACGCTTCCGTCCGACCTGCTCCGACAAGCCCGGTCAAACCAAGAATCTCACCCCTGCGAAGCGTGAAGCTGACGTCGGCAAAATAACCGGTTTTCCCCAAGCCTTCCACCCGCAGCAGTTCTTCTCCCAACACAACCTTCTTCTTTGGGAACAGCTGTGTAATTTCACGGCCGACCATGGCGACAATAAGATCGGCATTCGAAATTGCATTTACATCCCATGTCCCGATATATTGGGAGTCCCGGAATACCGTGACCTTACTGGCAAGCCGGTACATATCTTCGAAACGGTGTGAGATGAAAATAATTGCCGTGCCTCTGTCACGGAGCTGCTCCGCAATCCGGTACAGCTCTTCGCTTTCACGGTTCGTCAGGGCAGCCGTCGGTTCATCCATAATGATAATATTCGCATCCGTCGAAAGCGCCTTGGCGATTTCGACGATTTGCTGCTCGGCAACGCTCAGCGCACCCATTTGCGTCTTTGGACTGAAGCCTGCCCCGAGCTCCTTCAGCAATCTGTCGGCCTCTTCATGCATCTCCTTCCAAAGAATCCGCTTGGTGGCCTTGTGAATCTTTTCATGGCCCATGAATATATTTTCCGTTACACTCAAATCCGGAAAACAGGTCACATGCTGATAGATTGCTGCGATCCCTCTATGCTTTGCATCATTCGGAGTTTTGAAATCAACACGCTGGCCATTCAGCAGAATTTCTCCCCCGTCCGGCTTGTAAACGCCAGTAATCACTTTAATGAATGTCGACTTGCCTGCTCCGTTCTCGCCCATCAACGCATGAATTTCTCCCGGCTTTAGCTTGAAGTACACGTTGTCCAGTGCTTTGATTCCAGGGAAAATCTTTGTAATCCCGTTTAGCTCCAGAATGTACTCCGTCTCCATCAGCTTCCCTCCGATTCTGTGATCGATTTAACGGCAGCGCCGTTCTCTATTCACAGCTTACTAATTAAAACGCTTTCATAATAGGGTACAATAATGACTTGAAGGGGGGCATTAATGACTTTTGGGGGTTGTTTCTTCAATATTCTTTAGAACTTGATCACGATACTTAGCAGGTGTGCAGCCAAAGCGTTGTTTAAATTGGCGGCTGAAATATTTCACGTTTTGGTAACCAGCCTGTTCACTAACATGCTGTACCCTCATGTTCGTATTAACCAAGAGTTCCTTAGCCTTCTCCATTCGGAGTTTCGTCACATAATCAAGTATGGTCAGCCCGGTGTGCATCTTGAAATATCTCATAAAATAGGAAGGATTCATATAAACATGGTCCGCAATGGCCTGGATTGTCAAGTCTTTGCTCAAATTCTCGGCAATCCATGCTTTAGCCAGCTCTACAGGCTTCACTCTTCCACTTTGCCGAGTATGACGAATCAATTCGATGACAGATTGGATGAGTGCACTCACCTCACTCTTCAACTCATGAAGATTGGCCGCACGGTGCAGGGCCTGCAGCCCCTTTTCCAGGGAGATGGGTTCAAATACGCCGCTCATGTATTCTATTCCAACAGAGTGAATCTGAATGAATACATTCTGTACAGCAAGCTGTATGGGTTGCGGCGAATGAATATGCTCCAGTTGTTGAAACAGTTGTTTCAACAGATCATTCGCTTCTTGACTGTTCGCTTGTTCAACGGCCCTCCGCAGACGGTGGGCAAATTTTGCAAGATCAATGTCCATCTTTTCTACAAACCGCTCTGCCGTATCATCATGAAATGTTTGATTGCTGCCGTACAACAAACGATAATTCATTAAGGATAATGCTTTTTGCTTTGCCTCAGGCAATGTGTAGAGATTTTGCATCCAATTCCCAAAGGATACCGATACGGTGAATGGCGTATGAAACTGGATGACTGAGCGAATTCGCGTTGATAATTCATTTGCGACAGCCTCCATCGTTGTTCCCGATGACTCTCCCGGAGCATAAATCAGTACCCAAAAGTCGGCATTTCCCCCTTTCCAGCACCAAGCCTGCTTCACCTGCGCAATGTCAAAATTGCCTGTCACCTCGGAAATCATATTTTCCAAAGCATAATCGAACGCTTCCCAATCCTTCTTGGTATAATTTCTAGCTTTAACTGGCGGTGGATCCAAACTAATATAAAGCAGGAGATAATGACCTTTCGGAAAATCATTTACCCAATACCCCAGTCTGGATATATCGAGCCCTGCGGAAGTAATATAGCTAAGTGTTTGCGTCTGACGAGATCGTTTCAGTTCCAATTCTTTACGGTGCATTTCATTCCATCGTTGATGCTCATGTCTGTTTTTTTCGATAATGTTCCTTACTTCTGCCATTCGTTGGCGAAATTGTTCACGGTCTATCGGTTTTAAAATATAGTCAACGGCGCCTTCCCGGATCGCTGTCTGAGCAAAGACAAAATCATTATGTCCACTGATAACTATAGGGTAAAAGGAACCGTGCTGTCTGGCTTTCTTAATGAGCGTTAAACCATCCATCTCCGGCATCTTAACATCCGTTAGAAGTAAATCAATGGCTCCTTGTGTCTGGCGGATGTATTCCAACGCATCTTTACCATTGGAAAGGACCGCTGCCACCTGCCAATTACCTTCGCATGAAGCAAGCATGCGTTCAATTCCTCGCCGAATACGAGCCTCATCATCCACAATTAACGTCCGTATTGCTTGCATGGTTGTCCTCCTCGCCCTGCTCCAAATTGAACCTATCCATCATTGTAATTAGCGGTATGCGTATTGTAACCTCAGTACCTTTGCCATCAACACTATGCAGCTGCAAACCATATTCGGGACCATGAATCATAACGATCCGGGCATTCACGTTTCCAAGTCCGAATTGGGATTTCTTACCTGACAACGTCCCGGTTTTCAAAGACTTCTCCACTTCCTCGAGACGTTCCCGCTTAATTCCTGGTCCGTTATCCCGTACCCTGAAGACGATAGCCGTATCACCTGAGCGTGTGCCGGATTCTTTGCTGATACTGATCTCTATGTCAAGTCTCTCACGTGATTCCAATCCATATTTAATCGCATTTTCTACGACCGGCTGCAGAATAAACTTTGGCATATAAAAGAAACCTGGATCAGATTTCCGTATAATTTCAAAAACTAGACGGTCTTCAAAACGGAATTTCTGAATAGTCAAATAATCCACAACATGCTGGAGCTCTTCAGAAACGGGTACAAAATTAGATGTATTCTCTACCGAATATCTGAGCATTCGGCCAAGCTGGGTGACCATATCAACGGCCATGTCCGCCTCCCCTTCTTCGATCGCCATACTGATCGTCTCCAGGGTATTGTACATAAAATGCGGATTGATTTGAGACTGCAGGGCGTATAGCTCCGCCTCCTGCTGGCGAATCTTGATATCGTAATTCTTCTCGATCAAATCTCGGATCGTTGTCATCATGGAGTTAAAGCTGCGTGCCAGCGTACCCACCTCATCACGGCTGTGGGTTTTCAGATCAAGTTGGAATTTGCCCCTCTCTGCCTCTTTCATCAGCCGGATCAGCCTCTTAATCGGACGTGTTACACGCAGAACAAACATAACCGCAAATAGGGTTGTGATCATAACAAAACAGATAAAAATAAGGATCGTGATTTTTCGAGTCATATCTGTTCGTGCAGTTAAATCCTGCAGGGGAATACTGTGTACGAGTATCCCATCGAAGCTTTTGGACTCCGTTACACTAATAAGCTGTAATTCCTTCCCTTTGCTAACCCGGAAGCTCCCATTCCAAATGGGGTAATCCCGGACTGAAGGATCTGTCGTGCCGATAGCGTTAGGGTCAGTATGATAAATAATGTTGCCCCTACGATTTGCAATCCACATTTTCGCATTGTTGTTCTGTTCGAAATCCATGAGGATCCGGTCAATAAACGTCAGCTTCACCGCGATAAACATCGTGCCCAAATCCTTTCGGTTATCAACGTCCTGGATCTGCTTCATGAATAGCACATACGGTACACCCCCTTCAAAACGAAGTTTGGTTTCATTCGGAAGAGTTATTTTCTCTTTCCCACGAAGATCCATGTCTTGACCATAGGGGATGAGCAGCTTTTCCCAATCCAGACCGGTAAACTTGATTTTGGAACTATAAAACAGCCGGTTTTTAGACAAGACAAACACACCGATAACATCCTCATTCATGCCGTTCAAATATGTTCGTGCCAAATAATTGTTCACCGTGAACCTGTCTTTATTTTGGTCCGCACGGCTTTGATAAGAATCCTTTCGCAAAATGGCTAAAGTACTCTCCGAATTGAGAAGCAGCTTAGGCAGTGCCATCACTTCTTCAACCTGCTTTTCAATATTTGCATTGGCCTGCCTTAAAAATCGCGGCATATATTCACCAATTTGTTCTTCAATAGATTTTTTATATTGCACAAATGAGAAATATCCCAGGAGCGCCATCGGTATGACCGTCAAAATAATATAAGCTATGATCAGCTTTGAGCTTAGCCGGTAATTGATGTACTGAAATCGCCTAAGCAGCTTAGAAATCATATTGGTCAACATTTTCCTTAGTGAAATCAACAGGTTCCCCCATAATAACTACATCCCCCGCCACCCTGATATTCCCGACATTATCTATTTCTTGACCGTCAAAAGGCATATGGCCTTCCAGTATGTTTTTGGCCAGAACAACCGTTAAATAGCCTAGTTTCTTGGGACTCCAAAGTGTAGCCATCTGTGCAGAACCATTATGCAGGTAGGCTTTCATGAGGTTCGGAGTGGATAACCCAACCACCTTAATGTCACCGCTTTTGCCTGCTTCTTTCACGGCCTGGGCTGCCGCTGGCGGTCCTACAGATGAATTTCCGATAATTCCTTTCAAATTAGGATGCGCTTCCATTAATCCTTGTGCAACCTCAAAAGCTTTTTGAGGGTTATCATCTGTTGTGACGATATCCACTAATTTTAATTTTGGATAAAATTGTTCCTGCTGATATTGTATCCAGTTGATCCACTCGTTTAAGTTTGCTGCCGACCGTGATCCCGTCATAATCGCATACTCGCCTTTTTCTCCCATCGTCCACGCCAGTGTATCCAAAAGATGACGGCCAAGTGTTTCCGAATCGACCATATTTACGAACATCTCTCTAGCCTCCGGCAGAGTGTCAGCGTCCCATGTTATCACTCGAATTCCCTGCTGCTTTGCCTTTGTTAACACAGGAATCAACTTCAAGGGATCATTAGCAGAGACCGCAATAACATCAACTTTACGCTCAATCAATTCTTTAATCACATGAATTTGCTGTTCTGCATCAGCGATCGGCGGACCATCGTAAATGATATTCACATTTAAATCTTGTGCAGCTTCCATGGCCCCATCTTTTGCTACATTGAAATATGGAATTTCCATCACTTTGGGAACGATACCGATCGTATACTTACGCTGCGTTTCTTCTATTTCCATTGGAGGCTTCGCTTCCTTCATCCGATAAATGATGTCATATTGAATTCCATCCCCATCTTGGCAAGCGCTTACAAAAATAAAGACTAAAATGGGTAACAACAATTTTCGAAGCATATTTACCCCCTCACATCAATTATGATGTTTTGATCTTATAAGCAATCCACAAAATATATGCACAGCCAATGTACTTCATATATGGCATTACATAAAACCACCAGGGTTAAGTCCTTGGTGGTTTTGTCGCATTTTTGGTTAGCCTACTCCAGCCAAACGTTCTGGAAGTCGATCCAGCCAAGCGAGTTCAGGCTTACGCCTCGAACGGAAGGATGCATAAAGGTACTTATCCGGCGGTGGTGCAGGAAGATCACCGTTGCCTCATCCCGAACAAGGTCTTCAATTTCCTTCAAATACATGCGTCTTTGCTCCGTGGTTTCGGCCGCAACCGCCTCATCGATCCGGCCAGTGATCCATTTCTTTCGCTCTTCGTCGAAATAAAAGTTCATAATGTAATCCCGGTGCTCGTAAGCTTCGATTTCGCATACTTCGTCTTCCGGGAATACGAGCCCCGAAATACAGAAATCGGCAGCGGGCCATGATTCATAATCTGCCGCTTCGGCAGAGATTCCCCATTCGGAGAGCCGGTTCATGATCCATAAACTATCTTCGCTATATTTGGGGTGGCAGGCAAAACGTAGAACCTCCCCGGCGTAGCCCGACTCTTCCAATGCCCTGCGAATACGTTCGGGCCGCATGGGTTCAACCGTATGGGAACTGCTGGTTTCGGGACGGAACCCGAAAGCGGGAAGCACCCGTTCGCCGCCGAGCTCCGCGACCATTTCTCCGGGATGAAGTATCATTTTCACCGTTCTCCGCAAGGCTTCCGACTGCTGGGGACCCTCGCGGGAGACGTTCCAGATCAACATGGTGCATCCCTGACATAACTTCTCGATTTCCTGCCAAGCCTCCCCCTTAGCATAGGAGTACATCCGCATCGTATCCATGCTGTGATGAACCTTTGCATTTCCCTCCATTTCCAGGGCACAGTCATCCGGTAAAATCACGATATCTACGCTATCCAGATAAGGCCGGCCCTGAAAATAAGCATCAAAAGCGGCAAGCTCGATTTGTCCTGCTGACCAGGAGATCAGCCTGAAGGCTCCTGTTCCCAGCGGGAGGCTCCAATAATTCGCCTCCTCTATGCCGGCAAATCCGTAGGGAAGAATGGAAGCTGCCGCCGAGCACATGAAGCGGTCAAAGATCCGGTTAGGCCGGCTAAGCTTCACGCGAAGTGCGCGGGGACCCATCGTCTCGATACTCTCGACTCCCCGCATCAGCCAACTGTTGGCCGTTCCGCTCTGAAGCCGCTCCAGTGTAAACTTTACATCCCGGGAAGTCAGTTCCTGACCATTATGGAAACGCACCCCTTTGCGCAGATGAAACGTCCATTCCGTCGCACAGCTATTGGAGCTCCAAGCATGGGCTAACATCGGCACAATGGAGCCCTGCCGCACATCAAATCTGAGTAAACGGTCAAAAATTTGGCGGATCAAATGCGAATCAAACGAATCCAAAAGCTCCGCAGGATCAAGCGTCAGCGGCGGTTTCAATACCGGGAACACGAGTGTATCCTGGGGATGCTGACCTTCTCCCGCTTCCCCTTTTTTATAACCGAATTGCTTATCCAGCCATTCCAGAAACTTGGGTTTGGCCAACGTTCCAGTGGCATGGGTTCCGATCAGATCAAATGCCCGCTTATAATTCCCCTCTTCAATCAGGCTTTGTGAAAACTCGATCAAGTAGGCCTCTTTGTCCACCTTAAAAGCAATTCTGGACCGGTTTCCCCTCCCTCGACCAGGTAACCAAACGATAAGCTGCTCACTCTGGAGCTTTGCAAGAATGAGCTTGGCATTACGCGGGGTGCAATAAAGTGCTTCGGACAGCTGCTCCAGCTTCACTTCTACAGGATTTCCCAGCTCCGTATCTTTACCAAAATGCTCGAACAGCAGCAGGTATCTCTCTTCCAGCAGCGTGCTTCCCCCCTTCGTTCACATGTAAAAACGTCTATATCGATGTACTTTCACAGAAGAAAAAACCGCATCTTCAATAAAAGAGGAAATCCATTGGAGCAAGTATACGCTTTTTATCCCCTTTTGAATAGCACATAATGTGATTAGACAGAAAACAAACAAAAAAAGCCATCATAGGAACTGGTGTTCGAGGAGGATCAGCATGCTTGAACAAGATTATATAAACGAAAAGTTGATGCAATACCGCCAAGCCCGGCGGACACGAGAATACGGCTTAACCGGGGAGCCAGCACTGAGCGAAGCCACACCTCATAAGCTTTTCCCCACAAAACGAACTTCATGGGTTTTATCGATATGGGCGAGCCTGGGGACACGGAAAAGCGGAAAACCGTCCATCTGAGAAGACGGTTTTTCCGTTAGCATTTCAGCAGGGAAAGCTCCGGAGAATTTATATGTTATCCAGAAAGTTGTTGAGAAGGTGTAGTTGTAATTGCCGTGCCAATATCTCAGATCGTGCTAGTATCAATTACGAATCGATATTTCACATCTGAAGCTAGTACGCGTTCGTAGGCTTCGTCAATTTGGTCGGCTGAAATCACTTCGATTTTAGGGAAAATGTTGTGTTTTGCACAGAAATCCAACATCTCCTGCGTCTCACGAATACCCCCAATCATTGAACCAGCGAACGAACGGCGATGACCGATGAGAGACATCACGTTTAGTGACAACGGCTCCCCTGGAGCACCCACATTAACCAAGGTGCCATCGAGAGTGAGCAGTGCGAAATAAGCATCCATGTCGATTTTTGCGCTACTTACCGTGTTAATTATTAAGTCAAAGGAGCCAGCAAGTTTCTCGAATGTCTCTGGATCACTTGTGGCATAGTAGTGGTCTGCGCCCAATTGCAGGCCATCGTCTTTTTTCTTTAATGATTGTGACAGAACGGTGACCTCCGCACCCATGGCATGTGCAATTTGAACAGCCATATGACCAAGTCCGCCCATACCAATAACCGCCACTTTTTTACCCGGACTAGCTCCCCAATGGTTTAGCGGCGAAAATGTCGTAATACCTGCGCAAAGTAATGGAGCGGCCACATCAAGCTCAATGTTATCTGGAATTCTGACTACGAAACCCTCGGTTACGACAATGTGAGTAGAATAGCCACCTTGAGTAGGCTCTCCGTATTTGTCAACACCAGCGTATGTTTGGATATTTCCTTTAAGACAGTATTGTTCTTCTCCTTTACGGCAGTTCACACATTCGCCACAGGAATCAACCATACATCCGACCCCTACCCGGTCACCAACTTTATACTTCGTGACCTCTGCTCCTACATCCGTGACAATTCCCGCAATCTCATGTCCAGGTACGAGCGGATAGTTCACAGGTCCCCATTCGCCGTGCGCAGTATGGATGTCAGAATGGCATATGCCTGCATATTTAATTTCAATCAGTACATCATGCGAATCAAGATCACGTCTATTAATTTCTGCAGCTCGAAACGGTTTGTCTGGACCATCAACAGCTCTTGCTTTGGCAGTTATCATTATATAAATCCTCCTACATGGTAGAATAAAAGCTACGATTGATGTATTTTCGACATCTGTCTATAATTTATAATATAAAGATGAGCGAAACAAGGCATATAAATCGTTAATTAAATCAATTTTATTGTTTAAACAACTAATCAAGAAAGATTGTCGACTATTTCAAGAAAGGTATGGTGTTCATAACATGGCCAAAGTGGATAGAAGAATCGTTAGAACTCAGGAAGCCATTAAAAAAGCATTTCTTGAATTGATGTCAGAAAAAAGCTTTGACAGCATAACCATTCAGGATATTTCTGACAGGGCCAATATTAACCGCGCGACGGTTTATCTTCATTACCTGGATAAATTTGATCTGTTGGATAAAATCATTGAAGAACATATCAAAAATATGAGTGATTTGTGTGAGGCAGAAGCCGATACGGATTGGATCGAATCGACTGTGCACTGTATGGAATATTTGGCAAACAACTATTTGTTTTTTTCGACGATGCTGGCGAGTGGAGGGGCTCCCTATTTTCGCAGCCGGTTTATTCAACATAATATCGAAGAGTTCAAAAAAGACGTGGATGTAACGAAAGGTAAAAACTCAGGGCAAAACGAAGATGTCGTTGTTGAATTTGTAGCAAATGCCTATGTTGGTGTAGTGGAATGGTGGCTAAAAAATGGGATGCCTTATCCACCGCAGGAAATAGCACAAAAAGTGGGGGAACTTTTAGAAAGGAACTTATAATATAGGAGCCTATGCGCCCCCCCTGCATACCAGTAACCGATGATGAGTAATGCTGATCTGACTAACTGAATGATACCTGTGAATTTTTCGATGTCGAAATATTTACAAAATTTGGTGCATGTGCTATGTTTACTTTGTAAGCGCTGCCACGAAATACATTATGTAATTGTTTATCCTATTTCACATGGAGAGGAAGGATGGAAATGAAAAATGGGTTCAAAAAGGCAAGTGCAATAATGCTGGCATTTACTCTGCTGTTTGGATGGTTTGGATTGATGGCAGCGCCCGCTCATGCAGACACCGCACTTTTCACGATTGAAGGCGAAAACGCTCAGCTCACCTCCGATCTTCAAGTGGTGACTGAAATTTATGGACAACCCAAGCCCGGATTCTCCGGAAGCGGATTTGTCTGGATGCAGAATTCCGGCACAATCACTTTTACAGTAACTGTCCCGGAAACCGGCATGTATGCGATCTCCACCCGCTATATGCAGGAGCTGAGTCCTGACGGCAGGCTACAATATTTAACAGTTAACGGCGTTACCAAGGGTTCGTATATGCTGCCCTACACGACCGAGTGGTCGAATTTCGATTTTGGCTTTCAGAAGCTGAAGCAAGGAAGCAACACCATCCAACTGAAGGCCGGTTGGGGATTCGCTTATTTTGACACCTTCACTGTGGATTATGCCGATCTTGATCCCCTGGATGTGCAGCCTGTCCTCACCGATCCTCAAGCTACACCTGAAACGCAGACTTTGATGAATTACTTAACAGAGGTTTACGGCAACCATATGATCTCCGGCCAGCAGGAGATTTATGGCGGCGGAAATAACGGCAATTACGAGTTGGAGTTTGATTGGATTCACAATTTAACCGGAAAGTATCCGGCAATCCGCGGGTTCGATTTAATGAACTATAATCCGCTCTACGGTTGGGAGGACGGCACAACCGAGCGGATGATCGATTGGGTGAATAACCGGGGCGGGATCGCGACTGCCAGCTGGCATATCAATGTGCCACGAGATTTCAACGCCTATCAGCTCGGGGAGTTTGTAGATTGGAAGAATGCCACCTACAAGCCGACGGAAACCAATTTTAATACAGCCAATGCGGTGGTTCCTGGTACGAAAGAATATCAATACGTCATGATGACCATTGAGGATTTGGCGGAACAGCTGCAGATTCTGCAAAACAACAATGTGCCGGTTATTTTCCGTCCTTATCATGAGGCGGAGGGCAACGGCGGGTTGAATGGGGAAGGCGCGTGGTTCTGGTGGGCTTCGGCAGGTGCGGAGGTGTACAAACAGCTGTGGGACCTGCTCTATACCGAACTTACAGAGACGTATGGCTTGCACAACTTGATCTGGACCTACAACAGCTACGTGTATAACACTTCTCCCGCATGGTATCCCGGCGACGATCAGGTAGATATTGTCGGTTATGATAAATACAATACAATCTACAACCGCCATGACGGTTTGTCCGGCGTGCCCAATGAGGATGCCATTACCTCGATTTTCTATCAGCTTGTTGATTTAACCGACGGCACGAAAATGGTAGCCATGACGGAGAATGACACCGTCCCAAGCGTACAGAATCTGACAGAGGAAAAAGCAGGCTGGCTCTACTTCTGCCCCTGGTATGGCGAGCATCTCATGAGCTCTGCCTTTAATTATCCGGCCACTCTGAAAACGCTATATCAAAGCAACTATGTCATCACGTTGGATGAGCTGCCCGATTTAAAGGGTGACAATCCTACCCCAAGCGCTGCGATTACGCCCGTGAATGCGACATATGATCAAGCGGAGAATCCAGGGCAGGATATTTCCGTATCCCTTACTTTAAACGGACATCAGCTTGCAAGCATAACGAATGGAAATTATACACTTAAACCGGGACAGGATTATACGAAATCAAGCGCTGCTGTCGTTCTGAGCAAATCCTATCTTTCTACACTGCCGCTGGGCCAGAATGCGCTAACCTTTCATTTCAGCGGAGGAAAAAACGCTGTTCTTACAGTAAATGTAGTGGGCGGCAGTGTTCCTTTACCCGCGGGAGACTTGACGGTCCAAGCCTTTAACGGCAGCACGAGTGCCTCCACCAACGGAATCTCACCCAAATTCAAAGTAATCAACACCGGTGATTCGGCGATTCAGTTAAGTGACGTAAAACTCCGGTATTACTATACGATTGACGGGGAAAACGCACAGAGCTTCTGGTGCGACTGGGCCAGCATCGGGAGTGCGAATGTAACCAGCAAATTCGTTAAACTGGCGACTCCGGTTGCTGGAGCCGATTATGTTCTGGAAATGGGCTTTACGAGTTCGGCTGGAACGCTTAATCCCGGCGAAAGCGCAGAAATTCAAGCACGGTTCTCCAAAACCAACTGGTCCAATTACAACCAGACTGACGATTACTCATTTAAAGCTTCCAACACTCAGTTCGTAAACAATGAACAGGTTACCGGGTATATGAACGGTCAGCTTGTATGGGGGATTGAGCCGTAAAGGAGTAAGAAAAATGGGTTGGATCGGGGGGTGTCCCCTGCTCCAGCCCTTTTTGTTGTGTTAGACCATGACCTCCCTTGCCGCCTCTATGAAAGATAAAATGATTGGTGAAAGCCACTTGTCTTTATGCCATGACATCTGTGTATACACGTGCAAGTCCGGAATTTGCCATGGAAGAGCAACAAGTTCGCCCCGCTCAGCTTCAGCTTCCGCTACGATTTCAGGAAGAAAGGCAATACCGATTCCCGAAATTGCACATTGTTTAATGGCTTCAGCACTTTGAAACTCCAAATACGTAATGCTATCAATACCCTCTTTCTCAAATGACCGGTCAAACATGGTGCGATAGGGACAACCCTTTTCGTTCGTCAGGAACACTTCTCCATGAAAATCCTCCAGCTGTAGCTCAGTTCGTTGTGCCAGCGGGTGGTCCGGAGCAGCGAAAAGGCGGAAAGTCTCTTCCACCAACGGTTCCACGGCAAGTCCGCTTGAGCGAATGGGTTCGTCCAACATAAAGACGATATCTGCGGTTCCCTCAAAGAGTGATTGTTTGAGCTCTTGATTAGAAACAGAGCGAAAAATGAGACGCACTCCCGGATAGCACGAACGAAACAGGCGAAAGACAACGGGTAGCCGATAGGCGCAAATAACCTCATTGGCACTAATCGTTAGAGTGCCGCTTAGAACTTCATTGTCATGAACGGCACTGCGAGCTTCGTCCAATTTATCTAGAACGCTTTGAATATGAGTTAAAAAGCTTTTACCCGCAGTTGTAAGAACGAGCTGCTTGCCCAAGCGGTCAAAGAGACGAACACCAAGCTCATCCTCCAATGCTTTTATTTGCATCGTGACGTTGGAGGGAACATAGCCCAGCACTTCCGCAGCCCGACTGAAATTTAACGTTGATGCAACCATGCGGAACGTATTCAGTTGACGCAATTCCATCATACGGTCCCCCTTTTACTTTCAATATTATTGAAGACTACTTTGAATTCTATTCACTTTTATTGAGGGTACCACAGCCCTATACTAAGTACAAGAAATACATTTTAAAATGTGTAGTTTCATGATGAAGGGAGAGACAATACGATGGATTATGAGATTTTTGATTTGGGTGACGTAACCTTGCAATCAGGAGTGACGTTACCGGGCGCTTTTCTTGCTTATAAGACTTATGGAAAATTGAATGAAAAGAAAGATAATGTCATCATCTATCCAACTGCTTTTGGCGACACGCATGTTCAGAATGAATGGTTGATTGGAAATGGTATGGCACTGGATCCGCAGAAATATTTCATTATCGTTCCCAATCTGCTGGGCAACGGATTATCTTCGTCTCCCAGTAACACGCCTCCCCCATTCGACCGGGCTAATTTCCCGCAGGTAACGATCTATGACAACGTTCAATTCCAGCATCGGCTGGTGACCGAAAAATTCGGCATTCACAAGATCGCTCTCGTGGTAGGATGGTCAATGGGAGGTATTCAAGCCTTCCAATGGGGGGCAAGTTATCCGGATATGGTGGAACGAATTGCGCCTTTCGCCGGAGTTGCCAAGCCTTGGCCCCAAACATATCTGGTCCTGGACGGAATGAAAGCTGCGCTCATGGCTGCAGTCCGCTTCGATTCAAGTAAACTAAACCAGCTGACTTCTGCAGACATGCGCGCCGTTGGCCGTGTCTATGCGGGATGGGGTTTATCGGATGCGTTTTATAGAGAGGAACTTTATCGTGAGCTGGGATTCGACTCATTGGCAGGTTTTGTGGCAGGTGTCTGGGAAGATAGCTTTATGAAGATGGATCCGCACAATGTCCTGGCCATGTTATGGACAGGACAAAATGCAGATATTAGTGCAAACCCCTCCTATAACGGAGATTTCGATAAGGCGCTCAAAAGCATTAAAGCGCTCGCCTGCATCATGCCTGGGAGCACGGATCTCTTCTGCAAGGCGGACGATAACGAATACGAGGCTAAGCGTATACCTAATGCTGTTTTTAGTCCTATCGAGTCGATCTGGGGCCATTTTGCCGGTCGTGGAATCAACAGTACCGATAATCAATTTATTGATGACAACCTAAAACGGCTGTTAGCGCTTGGTACAAACGGATAGATCATCATTAGTATTGGATTGAACATTTTCAGGCAATGTGAGAGCATTGCACCCCGGGCTCATCGCGGATCTTGAACAGGGTCAACTCTTCAACAACTAAATGGACAGCGAACAAAAAGACGACACCGTACAAGTACATCGGTGTCGTCTTAAGTATAGCTGCCTGTTAGCTTAGGGATAGTGGCTATTTTTAACGCCAATTACTGTTTTTTTATCACTTAAAGTTTGGTATATTCTTCATCTGACACTGGCTCCAGCCATTCCGGTGTACCTGCAGTGATTGCAATATGTTCGAACCAGCTGTCTTTTGTTGCACCGTGCCAGTGTTTTACACCATCATGGATAACAATAACATCACCGGCTTTCAACAATTGGGCAGCTTTCCCCTCTTCCTGGTACCACCCTTCACCGCCAGTTACTAATAAAATTTGATACCCATTTCGATGGATGTGCCAGTTATTCCGGCAACTCGGTTCAAAGGTCACATTCCCAACTCCAACATTAACTTTAGAATCGGCAACCAACGTTTTTAGGTAACTTTGTCCCACAAAATACTTTGCAAATGCTTCATTCTTCTCTCCCACGGGGAAAATCACGCCATTTTGCACTTCTTCATGTTTTGCCATTTTGGTTCCTCCAATAAAACATCATTAATATTTGTATCCCTCGGGCTGACCCATTGTTAAAAAAGTCCCTATTCATTACCGATTTACTTTAATTTCCCGCCAAATACCGGGAAGAAGCTATGCTCACCATAATCCTGGATGTGCTCTACATTCTTCAAAGTTTCCATATCCGCATCACTGATAACAAAATCAAGCTCTGCATTGATTCTCATATGATCTGGATTTGCCGTCTTAGGGATGACTACAAGGCCCAACTGGATACCATAACGCAGGCAAAGCTGAGCAACAGATACTCCGTACTTATCAGCTATTGCCTTAACCTCAGTATTATCAAGGATCGCACCGTGTGCAATTGGTGAATATGCCTCTACCAGGATGTCATTCTTCTGGCAGAATTCAATTAACTGCAAAGGAGTATTGCTCACATGTGCCAATATCTGATTTACCATAGGCTTGATCTCACAGCTTGCAAAAATATTCTCTATATCATCCTGAAGGAAGTTAGAAAGACCGATTGCCTTTACTTTGCCTGTCTTATAAGCATCCTCCATTGCTTTCCATACTTCTTTGTTTTCCTCGAAGTAACGGTTCTCCTCACGGAACTCCTTCCAAGGCTGTGGGCTGTGGATAATCAGAAGGTCAATGTAATCCAGTCCCATTTTGGCTAAAGATTCATCAATGGACTGCGTAACTGCATCATAGTTCTTTGCTTCTGCTGCAACCTTTGTCGTAATGAAAAGCTCTTCTCTTGCGACACCACAGGAACGGATTCCTTCGCCTACACCAGCTTCATTCATATAAGCCTGAGCAGTATCAATGTGGCGATATCCAAGTGATACCGCATCACGCACTGCCTGTGCTGCCTGTTCATCGTCAAGCAGCCAGGTACCAAGACCTAATTTGGGAATCTCAACACCATTTGATAATTTGTAAGTTTCGTTAAACATGTTTTTGTCTCCTTTGCATGGTTATATTTTTGGTAGTGTTGATTGCAAGTCATCAGCTTCAGCTATCCTGTGCAGTTCGTCTTTCGACCATTTATCCATGAATGTATCCTCCTCTAAACTCGTCATAGTTATCCAATGTTTTTTCGACATATTAAACATTGATTGTTTAATCAACTCTCATCTATAATTCTTAATCAAGAACAGGATACTTTCAATCGGCAATTTTATGTGATGTGCTGATTACTCAACAAGTAATAAATATTTGTTGATCATCCAAGAAAGGTGAGCTTATAAAATGGCTAAAGTGGATAGAAGGATACTGAAATCACAAGAAGCAATAAAGAAAGCAGTTCTTGAGCTAATGGCTGAAAAAGACTTCGATAACATTACAATTCGTGATATTTCTGATCGAGCAAATCTTAATCGAGGGACGATCTATCTCCATTACACAGATAAATTTGACTTACTTGCTAAGATTATCGAAGAGCATATAAGTAATCTCCGAGAATTATGTCAATCTGCGTCTGAAATGACTTTTAAAGAAGGGAACTATGTATGGTTTGAATACTTTGCGAACAATCATATTTTCTTTTCAACAATGTTAAACACGAAAAGTGCAGCATATTTTCGTAGTCGGTTCCTTGATCTAGTGGTTGAAGAGTACAAGGTTGAAGTGGATGTAACTAAAGGAAAAAATCAAGAGTTAAGTGAAGATGTTATTCTTCAATTTTTTGGGGCAGCGGTCGTGGGGGCTGTGGAATGGTGGTTCAGGAATGATATGCCTTTACCACCTCGTGTCATGGCAGAACAAACAGGGGTGTTGCTAGATAGGAATTTGTAGTCGATACTACTTAACGAAAAATAAAAAGGGCTGCTCTGATGATCAGAACAACCCTTGAAAGTAACATACGGTACACGTTCTATTTTGCAGTTATAATTACTCCACCGTCACGCTCTTCGCCAAGTTACGCGGTTTATCGACATCATGACCCAGAGCGAGCGAAGCGTAGTAAGCCAACAATTGCAGCGTTACGACCGAAAGCGCAGCCGTCAAAATCGGCAAAGTTTTCGGAATCGTAATCACATGGTCCACGGATTTCAGCAGCTCGGCAGCGTGCTCTTCATAAGAAATCGCAAGAACCTCGGCGCCGCGTGCTTTCACTTCCTTGATGTTGCTCAACGTTTTCTCCATCACGGCTTCCTGGGTGAGCAGAGAGATGACAGGTACGCCATCTTCAATCAACGCCAGCGTGCCGTGTTTCAGTTCACCAGCAGCATAAGCCTCGGAATGAATGTAGGAGATCTCCTTCAGCTTCAGAGAACCTTCCTGTACTACAGCGTAGTCCTGACCACGGCCGATGAAGAACAGATGCTTGTGCTTCGCAATTTGCTCAGCATAAGACTTAATCGTATCGGCTTGGCCCAGCATCGCTTCCACCTGTTCAGGCAGAGCTTCCATTGCCGCCAGTACATGAGCAACTTCTTCTTTAGTCATCGTACCGCGAACTTGCGCAAGGTGCAGGCCAAACAGATAGAAAGCAATGAGCTGGGAAGTATATGCTTTCGTCGATGCTACCGCAATTTCAGGTCCGGCCAGCGTGACAAGCACGTCGTCCGCATCGCGGGCGATGGAGCTGCCAACCACATTAGTTATAGCGAGCACATGCGCACCGTTAGCCTGCGCTTCACGCAGCGCTGCCAGTGTATCGGCCGTTTCACCGGATTGGCTGACCACGATCACAAGCGTCTCCGGCGTGATGATTGGCGAACGGTAACGGTATTCGGATGCCACATCATTCTCAACCGGAATGCGGGCGAACTGCTCAATTACTGTACGGCCGATCAGACCGGCATTATATGCTGTGCCACAGGCGACAATCTGGATGTTGCGGATATTTTTGATCTGCTCGTTAGACAGCTTCAGCTCCGGCAGAACGGCTTGATGATTGGCATGATCGATACGTCCAAGCATCGTGTCCCGGTAAGCTCGTGGCTGCTCATGAATTTCCTTCAGCATGAAATGCTCATAGCCACCTTTTTCAGCAGTCACGGCATCCCAATCGACATGAATCATTTCCCGAGCAATAAAGTTCCCTTCAATCGTCAACAGTTCGACAGCATCCTTCGTAAGCACAGCCATCTCACCGTCTTCGAGAATGTATACATTACGTGTATATTTCAAAATAGCAGGAATATCAGAACCAATGAAATTTTCGCCTTCCCCTACACCGATGACCAGCGGGCTTGCCTGGCGAACTGCAACCAGTTTGTCCGGCTCGTATTCAGTCAATACCCCCAGCGCAAATGCTCCCCGCATATGGGTGATAGCTTTCTGTACCGCTTTGACGATGTCACCCTGGTATTCACGTGCGATCAGGTGGGATACGATTTCCGTATCCGTTTCGGACAAAAACGCATGTCCTTCCTTCATCAGTTCCTCCTTCAGCTCCAGATAATTCTCAATAATCCCGTTATGAACGACCGAGAACTTCCGGCTTTCATCCATATGCGGATGAGAGTTTACGTCAGAAGGCTTACCGTGTGTAGCCCAGCGTGTATGTCCAATACCGGCGCTGCCGATCAGCGGAGTTCCTTCCAGCTTGGCTTCCAGGTTGGCGAGGCGTCCTTTGGACTTGGCAACTTTGAGACCTTCGTTCGTAAATACAGCGATTCCCGCCGAATCATACCCGCGGTATTCCAGCTTGCTCAAGCCATCCAGCAAAATTTCCTGTGTATTCTTATCTCCAATATACCCTACAATACCACACATGTTCGATTTCCTCCGATCATCATTTCAACAGAATGGGAGCAAGAAAAAGAGCATACGGTGCATGCGGGAAAAAGAGTTCATTATGAAGTCGTCAAAGAAAACCGGTATCGACAAATAAAAATCTTCACGAATGTCACGTTTTCCCGGACTGCACAGCTGCTGATGGCCGCACATTCATGAAATGAATTCATAATTTTATAATTTAGTGGCATCTTACCGGTTCGTTGTAAAAATGGTCGCCCATCTCTTTTCCGAAAACCGGTTTACGGTTGGATGCATCACCGGGAGGTCCCCGCCGAACATTTCGAACACCTCCACCTCGTCAGCTTGCTATGCCGTGAACCTCAGTTCCCCCGCGCATAAATGCAAGCTCTGGCGCTTAGTGGTTGTAAACCTCACTGCCCTCGCTTTCTATTTCTTAAGTCAAAATACTAATACATTATATGCATGTCTATGTCGATTTGGCAATGGTTTTTGTACCCTTCCGAAACCGAATTACTTTCACATGGATACCCGTGCCCGTATCGCTCAAATCAAAAGGATGCTCTGCAGCGCTCGGGCACAGACTTACATGTACCTTTATACAAGCTCTTTTTTCACAACTTCAGCAATTTCTTCGACATAACGCTCAAGCTCTGCCTTGTCAGGCCCCTCTGCCATAACCCGGATCAACGATTCCGTGCCGGAGGGACGAACAAGCACGCGCCCATTGTCACCAAGCTTCTGCTCAACCTTCTGAATCGCTTCCGCGATGGCCGCATTGCCCGGGTAATTGCTTTTATCCTGCACACGGACGTTAACCAGCATTTGAGGATATTGCTTCATCAAGGATTTCAGCTCACTGAGCTTCTTGCCTGACGCCACAAGGGTATCCACCAGTTGAATGGCGGTCAGCATTCCATCGCCTGTCGTATTATAATCCAGGAAAATCACGTGTCCGGACTGCTCTCCGCCCAGATTGTAGCCGCCGCGGCGCATTTCCTCCATGACATAGCGGTCGCCAACGGCCGTTTTCGCCGTTTTCAGAGAAAGCTTCTCAGTTGCTTTATAGAAGCCGATATTGCTCATAACCGTAGATACAATCGTGCTATCCTTCAGCTTGCCGGCACGGTTCATGGCATCTCCACAAATGCAAAGAATGAAGTCCCCATCTACCTCTGCCCCATTTTCATCAATGGCGATCAGTCGGTCCGCATCCCCGTCAAAAGCAAGCCCGATGTCCGCTTTCTGGCGGAGAACCTCTTCCTTCAGCTTCTCCGGATGTGTGGACCCGCAGTGGTCGTTAATATTCAAGCCGTCTGGCCCCGCTCCGATTGCGATGACTTCCGCGCCCAGTTCTGCAAAAAGCTTGGGAGCAAGCTCGTAAGCTGCACCGTTGGCACAGTCCAGGACAACTTTAAGCCCTTTAAAGGAGTTGGAAACCGTCGTCTTCAGGTAATCCAGATACAGGTAACGGGATTTATCATCCACTGTAACTGCCCCCAAACCACTTCCTACAGGACGAGGCAGTCGGTCTTCGTCAGCATCCATCAATGCTTCGATCTTCAGCTCCGTCTCATCCGACAGTTTGAAGCCGTCCCCCCCAAAAAACTTGATCCCATTATCCTCCACCGGATTATGGGAAGCAGAAATCATCACGCCCGCATCCGCCTTAAGCATGCGTGTTAAATAAGCAACTCCTGGTGTAGAAACCACCCCGAGCCGAATGACATTCGCTCCAATGGACAGCAGGCCAGCCACAAGTGCCGATTCCAGCATCAAACCCGAAATCCGGGTGTCCATGCCAATCACCACCGTGGGCTTCTCTACATTTCCTGCCAGCACATATCCGCCGCAGCGTCCGATGCTGTAAGCGAGTTCCGCCGTCAGCTCCTTATTTGCTACGCCTCTGACGCCGTCTGTTCCAAAGTATTTTCCCATTATGATGACTCCCTCTTTAATATATATCTGCTTTATTTATTTTAAGGCTGACTTGCATCTGGTGCATCATCCTGACCGCCCTGCTGATTGGCATCCTGTCCGCCCTCCGGCGCATCCCCTGCTGCAGGGCCATCCACAGGCTCCGACTCCTGAACGCTTCCGGCATTAGGCGGCTCGTTGCTCTGCCCCGCAGAATTCGTCCCTGTGTCCCCTTCCGGGTCTGTAGCAGCAGGTTCCGATCCCTCTTGCACTTGTACAGTAATCGTTAACTGCTCCCCTCCGTCTGCAAGTGAAATGTACTTCGGCAGCGTTACCTGGAGTGGGACCTCATGCTGCCCAGGGGTCAGGCCTGCAACGTCAGCCACCAATATAATATCGTTATTCGTCAATTCATTCACTAGATCCTCAGGTCCGTTTATATTGACATTCATAGTCTGGCTATCCGGACTGACTATCGTAATGCTGCCTGAATTGCCAGCTCCGTTGGTCTGGATCGGAACGTTCTCAATCGTCCTTTGTATAGTGGGTACTTCCCCATCCGGGGCCACCGTAACCTCCAGCTCAATCGACGCCGGAGCTACGCTCTTCGCCCCAACAGGCACAGTCAGATTGGCCTCAACCTTCTTGGTCCCTGCTTCCGTCAGCGTGCTGAGATCCAGTGTCGCAGTAACATTTCCTGTTAGTCCTGACAATGCAGAGGTTGGAGCGTACACACTTGCCTCTGTCACGCTTGGCTTAACACTGGCCAGAACCAGACCGTCAGGCAGGTCGCCTGTGTAGCTAACTTTTATGGGCAGCGTTTTGTAACCCTGAACAACCGGTACTTCGGCGGACACCGTAGCCGGTTCAATCACAGCTTCCTCAATTTCCTGGCCATTCTTATCATATGCCTTAAGCCGTATTCTGCGTTCGGTCACATTTTCTTTCGCTCCGCTTACATCCACGGTACCGCGTACAGAAGCTACCGCTTCAAGTCGGCTCTCCGCCAGAGTGACATCCACAGCTGCCGGATGCAAGGAAGGAGTACCAAGCCTCATGCCTGCCGCAGGCTCTCCGTCCGTGGCAATGGTTACATTGAAGGACTTCGTTTTCTTCTCTTCCACCGTTACCGTAACCATAGACGGATTAATGGACATCACTTCAACTCCGGAGGGCAGATCAGCTCTCAGCGGCAGTGTCTCCGTCCCCGCCTTCACATTAGATAAATCAATGGTTACTTTATAATCGTCCGTAAAAAATGAAGTCAACAATGAGCGTTGTCCCCTAACCTGAAGCGTCACCCTGTCCGTACTCATGGCGGTAAGCACATAATTGTCATCCAGTCCCGTTGCCTGGACCGCTACATCTTTAATTGTTTTATTATCATAAGCCGTTGTAATTCCCGGTGAAGTCGTACTGCTGTCCAGATGGACCATTGCCCAAAGCAGGATGCTGATCAACAAAGCCAGTATTTTGGAAAAAGTTGCATTATTAAACCATCTGTCCATCATGAATTGGTGGCGCCTCCCCCCCGCTTCCAGAACGGCTTGCGCTTTTCCTTCATCAATGCGGCCGGGCGCAGCTCCTCATACAATTTGGAGATTAGCGATTCTTCCTTAATATCCCTTACAACCTGACCGTTAATGGCAAGCGAAATTTGGCCCGTCTCCTCAGACACGACAATGGATACCGCATCGGCCATCTCACTGACCCCAATCGCGGCCCGGTGTCTCGTTCCAAGCTCCTTGCTGATAAAAGGATTCTCCGATAGAGGAAGATAACATGCTGCCGCTGCGATTTGGTTGTTCTGAATAATGACCGCCCCGTCATGCAGAGGCGTATTCGGAATAAAGATATTGATAAGCAGCTCCGAGCTCACTACTGCCTGGGTTCTTATCCCGGATTCAGTATATTCGTTCAGACCAGTCTCGCGTTCAAAGACAATCAAGGCACCAATTTTCCTGCGGGAAAGATAGTTCAACGCCTTGATAATCTCGCCGATCAGTTTATTCAGCTCTTCATCCTCGGCAGTCGAGCGGCCAAACAGCTTCCCTCTGCCCAACTGCTCAAGTCCCCGCCTGAGCTCAGGCTGAAAAATAATAAAGACCGCCAGCACCCCGAAGGTGAACATCTGGTTCATGAGCCATTTCAGCGTATACAAATCAAACCAGGTGCTGAGCGCCCATATGACAACCAGCACGAGGATCCCTTTTAACAGCTGAACTGCCCTGGTGCCCCGCACCAGTAAAATAATCTGATATATAATGTACGTTACAATTAAAATATCGATTAAGTCCTTAATTGACTCTTTCCAGGTCATATTCGTAAAATATTCCAGCATGCGCATGCCCCCGCAGTGTCAGTAATAAGTGGGTTGTTTTTAAACGTCGGTATGTATATAGTATGGTCTCTTTATCTAGGTTATAACGATCGCGGTCAGGTTGCAAGCCGAACTCCGCTTTTAATGGTGTATTTCAGCTATTTTCGCAAAATTTTGGAACATTTAGACTCAAAAAAGCGCCCTTTTCGAGGAAAAAGGCGCTTTAAATAGATCCTTCCGGCCGAGCTTTATCGGTATGCCACTTCTGTGAACAAATTCGAAATTTTATACCATACCCAATCCAAAGCCCGATCAATGCTCTTTACCTGTCCCGATATATGTGCGGTTGACGCCTGATAATAGGAGCCGTCAATCACTGTCAAATTTCCTTCTACATCCCCGTACACCTGAGCAGTTCCATTCTCCACTGTCAGATCCCCATCAATCGCCTTGCCTTCAGGCACAATAACCGTGCTGCCATGGATGACGACCTGATCCAGATTGTCTCCACGGACCACAAGCTGACTGTTCTGGCCCCAATTACTTAAAATACTGGCTAGGATGACAACGAGAAAGAAAGCCGCAGCAGTTGCAGCCGGATGCCTTTTTATCCATTTGACCCATGGCTGTTGCCGCTTCGGTGTTGGCATAACGCTCAAAATCCGATCAGTCAGCTCATCCGTTACAAAAGGCAGGGGATGCTGGATTCCGAACAGCATCATTTCGGTCCGCTCCAGCTCTTTAAACCGCATCCGGCAATCCTGGCATTCCAGCAGATGTTCCTGCAGCTCACTCTTTTCCAGCTTGGACAGATCGCCATCCAGGTATAGGTGCATCAAAGAGACGGCCTCTTTGCATTCCATATGAGCCAATCCTTTCTTGTAGTCTTCCGACTTGCAGCCAACAGATGCAGACACATCATTGTCCGCGCATCCCATGGTGCAAGATCCGTCCGTACAACATTACATACGCTGCCGCAGCAGATACGTTTCATAAAAACGCTACAGTTTGTGTTCAAGCTTTTTCCGTAAAAATTCACGCCCCCGGTGTACCCGAGTCTTAATTGTCGTGACCGGCAAATTAAGCACATCGCTGATCTCCTGGAGGGACATATCCTGTAAATAGCGGAGCACCATAATGGATTTGTATTTAGCCGGCAGGCCGTCTATGGCTTCCCGGATTTGAGTCTGCGTCTCCTGCAGCAGAGTTTCGCCCTCAGGTGTGCGTTCATCGCTAGCAAGCATGGCATACCCATCGCTTCCCTCCTGCTCATTGAATTCCGCATCCAGTGAATATGTAGGTTTTCTTCTTCGTAACCGGTCAATACATAAATTGGTAGCAATCCGGTATATCCATGTGGAGAATTTTTGATTGGGATCGTACTTATCCAAATTGCGGTAGACGCGTAAAAATGTCTCCTGCACCATATCTTCAGCTTCATGACGGTTGCCCAGCATCCGGTACGTCAGATGAAATATTTTATCCTTGTAAAGCTCCACTAACTCCGCAAAAGCCCACTGATCCCCTTTAAGAATCAGCCTGACCAAGCGGCTGTCCATGTTTTCCACCGTTATTCCCCCAGACTTGCTGATGGGCTGATATGATTATGATCCTGTCAACAATAACAGAGCAGCCGGGTCCTCGTTAGAGCACCCGACTGTGTATTTTAAAACATCCTCTGCCAACGCATCAACCAGTATTCCTTAGCCCTGCCGCAATACCGTTGATAGTAAGCAGTACTTCCCGCAGCAGCTCTGCGTCTTCGCCAATTTGTTCTTTTGGTGCCCGCAGCTCAGTCAACAGCTGTACCTGCAGGTAGCTAAGCGGATCGACATAAGGGTTCCGCAGCCTGATAGACTCCTGAATAACAGGAACATTATCCAGAATTTCCTTTTGTCCTGTAATTTTCAGGATCAGGCTGGAGGTCAGCTCATACTCTTGAGTGATGAGTCCGAGTATACGCTGGCGCGCTTCTTCGTCCTCCGTCATGCTGGCGTATTCCTTCGCAATCAGCAGATCCGCTTTGGCGATCGCCATTTGCAGCGTATCAATCAAGGAACGGAAGAACGGGAACTCCCGGTACATCGTCTGCAGCACCTGCATATTCTCTTCCTTGTCCTGATAGAAGCTCTGCAGTCCGGAGCCCGCAGCATACCAGGCAGGCAGTAAATAACGGCTCTGCGTCCATGCAAATACCCAAGGAATGGCGCGCAGATCCTCGAAGCGGTCGCTATTTTTGCGCTTCGACGGCCTGGAGCCGATGTTCAGCTCTCCAATTTCCGGAAGCGGTGTCGACTCTTTAAAGAAGGTAAAGAAATCCGGATCCCGGAAAATCAGGTCCTGATATTTTTCCAGCGAAACTGCAGAAATCTGCGCGATGATCTCTTCCCACTCTTCATTCATTTTTTCTTCCTTGCCGGAGCGGCGGTACATGGCCGAGGTCAGCAGCGCGGATGTCGCCTGCTCAAGACTGCGATAGGCAATGCCTTTTAAAGAATAACGGGACGAAAGCACTTCTCCCTGCTCCGTAATCTTGATTCCTCCGCCTACCGTTCCCGGCGGCTGAGCCAGAATGCTGCGGTTAAGGGGCATGCCTCCTCGCCCGAGCGCCCCTCCTCGTCCATGGAAGAATTTCAGCCTGATATCGAACTCGCCCGCCATCTTGGTCAGCTCGTTCATGGCTACGCGAAGCTCATAATTCGCCGTTACGACCCCGCCATCCTTGTTGCTATCCGAATAGCCAAGCATGATTTCCTGCATATGGTTCATCGCTGCCACCGACTGGCGATAAACTGGTAGCTTCAGCAGCCTTCTCATAATTTCCGGGGCCGCATGCAGGTCATCGATGGTCTCAAAAAGCGGAACGGACTGAATGCTGCAGATGATCGTGCCGTCCACTTCCTTGCGGAACAAGCCGGCTTCTTTGGCCAGTACCATCACTTCCAGCATATCGCTCGCGCCCTGTGTCATACTGATCAGGTAACTGGTGATGCATTGTTTACCATATTCCTGCTGCGCCTTATAGATGGTCTGGTAGACGCTCAGACATTCCCGTGTGCTTTCACTGTAATCCAGGTAGCGGGAGGTGATCGGGCGCGGATCATTCATCAAAGTGCCCAGAAGCTCAATCTTCGCTTCTTCGGAAAGTGCTTTGTAATCAGGCGTGATGTTCATTTTCGCCAAAATCTCGGTCATCGCATTTTCATGCTCCTGGCTGTGCTGGCGGATATCCAGAGTTGCCGTATGGAAACCGAATAGCTCGACCTGACGTATTACCTTTTGAATATAAGTATCCGCCACATAATCAGCAAAGTGTATACGCAGGCTGCTGTCGATGATATTTAAGTCTGCAATAAGCTCTGCAGCGCTTGCATACTGCTCTTTGGTGCCCTTTTTGGTATCATCAAGCACGTTATTCACCTTGGCGATCATGTAGGCTAATTTAATCCGGTACGGTTCTTTTTCATTATGCCAGATTTCCATCTTCTTCAGAGTAACATTTGTTTTGTCCTGCTCAATGGAAGCCAGAAGCTCGTCGGACACAGTCACAATGCTTGTGCTAAAGCTCAGCGAGTTCATCAGGTCAAACAGAATACGCTGATACTCCCGCACAGCCAGCTTGCGCTGCATCTGAAGCGTATCCCACGTAATATCAGAGGTAACAGAGGGATTACCATCTCTGTCCCCGCCAATCCAGGAACCAAAGCGGAGATATGTCGGAATATGCCATCTTGTGTCCGGATAATATTTATTCAGACAACGTTCAAGCTCCTGATATACATCAGGAAGAACATGGAACAGCGTCTCATGGAAAAAATACATGCCATTGCGGACCTCGTCCAATACTGTTGGCTTGCGGTCCCGCAGCTCGTCGGTCTGCCATAGTGTAATGACCTCATTCAACAAATTCTGACGAAGCTGTTCACGCTCACGGAAGGTCAGCGTCGGATCATCCGATTGCATAACATAATCAGATATGCGCTTGTGAATATCCAGGATGGCACGCCGCACGGCCTCTGTCGGATGGGCGGTCATCACGAGCTCCAGGGAAAGCTCCCCCAGTATGGAATGTACATCCTCTGCCGTGAATCCTTGCTCCTTCAACTCCTGAACAGATTTTTCGATAGAGCCTGGCTGAATCTCCTCACCGGCAGACCGTTCATAGTCACGCTTTCTGCGAATACGGTGATTCTGCTCCGCAATGTTCACCAATTGAAAATATATGGCGAAGGCCCGGATAACCTGATGCCGGATTTCCGGCTCCAGATTCCCGATCATGGATTTGAAATCATCGAAAAGCTCAGGCAAAAATTCGGCCCGTAAGGATTTGCTCGTTTCTCTTATTCTCTCTACGATGTCAAGAAGCTCATTACCTCCCTGATGTACAAGGACCTCCCCGAGAATCGTACCCAAAAAACGAACGTCACGCCGCAGGAGATTGTTGGATTGGCTTTTATTTGCGGTCAACGTAAGCTCAGTCATGCTTTTCCTCCCATCTTATCCGATATTCACACCACGAAAAATTGACACTTTCTTAACATCATACAATAAAAATCGGTGAAAAGCTTTAATTTTAAACGGAAAATTTCGAGGAAAAAGAACTTTATTATTTATAACTGGGATGATTTTTTATTCAGAAAAGAAAATAATTATGCTTAAGGTAATTTCATCTATATTATAAATGATTTTCCTTAATCATCAATCTGTAGTTTATACTTTTTTATGGATACATATTCCGGGGCTTAAAACAGGGATATATAAATGGATACAGAAAAAGGAGAACGCAAAACAGACCGCATGCTTTCTCCAGCTTATTTCTTAGTAAAATACAAAAAAAGCCTCACGGCTTTGTATGTACACAATGGAGCGGGTGATGGGAATCGAACCCACGCTACCAGCTTGGAAGGCTGGAGTTCTACCATTGAACTACACCCGCATATGAAGTATCGGGACGACACGATTTGAACATGCGACCCCCTGGTCCCAAACCAGGTGCTCTACCAAGCTGAGCTACGTCCCGATAACTTGAAGTAAATATGGCGTCCCCTGAGAGATTCGAACTCCCGACCTTTTGATTCGTAGTCAAACGCTCTATCCAGCTGAGCTAAGGGGA
>NZ_JBHIRY010000037.1:0-46246 GCF_042138635.1 Paenibacillus medicaginis | reverse complement strand
GCTTGTGCGAAGCGCAAGCACTGTCTACGAAGTAGGCAGAGACAAGCTCGTGACTTTAGTCATGAGTTGTTGACGAGTCTGAAAAAGGGCATCGGAGTATTGCATTTTTTCGTATATTTATACATATCTTTCTTCAGATGCCGCGACATTGCGGTGAAGCTTTGCTTCCAAAAATTTATTATCACAATCATAAAAACTTTGAATTGCTAACGCGTTAGGTCAGTGTTAAAATGATAGAACTAATCTATATCAAAATCGTGAAGTGCATATTTATTGAAATGGCAGTCTATTAAAGAGGTCTCTGCCGCTTTGCCCGCATTCAATCTGTCAGGCGCCGCGCCCTTGGTGTCCAAGTGGCGGCGTTTCGTCGTACCCCCATTTTCAGCTCCTGCTGAATAGTTAGTTTGTCGCCACCGTCTTCAGGTTCCATACCGGGTAATTCCCGGCTTTATGAGTTCATTACAGAAAGGTTGCGTTCCATGAGACAGACAGGACTACCTCCAAAACAAGGGCTTTATGATCCGCAATTTGAAAAAGATGCCTGCGGGATGGGCTTTGTCGCACATATCAAGGGCAAGGCTTCGCACGAGATTGTAGGCCAGGCGCTTACCATGCTTGAGAATATGGAGCACCGCGGCGGTCAGGGCAGTGAACCGAATTCCGGCGATGGGGCCGGCATCATGCTGCAGATCCCGCATGCATTCCTGACGGAAGAAGCGGCGAAGCTCGGCTTTGCCCTTCCGGCGGCCGGACGTTATGGCGTCGGCATGCTGTTTATGTCTACAGATGCCTCCGTGCGCGCAGGCCACGAAGAAGTGCTGAAGAGCATTATCGCCGAGGAAGGCCAGCAGCTGCTGGGATTCCGTGAAGTGCCGACAGATGACAGCATGCTGGGCAAATCCGCCAAGGCTGCCAAGCCGCATGTGCGTCAGGTATTCATCGGCAGCAGCGCTGATCTTGAGGATGAGCTCGCCTTCGAACGGAAGCTGTTTGTCATCCGTAAACGCGCTGAGCTTGCCATTCGCTACAGTGAGAATGAAGAGTATGGCGACACGTTCTATATTTCAAGTCTCTCCTGCCGGAAGATCGTATACAAAGGCATGCTGACGACGGCCCAGGTAGGCCAGTTCTATCTGGATCTGCGCGATAGCCGGCTTACCTCGGCCATCGCCCTGATCCACTCCCGTTTCAGCACCAATACGTTTCCAAGCTGGGAGCGCGCGCATCCGTACCGCTTCATGATCCATAACGGCGAGATCAATACGATGCGCGGCAACGTGAACTGGATGCATGCCCGTCAGGCTCAGTTCCGGAGCGAGCTGTTTGGTGAAGACACGGAGAAGATCAAGCCTGTCATCAACCCGGACGGCTCGGATACGGCCATGTTCGATAACACGCTGGAATTTTTGTACCTGAGCGGCCGTTCATTGCCTCATGTAGCCATGATGATGGTTCCTGAGCCATGGAACAACCACGAGGGTATGGATCCTGCGAAGAGAGCATTTTACGAATATCACAGCACATTAATGGAGCCTTGGGACGGACCGGCCGCGATGGCGTTTACGGACGGCTTTCAGATTGGCGCCATTCTGGACCGCAATGGGCTTCGTCCAGCACGTTATTATGTAACGAAGGACGATCTGATCGTGCTCTCCTCCGAAGCGGGCGTGCTCGATATCCCACCGGAAAATGTGCTGTATAAGGACCGGCTTCGTCCGGGACGGATGCTGCTGGTCGATACGAAGGAAGGCCGCATTGTTTCCGATGAGGAGGTCAAGGCGCAAATCGCTGCCGAGCAGCCTTATCAGGAGTGGCTTGACGAGCATCTCATCGATCTGAACGAGCTGCCTGACGCGCCGGAGCTGCCGGAGCCGAAGCATGATAACGTGAACCAGCTCCAGCTTTCCTTCGGCTACACGTTCGAAGAGCTGCGCAAGCTGCTGGAGCCTATGGCTGCCACAGGAGCGGAGCCGATCGGCTCCATGGGCTATGATGCTCCGCTGGCTGTGCTGTCCGATAAGCCGCAGCGTCTCTATAACTATTTTAAACAGATGTTTGCGCAGGTAACCAATCCACCGATTGATTCCATCCGTGAGGAGATCGTTACGTCAACAGGCACGACGATCGGGCCGGAACGGAATCTACTGCATCCGGAGCCGGAGAGCTGCCGCCAGATCCGTCTGGAGACCCCGGTTTTATCTAATGAAGATTTTGCTAAAATTCGCCATGTCCACCGGCCTGGCTTCAAATCGATGACCATTCCGATTTTCTTCCCGGCCAAGGAAGGAGCGGAAGGGCTGCGTAAAGCTCTGGAAGAGCTTTTCGAGTCGGCTGACCGCGTCATTGCCAAAGGACATAATATCCTGATTCTGTCCGACCGCGGTGTGGATGTGGAGAATGCAGCCATTCCGGCGCTGTTGGCTGTTGCTGGTCTGCATCATCATCTGATCAAGAACAGAACGCGCACGAAAGTCAGCATTTTGCTTGAATCCGGCGAACCGCGCGATATTCATCATTATGCGCTGCTGCTCGGATACGGGGTGAGCGCCGTCAATCCGTATCTGGCATTCGAGACGCTGGATGACATGATTCAGCAGGGAATGCTGCGCGGGCTGTCACACGAGAAGGCTGTGAAAAACTACATTAAGGCGGCAACCAAGGGTGTCGTTAAAATTTTGTCCAAGATGGGGATATCCACCATCCAGTCGTACCGGGGTGCGCAAATTTTTGAGGCCGTTGGTCTGAAGCAGCAATTTGTGGATAAATACTTTACGTGGACTCCGTCCCGTATTGGCGGCATTGGGCTTGAGGAGGTTGCGGCGGAAGCACTGGCTCACCATAACCGTGCTTTTACCGATAAGGACGGCAACGATAAAGTGCTGGATTCCGGCGGTGAGTATCAGTGGCGGAATGACGGGGAGGAGCATCTGTTCAATCCCCAGACCATCCATCTGCTGCAGCAGGCGGTACGTACGGGCGATTACAAGCTGTACAAGAAATATGCGGCGCTCGTTCAGGGCGAAAATGAGCAGAAGCTTACGCTTCGCTCCCTGCTGAAGTTCAGACCAAACGGCAAACCTGTGCCGCTTGAGGAAGTGGAGTCTGCGGAGTCGATCATGCGCCGCTTCAAGACAGGGGCCATGTCCTTCGGTTCCATCAGCAAGGAGGCTCATGAAGACATGGCGATTGCCATGAACCGTATCGGCGGTAAAAGCAATACCGGCGAAGGCGGCGAGGATCCGGCCCGTTTCGTGCCGGATGCGAACGGCGATTCCCGCCGCAGCTCCATCAAGCAGGTGGCTTCCGGCCGTTTCGGGGTGACCTCGAATTATTTGGTGAATGCTGACGAAATTCAGATCAAGATGGCGCAGGGAGCCAAGCCGGGCGAAGGTGGGCAGCTCCCGGGGCGCAAAGTATATCCATGGGTAGCGGAAGTGCGCGGATCTACGCCAGGCGTAGGCCTCATTTCCCCGCCGCCGCACCATGATATCTATTCCATCGAGGATCTGGCGGAATTGATCTATGATTTGAAAAATGCAAATCCGCGTGCAGACATCAACGTGAAGCTTGTTTCCGAAGTGGGCGTAGGCACCATCGCTGCCGGTGTCGCCAAAGGACGTGCGGATATTATTCTGATCAGCGGTTATGACGGCGGTACCGGCGCATCTCCGCAGGGCTCCATCCGCCATGCGGGCATGCCGTGGGAGCTCGGTCTTGCCGAGGCGCATCAGACGCTGATTCTGAACAATCTGAGAGACCGCGTCGTGCTTGAGACGGACGGCAAAATGCTTTCAGGCCGCGATCTTGCCGTTGCTGCCCTGCTTGGTGCAGAAGAGTACGGCTTCTCTACAGCACCGCTGGTTGCGCTCGGCTGCATCATGATGCGTGTGTGCCAAATGGATACATGTCCTGTAGGCGTGGCTACCCAAAATCCGCAGCTGCGCAAAAACTACATGGGAGATCCGGCGCATGTCGTTAACTTTATGCGGTTTGTGGCGGAAGATGTACGTGAAATTATGGCTGAGCTCGGCTTCCGCACCATCCAGGAGATGGTTGGACGTACGGACTGCCTGGATGCAGCCGCTGCGAACGAGCATTGGAAGAAGAGCGGTGTGGACCTGAGTCTGCTCCTGCATACGGCTGAGCTTCCAGAGGGAAGCGAGCGCTACCGCACACAGCGTCAGAACCACGGTCTGGAGGAAACGCTGGACCTTCAGCAGCTGCTTCCGCTTGCTGTTCCGGCTCTGGAGACCAAAACTCCAGTCGAAGCAATACTGCCGATCACTAATGTCAACCGTGCCGCTGGAACCATACTCGGCAGTGAAGTGACACGTAAATATGGTGCTGCCGGTCTGCCTGAGGACACGATCCGCTTCCATTTTGTTGGTTCGGCGGGGCAAAGCCTCGGGGCGTTCATCCCGAAAGGTATTACCCTTACGGTAGAGGGCGATTCGAACGACTATGTGGGCAAAGGTCTGTCCGGCGGTAAAATCATCGTCAAGAAATCGTCCAAGGCGACCTTTAAGGCGGACGAGAATATCATTATTGGAAATACGGCCTTCTACGGAGCAACAAGCGGTGAAGCGTATATCAGCGGTATAGCCGGTGAGCGTTTTGCGGTAAGAAATTCCGGGGCAAGGGTCGTTGTGGAAGGCGCAGGAGATCATGGCTGCGAATATATGACCGGCGGCAGGGTTGTAGTACTCGGCGGAACGGGGCGCAACTTTGCGGCAGGCATGTCAGGTGGTATTGCCTATGTATATGATCCTGAGGGCTCATTCCTTCATCGCTGCAATCTGGAAATGGTGTTGCTTGAGCGTGTGGAAGATGCGGCTGAGGCTGCAGACCTACGCGGTATGATCGAGCGTCATGTCGCTTACACAGATAGTGAGGCGGGACAGCGTATTCTTAAGGATTGGGAGGCTTCGCTTCAGCATTTTGTCCGTGTTATCCCTAAAGATTACAAACGGATGCTGGAGCAGATCGAGAAGGTGGAAGCCTCCGGGTTGACTGGTGATGAAGCTCTGCTCGCTGCATTTGAAGCCAACATGCGTGAACTTGCCCGCACAGGCACGAACTGACCTGATTCGACAGCGCGATTTCCTTGGAATGGAAAAAAATTACAAAAAAACAACCTGCTGCAGGACGAGTTTTATGTCTCCTGACAGCAGGTTTATTTTTTTGGAGAATGAAAAAAATCTTGTTGACAACTGCAACAAATTGCGACATTACCCCGTTAAAAGTTTACTGAAACATGAAAGTTGACATAAAATATACCAAAATATTTTCGATGTAAACGTTTACTAGAATCAAGACGACTTGTTATTTCTTTTTTTATTCGTTATCATTTTTGTAACACATCGGATGTTTCATCTTCCCTACTAATCAAAGAATAGGGTGAAAGGATGAAAGCGAGGACCACAGCGGAAGGCAGGATGATCTTTGTATACCGGTATGCATCCTGGGCCTTCACATCACTTGCTTATGCGTTACATGACTCGGGCACGCCCGGTCACAAGCTGGCATTGATTTTTTTCTTGTTCTTTTTTGTAACGGTGTTTACGTACATTTACCGTAGATATCGCAAGCATGGGACGGTGCTGAAAGTATTCATTGCCGTAGAAGCTTTGGGGATTGTAGTCTTGCAGTTCCTTACCGGTGGGACGGAAAGCCCGTACAAATGGTACGTCATGAATCCGATCCTTGCAGCCGGTGTATATTTGAACGCCCTGTATTGCTGGTCATTGCTTGTATCTTATATCGGCGTCCAACTAACGCTTTGTTATGTCTTCTTCAATGTGAACCGGTTCAGCTTTCTCGAAGTGCTGCTGCAGAATACGAATATGATTCTGGTACTTGCTTTGACCACTATGGCCATGCAGGTGATCGGCACCATGAAGAGGGAACTTATGAAGGCGAACGAGCGCACGAATGAAACGATGGACCACATCAAATCGCTGTATCACATCATGGAGACGGCAAGCCATAATAAAGCCGTGAACATGGGGCAGGTGATCTCGGACTATGCGGTGAAGCTCACCAAGCAGAGCAAAGCGTTCTTCTGGCTGGATAACAGGGAAATCGAAGACGCCCCGGAGAGCAGCCAGACGGGCTGGACAGCAGAGGAAGAACAGCAGCTGTTCCAAAAGCTGGCTGTTCATCGTGAGCAATTCCGGTTTGAGCGGGATCCCTTTTTCAGAAGCTTTCCGGAATGGGGCGATTTTCTGATGATAACCGTGCCGATGACGACACGGTTCGTAGCGGCGATCGGTGTGAAGCTCGACCCGGAGCAAGGGATGGAGAGAAGGCGCTGGCTCGTGCAGCAGCTCATATTTCTTGCGGAGCTGAGTGCGATTTTCCTCGAACGTTATGAGCTTGAACGGGTCGAAAACCAGCTGCTGGTGACGAATGAGCAGAACCGGATTGCCAATGAAATGCATGATAATGTCTCACAGAGCCTGTTCGGAATTGTTTATGCCTCCCACTCGCTGCGGCAAACGTGGCATCACCTGGGCAAAGCCCAAGTGGATGAGCAGATTGAATTGATTCAGGAGTCGGCGAATCAGGCGGTGCGGGAACTAAAGCTTGCCATTCATAGCCTTAGCTCCAAGAAGAGTGGCGGACCGACCTGGATGGCAACGGTAAAAAGCCATTTACATATGTTATCCAGGCTTAATAACGTGCAGATTGAGCTGCATAACACGGGAGACCAATATACACTGCCTTATCCATATCAGAAAGCACTGTTTCGCATGATATCGGAATCTGTCGGCAATGCGATCCGTCATGGCCAGGCCAAACAAATTCGGGTTTATCTTGCACTGACCCTGCAGCAGATTGAGCTGACCATCATGGACGACGGCATCGGCTTCAGGACTGAAAAGCTTGCCGCAGGAGGGGAGGAGATTGGAGCGGAGGGTGGACTTGGCATGAAAAACATGGAATATCTTGCACGCTCTTTGGGAGGTGAGTTTAGTGTCTCCAGCGCAGTTGGGAAAGGAACCGAGATTGTAATCAGGATTCCCGTCCAGGCAGCTGAACGAATGCAGTGAACTGAATCATTCCACTAGGAACAGGAGGTCGTGTGGTGAAAATTGTCATTGTAGATGATCATCCTTTAGTAAGAAAAGGACTTGCTGCGGTAATATCCATGCAGCAGAATGTACAATTTGCAGGAGAGGCCAAAAATCAGCGGGAAGCGATGCTGGTCCTCGAAGAAACACAACCGGACTTGGTTCTGTTGGATCTGAAGCTGGCGGATGAATCCGGCCTGGATATCATCAAAGCTGCACGCCGTATGGGCTTCAATAGCAAGTTTATTTTGCTGACTTCCTCTGCAAGCCGTGAAGATTTTCTGAAAGCGGAGGAAGCAGGCGTAGACGGATATGTGTTGAAAGAGGCGCTTCCGGAAGAACTGCTGTATGCCATTCAGCTTGTGGGCAAGGGACGCAAATATTATGATCCGACCATCCTGGAGAACAAGCTGCGCGAGGAAGCCGGGTCGCTAACCGATGAATTGACACCCAAAGAACGAGAAGTTCTCATCGAGCTGGGACAGGGGGCTTGCAACCGTGAGATTGCTGCCAAGTTATTTATCAGTGAATTTACGGTGAAAAAGCATGTCAGCCAGATTCTGGCCAAACTGCGCTTGGCGGATCGTACACAGGCTGCGTTGTATGCCAATGCCATTGGTCTTGCGAAATATGAACCGATAACCACTATTTGATACTTATCCGCGGAATGTCATTAATAATTGAATAAAATTTTAAATGAAAGTAAAAACACGGAAGAAATTCCGTGTTTTTTTCTTTTTCTAAAAAAGATGGTCTAAAAGTATACCAAACCATAAACGAAAGTGGCAAACAAATCACTACCTTCGTTCCGATCAAAGTGCCGTAATGGTCCATGTGCGTTACAGGTGCCGTTGATAAAATGAAAATATAATTTTTAATAAGAAGCAAAAAAAGGCGGAAGGGAGGATTTCTGTGGAGAAGACGATATTGGACTATCTAGTATTAATCAGGAAAAGGCTGTGGCTTATCGCGGCATTCGTGTTGATTGCATGTGCCACGACTTTTTATGTCAGTGAAAATTTTGTGAAACCGATGTACTCTGCTTCCAGTCAAATGCTTATTAATAATTTTACAGGAGCAGAAGGCAGCAACGTTCTGAACGAAGTCAACACAAGCCTTAATCTGGTGGAGAGCTACAAGCAAATTATTACATCTCCTGCGATTATGGGAAAAGTCGTGGCGGATCATCCGGAATTCGGTTTGAATGCAGCGCAACTGGCTGAAAAGCTGAAGATCCAGTCCTCTGACAAAAGCCAGGTCATCGGGCTGACCATCGAAGGGGAAAATTATCAGACGGTTGCCGCTATGGTAAATTCCATATCCCAGACGTTCGTTCGTTCCGTTCCTGAATTGATGAATATGAATAACGTGAAAATTTTGAATCTGGCGGACACAGTCAATCAGCCGGAGCCGATTAACGGCAGTCCGGTCATGAATATTGCGATCAGCTTCCTGGTGTCCTTGATGGTCGCGTTGGGAACGATTATTTTCCTGGAGAGCATTAACGGCACATTGCGCAGTGAGAAAGAAGCCGAAGTCGATCTGGGTCTCCCGGTGATCGGAAGCATTCCGCTGATACGGAAGAAAGACCTGGGCGGCACCGTAGGAAATTCAAAAGAACGAGTGGGGGAACGAAGCTATGCTGCAGTTGAATGATACGTTAATTGCCGAGAGCAACCCGGCTTCCTATATCTCGGAGTCTTTCCGTTCCCTTCGTACCTATATCCACCAGCAGGTCCTGCGTCATACAGACCAAGGGACCGTTCTGTTGTTTACCTCGCCGGATAAAGGGGAGGGGAAAACAACCTTGCTGGCCAATCTGGGAGTTTCCTTTGCCCAGGAAGGGCGCAAGGTGGTGCTGATCGATGGTAATCTGCGTCAATCCTCGCTTCATGAAGCATTCGGGATGGAGAATACCAACGGTCTGTCGGCCTATTTGCGTGGAGGAGCGACCTCCAAAGAAATTTTGCGCAAAGGCGGACAGGAGCTGTATGTCGTACCAGGCGGTGAGAACCTGTACAATGCTCCTGACTTGCTGGGCAGTGAGCGGATGACGGCGTTGCTGGATGAACTGAAGAGCGAGTGCGATCTCATCCTGCTCGACAGCCCTTCGGCTTTGGACTATACGGATGCCCGTCTGCTTGCCGCACGGACGGACGGTGTCATTTTGGTAGCGAAGCATGCCAGAACCAAACGGGAAAACCTGCGCAAGACAAAACAGCAAATGGAACAGGCCGGAGCCACACTGCTGGGCATTGTCATGAACCAGGTGAAATGAACCACACAAAAAACTAAGCGTATGCTTCCGAAGTAGTTTTGTACGAAGAAGTTTCAAGGGAGTAACGCTCACAAAACTTTGAGGAGGACGAGTGCGATGAAAAAAGTGAAAAAGGCGATCATACCAGCTGCAGGTCTCGGAACGCGCTTTCTGCCTGCGACCAAGGCCATGCCTAAAGAGATGCTTCCGATTATCAACAAGCCGACCATTCAATACATCGTGGAAGAAGCAATTGAATCCGGAATTGAAGATATCATCATCGTAACAGGAAAGGGCAAACGTGCCATCGAGGATCACTTCGACAACGCATTCGAACTGGAATCCAGACTGCTGGAGGATGGCAAGCTTGAAATTTTGCAGGAAGTGCAGCGTTCCTCCAAAGTGGATATCCACTATATCCGTCAAAAGGAACCGAAAGGTCTCGGACATGCCGTGTGGTGTGCAAGACGCTTTATCGGGGATGAGCCGTTTGGCGTACTGCTGGGAGATGACATTGTCACAGGGCAGACTCCATGCCTGCGCCAGCTGATTGAACAATATGAAGATACGCAAAATTCGATCATCGGTGTGCAGCGAGTGCCGGATGAAGTGACACATCGTTACGGGATCATCGAGCCTGACCTTCAGGACGGCCGACTGTACCGGGTGAACAATTTTGTGGAGAAGCCGCCAAAAGGTACAGCACCGTCAAATTTGGCCATTATGGGACGATATGTATTTTCACCAAAAATCTTTAAATATCTGGATCTGCAAGAAAAAGGAGCAGGCGGTGAAATTCAGCTGACCGATGCTATTCAAAGGCTGAATCAAAGCGAGCGCGTGTATGCTTATGACTTTGAAGGTGTCCGTTATGATGTGGGCGAACGCCTGGGCTTTGTGCTGACTACACTTGAATATGCACTGAAAAACGGCGACCTGCGCGAGCCGGTGCTGGAAGCGATGTCGGAGTGGCTGGCTAAAGCTGAACATCCAACAACAGTCGGTTGAGAGGAGGGCTTTAAAGCATGAGCATGGAAAATCTGCCGGACGACTATGAGGCTGTCATGCCGGGTACGACGTTTTACATGCCATATGGAACGAAACAAATGCAGGACAAGACGTCCTATCTGGTTGCCAAGCGTTTGCTGGATATGGTTCTGAGTGCGATCGGACTGATCGTATTGCTGCCGCTATTTGTAGTGGTGGCGATTCTGATCAAGCTGGAGGACCCCAAAGGCACGGTGTTCTTCAAGCAAATCAGGGTTGGGAAAAATGAAAAGCCGTTTTATATGTACAAATTTCGCTCCATGATTTCCAATGCGGAGGAATTGAAGAAGGATTTGATGGCATTAAACGAGGTCAGCGGAGCGATGTTCAAGATGAAAAACGATCCCCGCATCACCAAAATGGGCAAATTTCTGCGCAAAACGAGCATTGATGAAATTCCCCAGCTCTGGAACGTGCTGATTGGCGATATGAGTCTGGTCGGTCCGCGTCCTCCGCTGCCAAGCGAAGTGGAGCAGTACTCGGATTACGATAAACAGAGGCTGCTGGTCACTCCCGGCTGCACAGGGTACTGGCAGGTAAGTGCCCGCAACAGCGTCGGCTTTGCGGAAATGGTGCAGATGGATTTGAAGTACATCCAGGCCCGCAGCATCTGGCTTGATCTTAAAATTATCGTGAAAACGGCCTTCATGATGCTTTTCTCGAGGGATGCATACTGATGGAGAAGCCCAACTTTCCCCGGCCAGAGCTGTCGGTCATTATTTGCACCTATAACCGTGCCGATCTGCTGGACAAAACGCTCGTTTCTCTCCTGAGCTTACATGAGCTGCATCGGGCGGAAATTATCGTGATCGACAACCGTTCTTCGGATCATACGGCAGAGGTAGTTCAGCGCTTTATTGCTGCACACGGAGAATTCGTTAATGCGGTCTATTATTATGAAGCCGAGCAGGGGCTTTCGGCGGCACGCAATGCGGGAATCGGGCTGGCGGCTACCGATATTATCGCCTTTCTGGACGATGATGCCATTCCGGCGGCTTCCTGGATTCGCACGATGATCTCCACCTTCGAACGGAATCCGGACATGAGCGCTATGGGCGGGCCCATTGCTCCGATCTTTGAATCCGAACGTCCCGCATGGCTGACAGGTCCGCTTGAGCTGCCATATACGATTGTCAATCTTGGCACAGAGGAGAGAGAATATCCGCGTAGCCTGAATCCGTTTGGCGCCAATATGGCCATGCGCAGACAGGCCCTGGAAGGCAATCTGTTCCCGCTTCATCTGGGAAGAAAGGGAAATCTTCTTCTGTCAGGCGAGGAGTCCTGGGTGTTCGAGCAAATCCGCGCCAAAGGCGGTCTGGTCAAATACCATCCGGATATGGCGGTTGACCACTTCGTACCTGCCGCCCGCTTGAGCAAGGAATGGATCATGAACCGCTATTACTGCCAGGGGATGTCCAACGCGGTCCAATGCACCAGCCTGAAAGAAAAAGCCATGCTGCTGGGCAAGGTGGCAGCCAAGCTGCTGTACATTGCGGTCAGCTCACTGAATGCACGCTCTGTGGGCAGCAAAATGCTGATCCGCTGCAGGCTGGAAAGCATCCGTGGGACCATGGACACGATACGGAACCGTAAAAGTCAATCTGCTGCAGGGTGAGAGGTGTTGGAAGATGAGTAACGATCCATGGCTGGCAAGAATAAACACCCTGCAGTACGGTTTTATTTTTCTTGCCGCCGCACTGCTTGTAGGGATTGCGGCTACATATCAGCCGGTCATCAGTCTTGCCGCAGTATGTCTGCTGCTGCTTCTGGCGGTTTCTCTCCGGCATCCGGAACGGATCAGCTATGTGGTGCTGCTGAGCACAGCGGTGTCTGTTGATGTTTTGTATTCCGGTAGCGTATTTGGCGTGGAGATTCTATCCCTTTACAAGCTGGGAATTCTGGCGCTGCTTGTGCCGTGTATGCTGGTGTATGGCATTCGGCTCAAATTCAGCTATCCGATCTTTGCCTTAATCGCCATGCTGGGCATCACCTTCACCTCTTCGGTATGGCTGCCGACCTTGACAGCTTCTATTGCGCTTAAAGCGTTTATTGGGCTGTCGCTTCCTTTTTTCTTTCTACTGATCAAATGGAAGAAGGAAGTGGCGCAGAAGCATATTACGATGATCAGTCTGCTGCCGATCATCAGTGTAGGCGCTGGTCTTCTTCTGTCAGTGGCAGGCCTTCATTCTTTTACGGCTGTCGAGTTTACCGGAGCCGTAAGGGTGCAGGGAGCCAATATACCGCCACATCTGGCGATGCTTGCTTTTCTCGGCATTGCGGTTGCGCTCATTGAGCTCAAGCGCAGACCCCGGCAGACGGTGTTTTTTTATTCAGTGCTTGCCTTGAACTTTCTGATTCTGATTTCTACCGGCACAAGAGGACCGATCCTCGCGCTGGTTCTAATGCTGCTGGTATATCTGTGTGACATCTCACGGCAATATCTCGGAGGGAAAATCAACTATCTTATTCCTCTGGCCGGATCGTTCATTCTTGTCCTCGGTGCTTTGGCCCTGCAGTGGGATAACTTGCAGAAGCGTTCCTTCGAACGGCAGACATCCGAAGGTATTGATCTGTCGGGGAGAACGGAGGCTTGGGAATATTTCCTGAACAGGGTGCAGGATTATCCATGGTCGGGGAGAGGACTGGGCGCCGTAACCGTAGCGAACGATGGAACGCTGTTCCGCGGTTTTGTCGTTCCGCATAACGAATATATCCGCTTTTATTTTGATACAGGGTATATCGGCTGCGGTCTGCTGATGCTCTCGCTGCTGATCGTGTTTGTTCTCATTTACAGGTCTCTGCCCAGGCTGATCAAGCCGTACTACGCAGGCTTAATTGCCGGATTTCTGATCTATTCTTTTTCCGATAACACCTTGTCGACAGTTCAAATGATCATCCCGTTCTGCTGGTATCTGAACTGTCTTTACCAGACATCCAATCAATACGATTTCCGCAAAAGAGAAGTGATACGATGAGCAGAGTGAACATGTTTGATGTCAATTTTGATAATTACGATTTTAATGATCTACTCGAATTTATTGATAGAGCCATTCGGACACAGCATCATTCCTACATTCTCACCTGCAATGTAGACCATGTGATCAAGCTCCGCAAGGATGATGAATTCCGGCGGGTTTACTCGGATGCGGGGGCAGTCGTTGCCGACGGCATGCCGATTATATGGGCATCGAAGCTTCTGCGAAAACCGTTGAAGGAGAAGGTATCCGGCTCGGACTTGTTCCATAAGCTCGGCGAGGCTTTTGAGGAAAGGAGTTACAGGCTGTTTTTTCTCGGGTCGGCAAGAGGGGTGCCTGAGCGGGCGATGCACAATCTGCAGGAATCCTTCCCGCGCATGAACATTGTCGGCTGTTATTCCCCATCCTACGGTTTTGAGAAGAATGAGGAAGAAAACAAACGGATCGTGGAGATGCTCATTGAATCCCGGCCGGATATCGTATTTGTCGGTGTGGGAGCGCCGAAGCAGGAAAAATGGATTTATCAGCATTATGAAACGTACCGCGCACCGGTATCCATCGGGGTAGGTGCAACCTTCGATTTCCTGTCCGGCTCCGTGAAGCGGGCCCCTGATTTTATGCAAAAGTCAGGTTTCGAATGGTTCTGGAGATTGTCGCAGGAGCCGCGCCGCTTGTGGAAAAGATACCTGATTGAGGATTCGCAGTTTGTGCTCCTGCTTGCCAAAGAAATGCTTAAACGCAACCGTTTGAAGGGAGGGAACGCGGAATGACTTTTTCCGCTGCAGCCTGGGTCGAAAGGGAGGCCTGAAATGAGAAATGAAGGCCGTTTATTCAATCAATCACCCGCGATGTGGAACAGCCGCAGTCTCCCTATAGTGGTTATGGGAGCGGCAGCCTGTTTGCTTCCATTCATCATCGGTTTTGTCAGTGCCAAAATAAGTCCGGCCATGAGCCAGCAGGGAGCCATCGTGCTTGCCCTGGTATTTCCGGCATTTGTGCTTGCGGTTATCCAGTCGAGGGTGCTGATTCCTTACACGCTTGTGGTATGGGCTGTAGGCCCGGAAATCCGGCGCATTTCAGACTGGATGGAAGGAACCTATCAGTCCGTATCGCTGCTAAGTATCGCACCGCTGCTTGCAAGCACCATGATCCTGATTCCGGTGCTGCACGGCATCCATCAGGTGCAGCAGCCATTGGCCAGGATAGCGCTCTATTTCGCGGTGGCACTGGGCTACGGCAGCCTGATCGGGGTAGCCAAAAACGGTATGGGCTTTGCTTATGATCTGGCGAACTATATTATTCCGCTGATGATTCTGCCCTATTTTGCGGTACGGCCTTTTGATATAAAAGACATCGACCGTCTTTTGTCCACATACGCCAATATCGCGGTCGCCGTGTCCGTATACGGAATTATCCAATATATGACCGTGCCGCCATGGGACGCCTTCTGGATGAATCATGTGGAGATGAATTCGATTGGCCTGCCTTATCCGCTGGAGATCCGGGTTTTCTCTACTCTGAACTCCCCCGGTCCCTGCGCCTTTTTCCTGGCAGGAGCGCTGATGCCGATGCTGATGGAAAAGCGCTGGCGCGGTGCCCTAGGTTGGCTGGGCGTCATACTGACGCTGGTATGTCTTATGACCACCCTTGTCCGCTCGGCATGGCTGCTGGTGTTTATTATGCTGCTTGCCTATATTTTGACTTCCTCCTCCAAAGGGAAGTGGAGGACGATCCTGCAGCTGGTTGTGCTGGGAGCGCTGCTAGTGTACATCGTTCCCAAGCTTCCGGGGGCAGAAGGATTGGTCGCACGGATGGAGACGCTGACGTCCATAGAGGAAGACCGTTCCTACAATGACCGGCTGGATCTGCTGCATACGATGCTTCCGGCCGTGACGGGCAACCCGGTCGGCCAGGGGCTTGGCAGTGTAGGAACCGGAACGAAGCTGGATAACGGCGGCGATCTCGGTGAACTCGGCATTATGGATAACGGATTTATTGCACTATTTCTAACTTTTGGTGTTCCAGGCGCCAGCTTCTTCTTTGCAGGTCTGTTCCTGATCGCGAAGAAGCTGGTTTCCCGGATCGCTGCACGGAATTCGTTTCAGCCTTACGCACGGCTGGGATTTGCGGCATGGGCAGGAGCATGTGCCAATCTGATTTCAGATAACGGCTTTCCCGGCTTAAGAGGCTACGTGGTCTGGACGCTGATCGGAGTTGGATTGTGGGCCAAAGATGCTATGGCGGAAAGAAGGTGAGCTCGGGTGCAAAATTTACAAGCGCTGTCCAATCCAATCCGGACAGTTGTCGGAACAATCATGCGTTTCGCCAGAAGCAAAGACAACAGCTCGGCCGTCGTGAAGACCATGATCGTCAGCATGCTGATCCTGGTTGTGAATATGCTGACAGGCATCCTGACAGCGCGTTACCTGGGGCCGACCGGACGCGGTGAGCAGACGGCCATGGTCAACTGGTCGCAATTTCTTGCCTTTTGCATGACATTTGGCGTTCCTTCGGCGCTGATTTACAACGCCAAGAGAGCTCCGCAGGATGCCGGAACACTGTATGGCATTGCCCTGCTGCTTGCCGTCATATTCGGATGTTTGGCGTCAACCGTCGGGGTTGTGCTGATTCCGTTCTGGCTCGATGCCTTTAGTCCGAGTGTGATCCTGTTTGCGCAAATGTCGATGGTGATGTGCCCGTTGATCGCCATCTCGCAAATCAACAATGCCATGATGCAGGTGCGCGGCGAGTACAAGCAATACAACATTTTTCGTTATATAGTGCCGCTGAGCACGCTTGCTCTATTGGGACTTCTAATTATAACAGGCTACATAAATCCTTATACCTCTGCACTGGCTTACCTGCTTCCGTCATTGCCTGTGTACGTAGCCGTCACGGTGCGGCTCATTCGTGAGTACAGGCCAAAAATCAAAAACGGCTGGCTGCATTTCAAGCGGCTGTTCACTTACGGGATGGGCTCTTATGGCAATGATTTGATGGGGCAGGTTTCCATCTATATTGACCAGATTCTGATCGCTGCGTTATTGGCGCCCGCTGAACTGGGGTTGTATGCGGTGGCCGTCAGCCTGGCACGAATGGTCAACGTGTTCTCAACATCGATCATCGTCGTCCTTTTCCCGAAAGCGTCAAGCCTGGAAAAAGAGGATGCGATCGCCATTACGTTCAGGGCCTTTCGTATTACTTCGACCGCAGCCATTCTGGCGGCGATCATACTGATGCTGCTTGCTCCCTTTGTATTTACACTGCTGTACGGACCCGAATTTAAAGAGGCGCTTACCGTCTTCAGATTACTGGTGCTTGAGGCTTCCATCGGAGGGGGGACCATGGTGCTGGCACAGGCATTCATGGCGCTGGGCAAACCCAAGCTTGTGACCATACTTCAAGGACTCGGCCTGGCTCTGGTTGTCCCGCTGCTGATCGTTCTTGTACCTGCATACGGCCTCACGGGGGCGGGCATTGCCATGCTGTCATCGGTAATTCTCAGATTTATCTGCATTCTGGTGAATGTCAGATTTGTACTTAAAACCAAAATACCGAGATTGTTAATCTCCAGACAGGATATTCAATGGCTCCGTACAACAATGTCAAACTACATTCGGAGTAAACCGGCGAACGGTTAAAGAAAAAAGGAGGCACCCCCTAATGAACCATATGTCGAGCGTTCCGGCGGATAACAGAATATCTGTTGTTATCATTGCCCAGGATGACGCAGTCAGAATTGCGAATGCCATACAATCCTGTAAAGTCTTTGCGGATGAAGTTGTCGTCATCGACGGCGGCAGCAAGGACAATACAGTCCAGGTATCCGAATCCTTGGGCTGCAAGGTTTTCACGAATCCGTGGCCGGGTTATGCCAAGCAGCGGACGTTCGGCGTAGAGCACGCAAGCTATGACTGGATTTTTCTGATTGATACGGATGAGGTCGTCAATGAAGAGCTGGCGGCTGATATTCTGAAGCATAAGGAGACGCTGTATGATCCCGCCAAGGCATACTCTGTGTTCCGGATCGGCGACTTCCTCGGCAAATGGATGAATAAGGGGGAGCATCTGGTTCGGTTGTATAACCGCCGTATCTACGGAATTACTAACAGCCTGGTGCACGAGATGCCTGATGTATCGGAAGGGCATACGATCAAGCTCAATGGCGTGCTGTGGCATTACGGCTTCCGCAGCATCAGCGACCATGTGACGAGATTTAATAAATATACGGATCTGGAGGCCCAGACTGTCTATGACAAGGGCAAGCCCTTCCGGATTGCGAACCTGCTGTTCAGGCCACCTGCCCGCTTTGTGCAGAAATATTTCCTGCACGGCCTGTACCGCAAGGGGCTTGCGGGATTTGCCGTCGCTTTTTTCTGGGTCATGTATGAATTTCTCGTCTGCTTCAAGCATTATGAACTGACCCGGCGGAAAAAGCAGGTTACCGTTACGGAGGAAGGGACTGCCGAGAAAAAGGGGGAAACCAGTTATGTCGTCCAGTAGCGGCGGATTCCGCATCGCGGCGACGGGGCTAAGCTGGCCCTCGCTGCAGCCTGGCGGGCTAAACACGTATTTCAAATCCATTTGTGAGGAGCTTTCCAGGCGAAATGAGCTTGATGCTTTGATTTGCAGCGGGGCAAAACCTGGGACATCTGCTCGAATCCAGATTCACAATATTGGAAGCAAAGATCTTTCATTATGGAAACGCAGGGATCTGATGCAGCGGTATGCGGCGGATTTCTTCAACTGTCAGCCGGTCGATGTGCTGTACTCCCATTTCGCCCCTTATGGCGTTGGACCGGCACTGGAAGCTAAAAAGCGCGGAATTCCGGTCGTCACGACCTTTCACGGCCCGTGGACGGAAGAAATGAAAATTGAAGGCCAGGGGCTTAAGCATCTGCTCAAGACAACGATGGCCAAATCAATTGAAATGAAGGCCTACAGCCTGGCCGACAAGTTTATCGTGCTCAGCGAGACGTTCCGTGACATTTTGCATCAGCAGTACAAAGTCCCGCTGCAGAAAATTCATATTATACCCGGCGCGGCCGATGTGGAGAGATTCCATCCTCCCGCAAACCGGACCCAGGTGCGGGCCCGCCTGAGCCTGCCGCAGGAAGCCACGATCATACTGACCGTGCGCAGACTGGTCAACAGGATGGGACTCGTTCAACTGCTGGAAGCGTGGAGACATGTAGTCCAGCGGTATCCGGAACATATTCTGCTGATCGGAGGCAAAGGGCCGCTCCACGGGGAGCTTGAGGCCAAGATCAGGGAATATGGCCTTGACGGGCAGGTGAAGCTGCTCGGTTATGTCTCCGATGAGGAGCTTCCTTTATACCACCAGGCCTCGGATATGTTCATTGTACCAACTCAGGCTTTGGAAGGCTTTGGGCTGATTACGGTCGAGGCTATGGCATCAGGGTTGCCGGTAATGGCGACACCGGTTGGAGGCAGCAAGGAAATTCTGAGCAAATTCCGTCCTGAGCTCCTGTTCGGCGGGACGGACAGCGAAGCGATTAAAAACGGGTTGCTGCGCATCCTGGGGGACCGGACTTTACTGCCGGGACGTGAAGAATGCCGGGCACATGTGCTGGAAAAGTACACGTGGGAACGGGTGGCGGAGCAGGTGGAGGATATTTTCGACCAGGTCGTGAACAGAAAGGCGGCGGCAGGATGCTGAAGGTGGCATATATCGATCATACCGCCAGATGGAGCGGCGGTGAGGTAGCGTTATACAACATATTGACCCATATCGGGGCACATATTGATCCGCTGGTCATTCTGGCGGAGGAGGGGGATTTGGCCGACCGGCTGCGCCAGAAGAGCATCGATGTCCGCATTGTCCCGATGGATGAAACGGTCCGCAACCGGAACCGGAATGCCGTTAACCTGGGGGCTCCTGCGGCAGCATTCAAGATGCTGTCTTATGGTAAAAGGCTGGCACCTTTGCTAAAGCAGGAAAATGTGCAGTGCGTGCATACCAACTCGCTGAAGTCAGCCATCTACGGGGCCGTGGCTGCCAAATCGGCAAAAATCCCGCTGATCTGGCATATCCGCGATCATATCGGCCCGCCGTACCTCAAGCCGATTGTCGCGAAGATCATCCGGCTGATGTCCCGCTTTTTGCCGAACGGTGTGATCGCCAACTCCAAGTCAACGCTGCGGGCACTGGAGCTGCCTGCGCATAAAAAAACGCTCGTTGTATACTCCGCGTTCGCGAAGACGATAGGGTCCGTTGACGAAGCGGAGCCGACAGGCAGAGACAGCAGCGAGTTCAACGTGGTCCTCGTGGGCCGGCTCGCCCACTGGAAGGGGCAGCATATTCTGTTGGAGGCGGCGCGTTCTTTTAAGGAGGACACGCAGGTCAAGTTCTGGCTGGCCGGGGATGCGCTGTTCGGCGAACAGGATTACAAACGGCAGCTTGAAGATACGATTGCCCGTTATGGGCTGAAAAACGTCAATTTGCTCGGACATGTCGATGATATTCAAGGCCTGATGAGACGCTGTGACCTGCTGATTCATACCTCCGTTACACCGGAGCCGTTCGGCCAGGTCATTGTGGAAGGCATGGCCGCCGGCCTGCCGGTGATTGCCTCCAATGAAGGAGGGCCGACAGAGACGGTAGTGCATGACGAGACAGGGCTGCTGATTCAGCCGGGTGATCCTGTGGAGCTGGCCGGCGCGGTCCGGTGGATGCTGGAGCATCCGGTAGAGCGGAAGCTGATGGGGCAGAAAGGAATGGCCCGGGTAAAGGAGCATTTCGTTATCGAAAATACCGTCAAAGATATCGTTCGTTACTACAACGGTTTGCTTGCAGGGGTGTAAATGATCTTGCGTTTAAAAGGATGGTACTGATGAAAATAGCGATAGCACATGATTATTTGATCCAGATGGGCGGAGCCGAAAGAGTGGTCGAGGTATTTCACAGCATGTATCCCAACGCTCCCATCTTCACAACGGTGTTCAGTGACAGCCGCTTATCACATAATTTGAAGGATGCGGATATAAGGGCCTCCTGGCTGCAGAACATTCCGGGAGTGAAGGCCAATTTCAAGGGCGTGCTTCCGCTGTATCCCATTGCCATCCGCGATTTTGACTTCAGGGAATTCGACATCGTCTTGAGTTCAAGCAGTGCTTTTATGAAAAGCATACAGGTACCCAAGCATACTTTTCATATTTGTTATTGTCATACACCGATGCGGTTTGCGTGGGACTACGACACATACATGGCCGGACAGTCCAGATCAAGTCTGTTCAAAAGTATGCTGAGAATTTATATGAACCGCCTGAAATCATGGGATCAGAAAACGTCGCGCAATGTAAATCAGTTCGTCGCGAACTCTTCGGTTGTCAAGCGGCGTATTCAGTCCTACTACCAGCGGGATGCGGATGTTATTTTTCCGCCGATTAATACATCCCGCTTTGAGAGATCCTCTTGCATCGGAGACTATTATCTGGTCGTATCCCGTCTCATTTCGTACAAGAGGATTGATCTGGCCGTACAGGCTTTTAACCGCAACGGCCTGAAGCTGCTCATTGTCGGCGAGGGACCTGACCGGAAGCGACTGGAAGAGATGGCGAAATCCAATGTTCAATTTCTCGGCAGACTGGAGGACAGCGAGGTCAACAAGCTGATGGCAGAGTGCCGGGCGCTGGTCTTTCCGGGCATTGAGGACTTCGGCATCACCCCGCTGGAGGCCAATGCGGCCGGCCGGCCTGTCATAGCCTTTCAGGGGGGCGGGGCACTCGACACGATCATACCGTATTTGAACGGTGTTTTCTTCCGCAGGCATGAAGTAGAGGATGTGCTGGAAGCGGTGGAAGCCGTGGAAAAGCATGGGTGGAACGTGGACGACATTACACGGCATGCCCGTAAATTTGACGAAAACACGTTTAAGGAACAGTTCAAAAAGTATGTGGAGCAAGCCTATGTGAACTTTCTTAAAGGGGGATTGAAGCCATGATGAAGCTGGCTGTGATCGGAACGGGATATGTAGGTCTGGTATCGGGAGTATGCTTTGCCTTGAAGGATAACAAGGTGATTTGCGTTGATCTGGCCGAGGAAAAAATTAAAAAGCTGAAGCGGGCCGAGTCACCGATTTACGAGCCTGGCATCGAGGAACTGATTGAGCAGAATTTGCAGGAGCAGCGGCTTGAGTTCACTTCGAACCTGGAAGATGCGGTGCGTCGTTCGGATATCGTGATTTTGGCGGTCGGGACACCATCCCTGCCGAACGGGGAAGCCAATCTGCAGTACATTGAGCAGGCGGCGGCTGAGGTGGGCGCGGCGATGAACGGCTATAAGATCATAATGACCAAGAGCACCGTACCTGTTGGAACGAATGAAAAAATCCGTGAGGTGGTTGCACGGCATACCCGTCATGCATTTGATATTGTATCGGCACCCGAGTTTCTGCGCGAAGGCTCCGCGATCAGCGATACGCTTCATCCTGACCGCATCATTATCGGTATTGACAATCCTGCGCTGCGCGAGACGATGGTCGAGCTTCATCAGGATTTTACGGACAATATCTATGTAACGGATATCCGGAGTGCCGAGATGATCAAGTATGCCTCCAACGCCTTTCTGGCCACAAAAATTTCGTTTATTAACGAGATTGCTAATATTTGTGAAAAAGTGGGTGCTGACGTTACCAATGTAGCGGTTGGCATGGGCATGGATAAGCGCATCGGCTCCTCTTTTCTGCAGGCGGGAATCGGATACGGGGGTTCGTGCTTTCCCAAGGACACGAATGCCCTCATTCAAATCGCAGGCAATGTAGATTACGAGTTCAAGCTGCTTAAATCCGTAGTGGAGGTCAACGCTGATCAGCGCTATATGATGATTTCCAAACTGCGCGAATCTCTCGGGCAGTTAAACGGCATACATGTAGGGGTATGGGGCTTGTCCTTCAAGCCGAATACGGATGATATCCGGGAGGCGCCATCCCTCGAAATTGTGGAAACCCTGGTGAAGGAAGGCGCGTTCGTCAAAGTCCATGATCCGATCGCAATGGACAAATTCAGGGAGCAGTTTAATCATGAGTTGATTCAATGGTGCTCCACGCCTGAAGAAGCGGCGCTTGGCTCTGACGCCGTCTGCCTGCTGACCGACTGGGATCACTACAAACAGGTTGACCTGCGTATGCTGGGCTCCGTGCTGCGCAAGCCGATTCTCATAGACGGACGCAATGTATTCACTGAACAGCAGATCGCCGAATCCGGATTGGAGTATTATTCGGTCGGCAGACCACGCATGAGTGGGCTTAACGGCCTTTCGCCAAGCGTTGCAGGTGCAGTATAATATTAGTGACTAGGAAAAATTGTCCTTTTTAGGAAATTTACTTCATGGAGGGAGAGTGGAGTTATGAAATTGGTGCTTTTGTCTGGCGGTTCCGGTAAAAGATTATGGCCTCTGTCCAATGATTCCCGTTCCAAACAGTTTCTGAAAGTGTTGGAAAGCCCGGAAGGACATCCTGAGTCTATGGTGCAGCGTGTGTGGAGACAGCTGGGAGATACCGGAATGGCGGATTCCTCTTATATCGCTACTGGCAGAGCTCAGTTCGAAATGATTCAGAGTCAAATCGGGAGTGATGCCAGCATTATCGTGGAGCCTGAACGCAGGGATACCTTTCCGGCCATTGCGCTTACAGCCAGTTATCTGTACAGTGTCGCTGGCGCATCCCCGGATACGGTCATTGCGATCCTGCCGGTGGATCCGTATGTGGAGCAAACCTTCTTCCATACGGTGGCACGTATGGAATACACGCTGCAGGAAACGGGCGCCAATCTTGCTCTTATGGGTGTTGTCCCATCCTATCCGTCCGAAAAATACGGTTATATCATTCCGAAAGAAGGCTCGGCCGGAGCGGCAGGCTGCCTGCAGGTCAGTCATTTTCAGGAAAAACCGAACCGGGAGCAGGCTGAGCTTCTGATCGAGCGCAGCGCGCTCTGGAATTGCGGAGTTTTTGCCTTCCGTCTGGGGTATCTGCTGAAGATACTGGAAGGAAAGGGACTTCCGCTGAATTACGAAGAACTGCAGAAGCAATATCATATATTGCCTAAAATAAGCTTTGATTATGAAGTGGTGGAGAAGGAAGAGAACATTGTAGTGCTTCCTTATGACGGCTTCTGGAAGGATCTCGGCACCTGGAACACGCTGACAGAGGAAATGTCGCAGCGTCAGGTGGGCAAGGGAGTGATGACCGAGGATTGTGTGAATACAAACCTGATTAACGAACTGGACATTCCAGTTACTATTATCGGGGCCAGTGATCTGATCGTTGCGGCCAGCCCGGACGGCATTCTTGTAACCAACAAAGCGGAAAGCCCGCGGATCAAGGAAGTGCTGAAGGCTCACAATCAGCGGCCGATGTACGAGGAACGCCGTTGGGGGCATTACCGGGTGGTGGATTATGTGAAATATCCGGAGGGCAATGAAGTGCTCACCAAGCGGATTTGCATCGAGCAGGACAAAAATATCAGCTACCAGCTTCATCGGAAGCGGAGCGAAATATGGACGATCATCAGCGGCGAAGCGGAAGTGATTCTGAACGAGAAGCTGCATAAAGTAAAAGCTGGCGACGTGGTCCGTATTCCGGAAGGCACGAAGCACAGCATTTTGGCTGTAACCGATGTGGAACTGATTGAGGTGCAGACTGGTTCCGAACTGGTGGAAGAAGATATCGTTCGCTTTTGCATAGATTGGAACGACATCGCTTTGCATCAGTTCATTTCATAAGAAAATTCTATAATCTGATACAAAAACGCACAGGTTGCGTTTTTGTGCATATAAATGAAAAAAATGATGTAGTTTTACAGGTTATTTTGTAAAATATCCCGGAAAATTGGTTCTAGTATGAATCATATATTAATTTTTGGAAATTCCGAGTCGATATTCTAGGATAAGAGGGAGTTTCATAGCCTTCATAGAAAAATGGCAACCCTGCCGAAAGGCAGGTGTACGCAAAGCTAAAGGGCCTTACCCCTTAGAGGGCTGGCAGCCTGGCTACCGAGAGGGAGAGAATTGATGAAAACTTATTCTATGTATCGATTTTTTCAAAAATTGTTGCCTGTCATGCTTTTTTGTTCCCTGCTTCCATCGGGACTGTCCCGTGAACACTCTGCTGCCCAGGCTGCAGCAGCGCCGATTAATCCTGCTGCTTCAGCCGAGGCGCGCGAATTATATATGTATTTGTTCAATTTGGACGGAAGAGGAATGATTACCGGTCAGCATGATTATCTGGAAAGCCCTGATGAACTGAACATTGAGCTGAAGAACATCAGTGGGCAGTACGCCGGTCTGCACGGCTATGAGCTGGGTGCTGTTTCCAACCAGTCGACTGCGATGACCGAAGCCCAGCGCAGCAATGTTGTATATAGCGCCATGAATTGGCACAATACCGGCGGCATCGTTACGATGACCTTTCATCAGGCGCTTCCTGGTAAACCGTTGACCTGGTCCAATGTGCAGGCGAAGATCACCCAGGCGCAATTTAACAAGTATGTAACGCCAGGGACCAAGGAATATGCAAGGCTGATCGCAGATCTGGATCAGGTCGCGGTGTCCCTCGGCAAGCTGCGGGATGCGGGTGTGCCTGTTCTGTGGAGACCTTACCACGAAATGAACGGGGACTGGTTCTGGTGGGGAAACAAGAGGAACTTTGTTAAATTATGGGATATCATGTATGACCGATTTGTGAATGTCCACCAATTGAACAATCTGCTGTGGGTCTGGAATCCCAACGCTCCGAACGCTTGGGCTGCTCCTTATGCCAGTTCGTTCCCCGGTTTGTCCAAGGTCGATATTCTGGCTGCGGACATCTATGACAATGATTTCAGGCAGAGCTATTATGACGGCCTGCTGAATCTGGCTGGAAATAAACCGATTGCCATTGGCGAGCACGGTGAGATGCCTTCTGAGAGAGTGCTGTCGGCCCAGCCGAAATGGGTATACTCCATGACCTGGGGCAATATGCTTACACAAAACAATTCGAACCGTCAAATTTTTGCATACATGAATGAGGACAGAACGTTGACTAGGGATGAATTGATTGCCGACATGGCCGCTCCTCCTGAGGCCCCTCCTGTGGAGCCACCTGACTCTGCTCCTCCGGGAGCGCCGCCGGTCGGGGAAGAACCCGATCCGGAGCCTGAACCGGAACCTGTACCTGCCCCTGAGCCTGTTCCAGATACGGTAAACGAGGGACTGCACGCCGAATTCTTCAACAATATCAATCTAAGCGGGACACCTGTGCTTACACGCACGGATGCCAGGCTGGATTTCAACTGGCGCAGCTCCGCGCCGGATCCGGCAGTGCCTGCCGATCAATTCTCCGCACGCTGGACAGGCAAGGTAAAACCGGGGTACAGCGGTACCTATACTTTTACGACCATTTCCGACGACGGAATCCGAGTCTGGGTGGATGGGCAGTTGATTATTGACAGTTGGTTCAAGCAAAGCTGGACGGAACGCAAAGGGAGCATCAGCCTTACGGCAGATCAGCTCTACGACATCAAAGTGGAGTATTATGAAGGAACAGGTGATGCTATGGCACGCCTGATGTGGGAGAGCGGACAGGAGGCCAAAGCGGTCATTCCTTCAAGCGCTTTGTTCCATACTGCGGAATAGCTCTCTTGTTCCGGAGATGACTCTGTACAGAAAGTGTGGACAAGAACATGAAAAATGGGTTGGCGAACAAGTATGCATATTTGCTTTTGGGCTTGCTTGGCTTAGCTGTCTTGTTTTTGCTTCTGGGTTATGCGAACAAAAGCAATCAGGAAAATGACAAGACTGCGGCTACAACGTTATGGATGCTTGGCGTTAGTAATGATTCTTCCACCGAGTTCCAAGGAGGAACAGGTAAGGAATCCCTTACAGTAGACGTTAAAGCAGTGAGCGGAACGGCATTAAAGGCAGCGGGAGGTGCGGCGCAGGCCGTCAGGACCTCTTCCCCTGTTATTCAGCTTAACGGATCCATTCCTCCAGGGCTGAATGCCGAGACCCGTCCGGAGCTCGTGCTGGAGTATGAACTGGATACCGTTCCGGCCAACGGTGTGCGCTTTAATGTCCGCATTCTGGATGCCAGCAAAGCGGTGCCGCAGATGGCCGTATTTTCCAATCATCAGTTTTCCGGCATGATCCAGATTGCGGGCGTGGCAGGAACGGAAAGTCCGTATACCTTCAAGAGCAATTATCAATTGTATATCCCGAAAGAACAGCTGCAGACAGGGGTAAACCAGCTCAAGCTCCGGGTGGCCCGGTGCCTGTACTGCTCCGAGGCGGAGAATTCGAGTCTCTGGTGGACATGGGACAGCCTGAGTCTTGAGAAGCTTGCTTCCCCGGTTACTGAACCGATTCATGGCAGCTACATCCGCACGGGAACCAATGTAAACAATAACGAGTTTTATTATGATAAAGGGGCTACCCGTCATCTTCCGGCCGTGATGAAGTGGTTGGGGATCGCCTACAGCGGAAATATAATGCGGGTTACCTGTGCGAGCAACGTCGGCAACGCATGCTCCGATCTGGACAATTATTACAAGACCCTCAAGCAGTACAACATGCAAGCTGTTGCCCTGTACCTGTATACAGGCGACATCAAGCTGAATGCGGACGGTACACTGCCGGATTCAGCCAAACAGAAGTTAACTTCATATCTTCAAAATTACGGCCCGTATGTGCAGTTTTTTGAAGTCGACAATGAACCGGGGCTGTTCAACCGTTCCAAAGCGGTCAATCTGGCAGTAGCCAACTGGCTGAACAATGAAGGGAAGAAAATTGCCCCTCATATGAAAACAGTAGCTCCCGGATGGGCTTATTGGCCGGCATATTCCGTCAAATCATGCAAAAACCAGACAGGAGGCAAGCAACAGTGCGGCGATCCGGACGGATGGGAAAGGGATCCCAAGCAGCGCCTTGAACTGGAGAATGTGACGGATCTGACCAACGGCCACGCCTATGGTGAATCGTATGTGCAGGGACGGGGAGGCAGCTTTGTTGAAAACCTGCAGACCTTCAGCGGGTCCAGGGACGGGCTCAGCAAGACGATGCTGAACACGGAGTTTGGTACCTCCGACTCCCATACGGATAAACCGATTTATGGGGCGAACCAGCCACAGGCAGCGGTGTTCGACCGGATTATGCGGTCACAGATCGGATATGCCGATATGCTCGTCCAGCATGCCGCTTTCTACAAGGATTTCACTTTATTTGAGACAGGCTTTGATCTGAACAATCACAATCCTGCGAATACGAAAATTCATGAATTTGCAAGCGGCCTGGATTCACGCGTCGATATTATGAGACGTCTCAGCCTGGCATATGCCACTCATGGCAAGCCGTTGACCTATGAGGTGCTGAACAAGAGCGAGACCGCCGATAAAATGGTGTATGTGCGTGCGGTGGATACGTCCACACTTGATCCGCTGCCGGGGAGCGGTGCGAAGTCCAGCAAGCTGCTGGTCAATTTGGTGAACTTTGAACCGACAACCCAGCGCATTAAGGTCCGTGTAACGATGCCGAACCAGGGAATCTATCAGGGGGAACGTTTTGGGCCGGGGGCCACATATGCCGAGGCACAAAGCACATTATCCGGGCTGTCGGCTTCTCCAACCCTGGATTTTGAAGAGACGCTGGGGCCGGGTGAATCCGTCCAGTACATTCTGGCTCCGGTACAGGCGGTGGTCGACTGAAAAGGGCAATACAGGGAGAACGAAGAGGCTGTCCCAAACTGAATTTCTTCGAAAAAAAAGACCTCAATATCCACTAATACGGTGGATATGAGGTCTTTTTGTGTTGTAATTGGGATGTTCCCATGTCATTCCATCATTCGTTCCATACGGATAAACGCAATGAAGCGTTTGGCTTCCTCTTCGCTTAAGCTGCGCCCGTCAATCATAAGATTAAAGCGGTTTAAAATATCCTTGTCAGACAGCTCAAGCTGATCAATAAATTGCTTTACATTCGGTTCCGTGTCATTTTGTGTCTGCGGGATGCGGCCGATCAAATAATCGATCGATACCCCGAAGAGATTGGCCAGCTTCGTCAGGGTGTCAAAATCAGGCTTGCGCCGGTTTTTCTCGTAATGCGAGAGAGCGGCCCGGGTAATCCCAAGAATTTGTGCCAGCTCTTCCTGCTTCCAACCCCTTTTCTCCCGTAGTTCTGCAATGCGGGTGCCATAATCCATCGTATCTCCTCCTGGTTGCAAGTTGTTTTGAGAGGGTAAGGAGTATTATGAATAAGTGATGTTGCATTTTTTATTTTTACAAAAATATAAAGATACTATAGTATCTTTACTTGGTTAATGTATTAGCATATATGCATTTTACTATAAATAGATGAGGAATGAACAGTTTTTTCGTGATATGACGGGCTTTGTGGGCGTATATAGTTATAAGGTAACAGAAACGGCGAATTTAATTTATGACTAAAGAAGTGAATTTTATGTAAATGAAAGTAAATTAAACTTCGGATCTATTGCTATATGTAAACTTTCATTCAGAACAGGAGAAGATATACAATATTATGGTACAATAGTTTAAAACCGGATTTGTTCCCTTAGGGAATCGTATTTCCGGACGGAAGGAGTCAGAACGATGCAGATGGAGCCCGTTGTACGCATGCAGAGGGTCACCAAGATCAAATCCTCCAGGACGCTTGTTGATAATCTCACACTGGATGTTCCGGCCGGGCAGATATTCGGCTTTCTTGGCCCGAATGGAGCGGGGAAAACGACAACCATCCGGATGATGGTTGGCCTCATTTCGTTAACTGAGGGAGATATACATATTTGCGGCCACAGCATCAAGACAGACTTCGAACGTGCCATTGCTCATGTTGGTGCTATTGTAGAGAATCCTGAAATGTACAAGTTTATGACAGGATACCAGAATCTGCTCCACTATGCCCGCATGAATCCGGGAGTGGACCGGGGGCGGATCGAGGAGGCGGTCAGGCTGGTCGGGCTGGAAGGAAGAATCAGAGAGAAGGTAAAAACCTATTCGCTTGGCATGCGCCAGCGGCTCGGAGTTGCACAAGCGATTCTGCACCGCCCGCAGCTTCTTATTCTGGACGAGCCTACGAATGGTCTGGATCCGCAGGGGATTCGCGAGCTGCGCGATTATTTGCGGCACCTGAGCCGTACCGAAGGCACGACCATCTTTGTGTCCAGCCATTTGCTGTCCGAGATGGAGCTGATGTGCGACAGCGTTGCGATTATTCAGAACGGCCGGCTGGTGGGGATACGTGACTTGAACAACACGGCAGGCACGCCTGGATCGGCCCGTGTGGCCTTTGAAGTCAACGACCCTCAGCAGGCGCAGATCATTGCCGGCGGTGGCCTGATTGAAGGCGGGAGCCTTATTCTTGATCTGGGCAGGGAAGAGACGGCGCAATTGAATTCCAGGCTGGCTGCAGCCGGGATCCATGTATATTCCATACACCGGTCCGCAAGAACGCTTGAGGATCAATTCCTGGAGATGACAGGAGGCGAAACATCCATTGGCTAATTTTTTTAAGCTTGTTCATAATGAAAATGTAAAGATCTATGTCCGCGTCCGAACTTGGGTTATGCTTGGGATTCTGTCGTTTATTACGGCGGTTATACCTTTTCTTGTATATATGGCTGCCGATGGGGTCAGCGCTTGGGACGGCATGCTGCTTACAGCTTCTGTCGCCTTTTTTCTCAACATTATATTTACCGTCATTGTGGCGGCTGATTCCGTGGCCGGGGAATATTCGGCAGGCACCATCAAGCTTCTGCTGATCCGTCCATGGAGCCGCGGCAAGCTGCTTTTATCCAAATATCTGTCCGTCATATTGTTCAGTCTTGCAGGCACTGCCCTGCTGATCCTTATCAGCGCCATTTTTTCACAGCTGCTGCTGCGAGGGTCCGGAGGAATGGCGGATATGCTGCCAGGCTGGAGTGCCGGGAAATATACTGCATTCAGTTTGCTTAGCCGGTATGCGGATTTGTTTGTCATCTGTACGTTTGCCTTTATGCTGTCGGCTGTCTTCCGCTCCGGGGGTCTGACGATCGGGCTGTCCCTGTTTATTCTTTTTATGCAGAATACGCTGTCCCTGATTTTCACTCCTGAGCGGTATAGCTGGGCCAAGTACGCCTTGTTTAATAACATGGGCCTCAGTCAGTATATGGTTTCCCCGGTTGGCGGGGGAGGCATGACCCTCGGTTTTTCCATCTCCGTATTGGTAGCTTACTACGTTATATTCATTGCAATCAGTTGGATCGTATTTGTCAAAAGGGATGTAACGGCTTGAATTGCGGGAATTAGAAAAGCCGGCCCCCGGACCGGCATATAGAAATGAAATCAGCCGGTCCCGGCGGCAGGATCGGCAGACTGTGATTCGTCCTGGGATCCAGACTGGCCTCCGGACGGAGAATCCGCTTTGCCTTTCATTTGACAAAGGCCGTTCAGGACCCCGCCTTCCATAATGACAATCACGCCGCAGGCTGTATTGCCGTACAGCTCTCCCGTAGAGGTGAGCGTAACCCGGTTGTCTGCATAGATATCACCGAAAACCTTCCCGGCAATAATGACCTCCGGGGCAGTGATGTTGGCTATAATAACGGAGGATTCGCCAACGAAAACAACACTCGTACTGTTAATCTCACCCTGGTACCTGCCCTCTATCCGCAGCGGAGCTTCACACTGCAATTTTCCTTCAAAGAAGGCGCTGGTGGAAAGCAGCGTATCCGTAGAGCGGGCCGGTGCGGGCTTTGCGGGCTTGGGGCTCGATTTGAACATGTTATAACCTCCCTGAGCTTCAATTAAAACAGTGATCGGCTAGCAGGCGTGCCTTTCATTGTACATAGAGCAGCGGATCAACGGGAATATTTTGTTTAACCACCTGAAAGTGGAGATGAGGGCCGGTGCTTCGCCCGGTGTTGCCCAACTGTCCGATCAGGTCGCCCTTGTCCACCTGATCACCCGGGGATACATTCATCCCGTTGAGATGCATATACCAGGTCTGCAGCCCATTCTGGTGCTCGATAATAATATATTTGCCGCGTTCACTCATCTGATCGGCAGTTTTAATGGTTCCCGCGCCTGCCGCGTAGACCGGATCGCCGATACGTCCCGCAATATCAATGCCTGCGTGATAAGCGCTGCTTCCGTTTAACGGATCACGCCGGTATCCGAAGCTGGAGGTCAGGCGGCGTTCGGCTGTCGGCCAGAGCGAAGGTTTGCCCTCCCGGGACAGTTCAAGCCTTCGGGCCTGCAGCAATCTGGCCTGCCGCTGTTGTTCCCAGTTCTTGCGGGCGTCTTCGGCGCGGTTCAGTGTCCTGGGCACGCTTTTCTCCATGGCATCCAGCATCTCCTGAATCTCCTCAAAATCGTCTTTCAGCTCCCGGCCCGGCATCAGCTTCTGCTGGTCGTGGACCGCGATCCATTGACCGCCCTTGCTGCCGGACCCGTCCCAGGAGATCGGTGTGTTCTTCCCTGTTTCCTTGGTGGAGGAATCGGGATCATATTTTCGGATAAACTCCTCAAGCTGATGTTCCAGCTCGCTCATTCGTTGAATGCGTTCCTTCATATCAACGGCCTGATCGGAAAGCTTCATCACTTCATTTTCAAGCAGGGCAATCGCCTTTTCTTTGTCTGATACGGTGATCTCCAATTGCAGGCTTTGGGCAGCAAGGTTGGTTTCCAGTTTGGATATGACATGGGCGGATCGGACCTGGAGTGATACGACGAGTGTAGAGATGGACAGGATAGCCAGGGCAGGCACCCAAATAATAACAGGTCTGGACAGCTGAAATTGGCGGGCAGGACGCTGTGCGTCACGCAGTAAAAGAAGGGTCATCCGTCGGTTTGAGTCTCCTTTTTTCATACAGTTCCTTTCCTTTCCGGCAGATACACAGCAGGCGGCGGCTGCACAGCCATATCGCCGGCCAAATGCCTGTATTGCTAACTATGTATTCCTGAATTTCGCGATATATGACAAAGATGTAAAGTGTCCCATTGTCAAAGTATATTCGTAAAGGGGTTGCCACATGCTTTTTTGGCTGGTGATTGCGCTGCTGATTTTTATTTTTCAGGTCGGAACGATCCTGCTTCTTGAATTCCGCAATCCTTCCAAGGCGGTAGCCTGGCTCTTTATCCTGTTCTGCTTCCCTCTGGTCGGATTCGTCGTCTATTATTTCATGGCCGAGGATTATAAAAAACGCAAGTTCATGCGCCGCAGAGGTTCCCGCTTATTCGAGGAACTCAAAGACCGCCTCTGGAAGCAGACCAAGGTGATCGAGCATCCTGAACAAATGGAGAATCCCGGCTTCGCCAATCAGGAGCGCTTGTTCAACCTGCTCTCCCGCTTGTCGGAGGGACCTATCACAGGCTGCAATGCAACGAGCATACTGACGAACGGGGAAGAAGCTTTTCCCGACATGCTGCAGGCGATGGAGCGCGCACAGCATCACATTCATATCGAGTTTTACATCTTCCGCAATGATGAAATCGGTACGCGTTTTCAGCAGGTTTTAATGCGCAAGGCACGGGAGGGGATTAAGGTGCGCTTTGTAGCGGACGGGCTGGGAAGCTACCATCTGCCCCGCTCCTTTGTCCGTGACTGCCGGGAAGCAGGGGTGGAATTTTATTTTTTTCTGCCTCCGCTCATCGCGACCCTTGACCGGCGGGTGAATTACCGGAATCATCGTAAAATTGTAGTGGTGGATGGTGTCGTTGGCTTTGTCGGCGGTATCAATGTCGGGAATGATTATTTGGGGCTCTATCCGAAGCATGGCTTCTGGCGGGACACCCACATCAGGATTGAGGGGGATGGGGTCTATATTTTGCAAAACACATTCCTCGGCGACTGGCAGCTTGCTTCCGGGGAGAGGATTACCGATGAAAGCCTGTTCCCTCCACACCAATGTCAGGGAAATGAGCAGGTGCAGGTACTGGCCAGCGGTCCTGATCAGGATTGGGATGCGATCCAGGAAATGTGCTTCGGGGCCCTGTCTGTCGCCCAAAGCAGGATATGGCTGACCACCCCGTACTTCATCCCGGACCCCAGTATTTATGAAGCGCTCAAGACGGCTGCCGTCAGCGGTGTGGACGTGCGGATCATTATTCCGTTCAAATCGGATTCCGTATTGGTGCAGCTTGCTTCCTTATCCTATGTTGAGGAACTGCTTGAGGCGGGGGTAAGGTTCTATCAATACCGTAAAGGCTTTATCCATGCCAAGGTGATGATTGTGGATGAACTGCTGGCTTCCGTAGGAACGGCCAATCTGGACATGCGCAGCTTCTTTTATAACTTCGAGCTGACTGCCGTGCTGTTTTCGGGCGAGGCCATTAAACGGTTGGTGCAGGACTTCGAGGAGGACTTGCAGCACTCCAGTCCCATTGATTACGAAGAGTTTTCCAACCGGCCAAAAACCCGAAAGGCAGCTGAAATGTTAACCCGCATGCTGTCCCCGCTCCTTTAAAGGCTGAAATGGCTTGAATTTGACGGGAAAGCGGGCTTTTTTGTTGTTTATCTGCTCCCTGCTGACTTTTTTGCCATGGATCAAACATTATGTGATATACTATACATAAGTTAATGATGCTGCGAAGAAGGGGCTTGTTAAAATAAGCCCCCTTTTTTATCCATTAATATGTAAATTATTCCATATAAATTTGGGGGGAAGGATGATGGAAACCATCGAAAAGCAACAAGTCGCAGCATTGGAAAAAAGGCTTCCGGTCAGTCGTAAAAATAAAATCAAGAAACTGCTGCGGCGGATTTCTTTTATAACGCTTGGAGCGGCGCTCATGGCGGTCGCGCTTGAAATTTTTCTTGTGCCCAACGGGGTTATTGATGGGGGCATTACCGGTGTATCCATTATGTTTTCGGAATTATTTCAGCTCCCGCTCGGTATTTTTCTATTTCTTCTTAATCTGCCCTTTCTTATTTTGGGGTACAAACAAATCGGAAAGACCTTTGCGCTCTCTACACTGCTTGGTGTAGTCATCATGTCCATCGGCACGACCCTGCTTCATCCGGTTCCGGCGTTGACGCCGGGTGAACCGTTGCTGGGCTCTATTTTCGGAGGGGTGATTCTCGGGGTTGGCGTCGGACTTGTCATCCGTTCAGGCGGTTCACTCGATGGCACGGAGATCGTGGCGATTATCGTCAGTGAGAAAACGCCCTTCTCGGTGGGTGAAATCGTGCTGTTCGTGAACGTGTTCATTCTGGGCAGTGCGGGCTTCGTCTTCGGATGGCCTAACGCACTTTATTCCATGATTGCCTATTATATTGCCATGAAGATGATCGACATTACGATTGAGGGTCTGGACCAGTCCAAGTCCGTATGGATCATCAGTGATAAATACCGGGATATCGGCGATGCGCTGACCGACCGGCTGGGCCGTGGTGTCACCTATCTGGAGGGTGAAGGCGGCTTTACCGGTGAAAGCAAAAAGGTGATTTTCGTAGTCATTACCCGGCTTGAAGAAGCGAAGCTGAAATCCATCGTAGAAGATTGGGACCCCCATGCCTTTGTTGCGATCGGCAATATTCATGATGTTAAGGGTGGAAGATTTAAGAAAAAGGGAATTCATTAGCGAAGCTAAATTATAAGGCAAAGCCCGTCCCCTGACCGCATTTCAGGGGGCTTTTTTTCTGCCCGAACACTAAAGAGGCAGTTCAAAAAATGATGTTGTGATTTAAGAAAAATTTTATTTTTAACCTCATTTCTTCTTTAATAGTTTTCTTTATCCTACAAGCATACGAAGGATTAGGAGGAAGCTGAAGGATGAAGAAATGGTTTTTTTGTATTATCATTTTGTTGCTGCTGGGCTACGGATTTACGAAGTTGAAGACGGGCATGACCAGCCTGTCCGATGAATTGGAGCCTTTTGCCGTAAGCATAGACAATTCTGAAGAGGTTTCGCAATCGGATGGGGATGGGTTTACAATAAAAGTGACGAAAGAAATGATATTCCACGGGGATCTGCTGCTCGTCAACAAGGACCATCCCGTTCCGGAAGGGCTAACCCCCGAGTCGGAAGCGGTGAGTCTGGTCAAGAACCCCGAACTGATCGATGGATTCGGCGTGCTTGATAACACGGTTCTGCTATCGCCCCGGCTAGTGGACAAATTTCATACCATGATCAAGGCCGCTGCAGAGGAAGGGGTCAATCATTTCTTGATCAGCAGCGGTTATCGGAGCGAAGACAAGCAGGACGAGCTGTATCGCGATATGGGATCGGAATACGCCCTGCCGGCAGGGTATAGCGAGCACAACCTCGGTTTATCGATGGATATCGGCTCCTCACAGGCGGATATGAATCAGGCCCCGGAAGGGAAATGGCTGAAAGATAATTCCTGGAAATATGGATTTATTCTGCGCTATCCCGAGGATAAAACAGCAATGACGGGCATTCAATTCGAGCCATGGCATTTCCGTTACGTCGGTTTGCCGCACAGCGCGATCATGCAGGAGCAGAACCTTGTCCTGGAACAGTACCTGGATTTACTGAAACGGCAGAAGTCGGTGAGTATCACGCTCGAGGGAGAAAACTATAAAGTCTTTTACTTTCCGGTAATCGAAGATAATACGATCACCGTGCCTGCGCGAGGAAAATACGAGATTTCCGGCAATAATGAGGACGGTGTTATCATTACAGTACGAGAATAACCGGGCAGGATGAATACGAAAATCGGGATGGTGACGACAATGGGGATGAAGACGAATACGAGCGTGAATATTAACAATATGAATGCGGGAATGAGCAAGAATACCGTAACAAGATCGGATGCTAGGGCGAGAGGCCGCCTGAGCGTGCTAAGCCTTCGAGCTCTGCTCGTCCTTTATATATATGTGTTGGTCAAAATCATCTTATTGAAGTTTCATTCCCTGGATTTGGGTTTTCTCTGGGGCCAGCTGTTGACCGGCCTGCAGCATCCCGGTTTGATCGCGCAGCAGTTGCATACAGGCAATTTGGTCCCCTTCTGGGAAATCTCCAGATCGCTGCGTTCGTTAACGGACCATACTTTACTTAATCTGTTCGGAAATGTGGCGATTTTTATCCCTTTGGGTATTTTGCTGGGACTGATGTTCAAAAAAGAAGGCATGCCAGGGATAAAAATATGCATCTGTGCGTTTTTCTTAAGCTTGGGACTGGAAACCGCCCAACTCCTGTTCAGAATTGGACAATTCGACGTTGATGACATTTTGCTGAATACCGCCGGAGGACTTCTTGGTTTTGTGATATACCGAATCCATGCCGGACTGATGAAACCGTCCCCTTCGGTTATACTTGTCTCTGAAAAGGAGCGAACGCCGTGAAACCTATCACTATCCTGATTGCTGATGACGAGGCGGAAATCGCCGACCTGATCGAACTGCATCTGGCCAGAGAGGGCTACCGTTGCCTAAAAGCCGCTGACGGACAAGAGGCTCTCGACGCGATTCGGACGCAGTCTGTGGATTTGGCGATTTTGGATATCATGATGCCCAGGATCGACGGGTACGAGGTGACCCGGCGAATCCGCGAGCAGCATCATCTGCCGATTATTTTTCTTAGCGCCAAGGCGACCGACCTGGATAAGATCACCGGTCTGGTTCGTGGTGCCGACGATTACATGACCAAACCGTTTAACCCGATGGAACTGGTGGCCAGGGTGAATGCCCAATTGCGACGGTTCATTCAGTTGAACCCGTCGATGGCGGCTTCGGCGGATGCGTCCGTGCTTGAGGCCGGGGGGCTCGTGATCCATCCCGAGCAGCGGACCGTGTTTCTGTACGGCAAACCGGTGGAGCTTAGGCCAAAGGAATTCGATATTTTGATGCTGCTGGCCAGCCATCCGAAGAAGGTATTCAGCTCAGAGCATATTTTTCAACAAGTTTGGGGAGAGGCGTATTATGAAGGCGGAAATACTGTGATGGTACATATCCGTACTCTGCGCAAGAAGCTTGGGGAGGACCAGCACAAGGACAAGCTGATCAAAACCGTCTGGGGAGTAGGTTATACATTCAATGGCTAAACCCAAATTCCGCAGCTTCCGCTTTCATATGATCCGGCTGTTCGGGCTCAGTATGTTGTTGTCTGCTGGTACTACTTTTCTGATCTACTTGGCGCTGCAGCAATATTACCATACGTTGTACCGCGAAGATCCGATGTTCGAAGTCCGGGAAACCATCAGAGAGATCGGCGATATTAACGTGTTCCTGCTCCTTTTTTTTCCGATTTCGTTTTTCTACTTCTATCTGCTAACCCGGCGTTATGTTGCTTATTTCCGGGAGATTTCCCGCGGGATCAACCAATTGGCCGGGGGCGACTTCTCCCATCGGGTCCATATCCCGTCCAATGATGAAATCGGGGACATTGCCCGGGATATCAACCTGGCCAGCGAAAAGCTGCAGCAGGCGGTGGAACGGGGGGATTTCGCCGAGAACAGCAAGGAACAGCTGGTGCTGAACCTGGCTCATGATTTGCGGACTCCGTTGACTTCCGTCATCGGGTATTTGGATTTCATCCTTCAGGGCAAGGATTTGACCGCAGAGCAGATGAAGCATTACATGACGATTGCCTACACCAAATCGCAGCGGCTGGAGAAGCTGATCGACGAACTGTTCGAGATAACGCGAATGAATTACGGCAAGCTGAGGATCAATCGCAACCCGCTTGACCTGAGCGAGCTGCTGACCCAATTAACCGAAGAGATGTATCCCGTATTTGAAAAAGGTGAGCTGAAAGCGCGCCTTGATGCTGCGCCGCAGCTGATGACTTCCGGAGACGGCGATCTGCTCGCACGTGTGTTCGAGAACCTGTTGTCCAATGCTGTCCGTTATGGCAAGGACGGCGAATACATCGATATTTACGGTCGCCTGGAGGAAGATCGGGTTGTTGTTCAAGTCGTCAATTACGGCGATGCCATCCCTGCGGACGAGCTTCCTTATGTGTTCGACATGTTTTTTACCGGGGATCGTGCCCGCACCCATCAGGAGGGAAGCACCGGGCTTGGCCTGTTTATCGCCAAGAACATTGTAGAGCAGCACGAAGGCGCCATATCGGTGCATAGCGATCTCATCCGTACCGAATTCGAGGTGCGTTTGCCGTATTTGTCATCATCGACGAAAGAGCCAGATCTTTTAAGAGAAAGTTAATATTTATCCCACTTCTTATTTTAACAGTCTGTCTTATACTTAGAGCATGAACGACAGGAGACTGGAAGACGAAGAAGCGGGTTTTTGTCGTTTAAGGTTACAAAAATGTGTTTTTTTAGAACTTTATCTACCGTGACCTCTTCACTTACAATATCTAAGGAGAAGGGATTCATTATTTTTCCATCCTCTCGTCATGAGAGGGTGTGAGAGGAAATAAGAGCATGATCAAAGGGAGGTTTCATGATGAAAGAGAAAACGGCTGCCCTGCTGCTTGTTGTTTCTTTATCCGCCGCTTTGGCCGGAGAAGTAAAAGCAGCGTCAGGGAGCAATCAGCAGCCGCAGCCATCGAATGCGGAAGTAAATGCGCCTGCCCAACAGGGGGAAGTCCAGCTTACCCTGGAGCAGGCCGTAGCTCTGGCAGAGGCTAATAACGAGCTGTTGAGAAGTTCGACACGGGACGTGGATCGCAAAGGGATTACATTGCAGGAGGCAGTGGAAGACCTGGGGTATATCTCACCTTATGATGTCGACGGGAGCGTTGATGCCTCGGAGAGCAATCCGCGCTGGAAGAGTTATACTTCGGCCAATGAGGCTTATCTTACGGCTGTAAGGCATGCCAAGTTTGCCAAGGATAAGGTCTACTTCTCGGTCATGAAAAGCTATCAGGCCGTTTATGTTGCGGAAAACAATGTTGAAACCGCTCAACAACAGCTGGAGCTTGCACGGGCCAAAGAGCGCATCGCTGCCGCCAAATCATCCCGTGGTCTCATGGCACAAAATGAATATGATGATGCCGCACACAGCCGGATGGAAGCGGAGGAAACTGTCAGGCAGCGCAGCTTGGAGCTGCAAAAGGCGTATGATGCGTTAAATACGCTGATAGGCAAGCCCAAGGGCACAACATATACTTTGGAGAACCCGCCAGAGTACCGTAAGCCCGTTAAACTGGATATCGAGGCCCATATCAGCAAGCTCGTGGAGGACAGCCCGGAGATTATTGACCTGAAGGAAGCGGTCAAGAACAGTGAATGGAATATCAGATACGATAATTTCCAGGGCAGTGAGTCTGATAAAAAGCTGAAGCGTATGGATCTGGAAGAGGCCAATGAGCGCTTGACGAAAGGGAAGGAAGATTTTGCTGAATCGTTGAGAACGGCCTACAGCACGCTGATGGACAAGGGCCAGGAATACATACGATTGAAGGAAAATTATGATATTGCCCAAAAAGCGCTGGAGCTGTCCCGCAAGAAATGGGATAGAGGCATGATCGTTCAATCTGAGCTGGTGGAGAGCCGCTTGAATGCCGACCAGCTCCGCCGTCAGCTTGAGGAATTGGTGATCGAGATAAGCCAGCTGGAATATACGCTGAATAAGCCGTGGAGTGTCTAGGAGGGACAGGCTGTGAGTGAAATCGTTGCTAACGATGCAATCGTGGATTGGAAAAAGAAACGGAGAAGGAAATGGATCATTCGGACCGTTATTGTGCTTGCATTATGCGGAGCGGGAGCGGTGGTATACTGGCAGTGGCCTGAAGAAGAAGTAGTGGCCGTGCCTCAGAACGAGACGCTGAAGGTGGAGCGCGGGGACGTCACGGAGACATTAGACGCCACGGGGACGGTCAAAGCGTCGAAGGAGGTTAACCTTAACTTCACAGGCGAAAGCACCGATAAGCTGGCAGCGGTCAATGTCGCGCCAGGGGACCGGGTCAAGGCCGGACAGGTACTGGCCCGTCTTGATGATACGGAGGCCCGCAATCAGGCACAGAGCGCGGCGGACGACCTGGCTATGGCCAAAAACAAACTGGAGGAGGCTCTTAAAGGGCCAAAGCCGGAGGAAGTGGAAATCCAGCAGGTCAGTGTGCAGCGTGCGAAGACGGAGCTGGAAAGAGCCAAGCAGAACTTTGATATTGAGGAGGCCCAGAGCCAGAAAGAGCAGTCCTCCAAGCAGCTCGAACAGGCCCGTAAGACTTATGATGACCAGAAATTTCTGCTGGAAGAAGGGGCTGTTCCCGCCAATGAAATGGAGCAGGCTGAGCAGACACTGGAAAAGGCCGAACAGGACTATAAAGCGCAAGAGAGGAACATGCGCAAGATTGAAAATCAACAGAAGCAAGCGATCGAGGATGCGGAAATATCGTACCGGCAGGCGATGGCTGAGCTGAAAAAAATTCAGACTCCTACAGATGATTCCACGATTGAGGCGGCGCGGATTGAGGTACGGCGGGCCGAAACCGTGCTGAAACAAAAACAGGACAGTCTGACAAAGCTGGAAATCAAGGCCCCGTGGGACGGTGTAATCCTGAAAGTAAACGGCGACGTAGGGACAAGCCCGACGGCTCCGTTCATTGTGATGAACAACGCGAGCGCCAACAATTTGATGATTGCAGCCAAAATCGGACAAAGCGATATCGTTAAGGTGCAGACAGGCTTGAAGGCAATATTTCGTACCAACGCTTATCCTGGTGAGGAGTTTCAGGGAGAGGTGAAGTTTGTATCGCCTGAACCGTCCACCGAGGATGGGAGCACCGCTTATCCGATTGAGCTGTCTGTCAAGAACCCCGATGGCAAGCTGAAAACCGGGATGGTCATGGAAATATCCATCTTACTGGGCACGCATAAAGACGTGCTGTTCGTTCCGGCCATGGCGATCCGCTCCGAGGGAGGACAGGACGGCGTATACGTGGCGTCCAATCCGGCAGCTCCGGAGTCTTATGAATTTGTGCCGATTGAGCAGGGCTTTTACACTCCTGACCGGGTTGAACTGAAGTCCGGCGTAAAGGAAGGGGATGTGGTGGTGATCCCTGCGCCTGCTGCGATGCCGGTCGACCCTATGATGGGAGGTGCGGCTGGATGAGCCGCGTCATTGACATTCAGCATGTCCGCAAAACCTATAGGGTAGGCGGTCAGGAAATTCATGCCCTGCATGATGTGAACCTTTCCATTGAGCAGGGGGAATATGTCGCCATCATGGGTCCGTCGGGATCGGGAAAATCCACGATCATGAACGTGCTCGGCTGTCTGGATCTGCCGGACTCCGGAGAGTTTTATCTGGATGGATATCCGGTACTGGGTGCCAAGCCTTATGAGCTGGCCCTGATTCGCAACCGCAAGATCGGTTTCGTATTTCAAAAATTTCATTTGCTGTCCCGTTCCACCTCGCTGGCAAATGTCGAGCTGCCGATGATTTATGCCGGGGTGCCTGCAAGGGAGCGGAAGCGGCGGGCGGCTGAGGCGCTTATTCATGTAGGGCTTGGGGACCGGCTGAAGAACAAGCCGAACGAGCTGTCCGGGGGACAGCAGCAGCGTGTATCCATCGCCCGTGCGCTTGTGAACGATCCGGTCATTCTGTTGGCGGACGAGCCGACAGGCGCGCTGGATTCCCGCACGACCGTGGAGATTATGGACATCTTTCAGCGGTTGAATGATCAGGGGATCACGATCGTTCTCGTGACACATGATGCGGAGGTGGCAGCATGTGCCAAGCGCCTGATCTATTTCCGGGACGGACGGATCGAGAAGGATGAGCGGATTACCCCGCGCAGAATGTCGGCAGAGGAAGTGAACGCATGAACCTGCTGGAAACGCTGAAGATGTCCTTTTCCAGTCTGAAAAGCAATAAGCTGCGCTCGTTGCTGACCATGCTCGGCATCATTATCGGGGTTGCGGCGGTCATTGCCATTGCGGCGATCGGCAAGGGCTCCAATGCCCAGATCACCTCACAGATTAATAATATGGGCAATAATTTGATCATGATTTACCCATTTTACCAATATGATGAAGCGAATGGCACCCAATTTGTGGAGCCGCCGGAATTCACCCTGGAGGATGTGGCCGCATTGGAGCAGCTCGGATCCGTTGCCGATGTGGCTCCGAGCGGGACGAGCAGTGCTGATGTCGTCTGGAACAGACAAAAGGTGAATCTGCAAATCGAAGGCACTTCGGCCTCATTTGCGAGCGTGCAAAAGCTTTTCTTCACGGCTGGCAGAACCTTCACGAATTATGAGGTGGAAAAAGGGATGAACGTGGCCATCATCGGGTCGCAGGCTGCCAGTGACCTGTTCGGGGAAAACAGCGCCAATGCGGTTGGGGAAACGGTATTGATTAACAATCTGCCATTTAAAATTGTAGGCTTGCTGTCGAATAAAAACTCCATGATGAACAACAGTGCCAACCAGATCTACATTCCGATCACGGCCGGCATGGAGCGGATGAGCCATATGAGCATTCAGCAATTGAATGTTTCCGCTGCGGCACCCGAATTAATGGATAGTGCGCGTGCTGAAATTACGCAGAAGCTGCGGACCAGGCATATGATCAAGGAAGGGGAGCCGGACGACTTTCAAATGATGAGCCAGACCGACTATCTGCAGATGACTACCGGCGTTGATAGTACCATGAATCTGCTGATTATCGGAGTGGCCGGGATTGCGTTGCTCGTGGGCGGGGTGGGTATTATGAATATGATGCTGATGGCCGTTACGGAACGGACCAGGGAAATCGGAATCCGCAAGGCCATCGGAGCTCAGCGCGGCGATATTATGCTGCAATTTCTGATGGAAGCGGTATTCATCAGTCTGCTTGGCGGCATCCTCGGCGTGCTCGGCGGAATCGGGGCGGCCAGGCTGCTGAACAGCATGGCACAGATGCCGATCGTATATACGGTTGAGCCGGTTCTGTATTCATTCCTGAGCTGTATGGCTGTTGGCATCCTGTTCGGAGTTATTCCCGCCCTTAAAGCCTCGCGCCTGAAACCGATCGATGCTTTGAGATATGAGTAAAGGAAGGCAGCAGAGCCTGAACTTTAAAAACCTGTACGGTCATTGGATCTGTACAGGTTTTTGGCCGTTCAAATAGTCCAATAACGGGCGAATCGGCTGTGGAGGAACCATGCTGATCAGGTCCCCTATCCGCTGCAGCCGTTCTCCAATATTGAGCAGATGATAATCCTTGGGGGATACATCCCGCCGAACCTCCTCCCATGTTAGGGGAGTGGATACCGTAGCGCCTGTTCTGGCGCGCGGAGTATAGGGGGCGGCCAGCGTTTTTCCATGATAGTGCTGAAGATAGTCGAAATAAATACAGGTGCCGCGGTCCTTTTTGAGCCTTTCCAGTGTGAACAGAGACGGATGTTTCTCGGTTACGTATTTTCCGACAAAATGGCCAACGCTCCGCAGTTCGTCGAATGTAATGCCTTCAGTTACGGGGACGATAATCTGTACACCTGTAGCGCCAGAGGTTTTGGGAATCGATTGCAGGCCGAGCGAAGCCAGCACTTCTCCCACGATGCTTGCAGCTTCCATGATTCGCGGTTCCTCTTCGACCGAGGGGTCCAGGTCAATCATCCATTCACAGGGGAGCGGACTGCCTGCCTTATGGAGGGAAGGATGGAACTCCAGTGCAGCCTGATTGCCGAGCCAAAGCAGCTGCGGCAGTTCATTCAACACCATATAATCGATCCCTTGATGGACATAGCTTTTGACGAAGTCAGGTCTCGGCTCAGGCACGTTTTTCTGGTAAAAGAAATCGCCGTGAATACCGTGCGGCCAGCGGATCACGGTCAATAGGCGGCCACGACAGTAAGGCAGCAGGTAAGGCGCCAGAACGGCAAGCCTGGTCAAATAAATTGCTTTGGTAATCCCGGCTTCCGGCCATAACGGCTTGTCCGGATTGGTGATGGTGATTTCACGCCCTTCGATCATTATGCTGCCTTTCACCGTTCTGGCCATACGGGAGCCTCCTTACTTGCTTGTTTTTCTGGCCACGTTTTTTCGCTTGGGATCAGCAGGTGGTGCTTCGCCGGCAGCGGCTCTGGCCGGGGCGGCTGGCTTTTTGGCAGTACGCTTGCGGCCTGGAGACGGACCCGGATCAGGTGTTATGGGTTTAACCGCCTCAATGCTGGCTTGCAGTGCAGCCATCAAGTCCACAACATTCGTCTGCGGTTTGGCCGGAGCGATTTTAACCTCTTCCCCCGCTACTTTATGTGAGATGAGATCCAGTAGCCGTGCGCGGTATTCATCTGTATATTTTTCAGGGTCAAATTCAGTGGAAAGCTGCTCAATCAGCATTTTGGCCATCGACAGTTCTTTTTCATTAACTGCTGTCGTTCCGGGAAGATTGGGAACCTGCGAAATAGGCCTGATTTCATCCGGATAAAATATCGTCTCGATGGCAAGGCAGCCTTCCAGCACCCGAATGGCCGCCAGACTGCTCTTGGAGCGGATGGAGATTTGGGCGATGCCGATCTTGCCGGTATCCTGCATGGCATTAAGCAGCAGGCTGTATGCATTGGCGCCGGCTTGATCCGGGGACAGGTAATATGTTTTCTGAAAATAAATCGGATCAATATCGGTCAAATTGACGAAGTCCAGAATCGTGATGTTTTTGTTGCCCTGTTCGGAAATTTGCTCAAGCTCCTCTTTTTCGAACATGACAAAACGGCCCTTCTCATATTCGTAACCTTTGCCGATTTCCTCCCACTCGACCTCTTTGTCGCAAACGGGGCACTTTCGTACATAAGTTAGCGGACTGCCGCACTCCTTGTGAATGTAACGCATGGAAATATCCTTGTCCTCTGTTGCGGAAAACATTTTGACAGGAACATGGACAAGGCCGAAGCTGATCGCTCCTTTCCAGACGGTATGCATCGTTGATCACCTTCCTTTGTTAGCGGCTGTATACTGCGCAATACGTAGTATGCGTAGCATGGCATTTTGTATGTAGCGCATGGCGGGGTTCGCTTTGGCGCATAGTAACAAGGAGCATGGATACGGAGAAAATGATCTGATGCCAGATAAAAGGAGATTTTGCAGCAAAGGAGGAATAGGTTATGGACGCCCAGCGTGCCAAAGCCATCTTGGACTCACCGGAAATGATTGCGGTCAAGCTTGAGGGAGAACCGGTGTGGATTGAGCATGTGGATGTGGAGAACGGCATGGCGACCGTGCAGGTAGGATCGAATCCTGTCAACACGCAAACGGTCAAAACCGCCCGGCTGGAGGAAAAATAAAGCCTGACAGGGAAGAGCCGCTCGCCGTTTTACCGGCAGAGCGGTTCTTTTTGTCATTAAGGCTGCTTATCCCTTTTCTTGCGGCAAAGTACAGAAGGGCTATATAATAAAGAACAAGTTGCAAGGCCTGAGGGGCCGCCGAGAGGTAGGCATATACAATGATAGAGGAATATTTCACATATTTGGCGAAAGGTGTTGCTGATACGGAGCGGCTGGCGGCGGCATTGGCCGCCCGGTCGTCCGCAGGCTCCGTGATTGTGCTGGACGGTGAGCTGGGCGCGGGAAAAACCGCGTTTTCCAAAGCGTTCGCCAGACATCTCGGGGTAGAAGAAGTGGTGAACAGCCCGACTTTTACCCTGATTAAGGAGTACGAAGGCCGTTTGCCCCTATACCATATGGACGTTTATCGGATCGATGAGGATGAGGCGGGTGAGCTCGGCCTGGATGAATATTTTTACGGCACAGGCGTTTGTCTGGTGGAATGGGGGAGCCTGATTCCGTCTCTCCTGCCTGAGGAGCGTCTGCACATCGTCATTGAAGCGACAGCCTTGCCGGATGAACGGTTGATTCATCTGACAGGCTGTGGCGAAATGTATGGCGAATGGTGCCGGAGTTTGCGAGAGAATGGAGTAGAATGATGTCAACAACTCATGACTCAAGTCACGAGCTTGTCTCTGCCTACTTCGTAGACAGTGCCTGCGCTTCGCACAAGCCTTTTAGACTTATTCCTAACCAGTAGTGCAAACGCACCTTATGGTGCTCCTACCTTAGCGT